>JAPSLQ010000117.1 GCA_031180595.1 Isoptericola sp. | reverse complement strand
GACAGCCGGTCGAACGGCCGCTCGGCCGCCGTCGTCAGCTCGTAGCGCCGCAGCGCGGACATCGCCGCGCTGCGGTCCTGGGCGTGGTCCTCCCACAGGATGTCGACGAGGGTGCGTCCGAAGAGCTCGGGGTGCGCGTGGGTCTGCGCGAAGTGGCCGGGCACGACGCGCGCCCCGAGCCGCCAGCGGCCGGTGTGCGCGACGTCGTCGCCGGCCAGCAGCCGCAGGAAGTGGGACTTGCCCGACCCGTTCGAGCCCAGGACGGCGACACGCTCGCCGTAGAAGACCTCGAGGTCGAACGGCTTCATCAGCCCCGTGAGCTCGAGCGCCTCGCAGGTGAACGCCCGCGTGCCGGTGCGTCCCCCGCGCAGGCGCATCCGGATGTCCTGCTCGCGCGGCGGCTCCGGCGGCGGCCCGGCCTCCTCGAACTTGCGCAGGCGGGTCTGCGCGGCGCGGTAGCGCGACGCCATGTCGGGGCTGTTCGCCGCGGCCTGCCGCAGGGTGAGCACGAGCTTCTTGAGCTGCGCGTGCTTCTCGTCCCAGCGGCGGCGCAGCTCCTCGAACCGCGCGAACCGCTCGCGGCGCGCGTCGTGGAAGGTGGCGAAGCCACCGCCGTGCACCCAGGCGTCCGCGCCGGCCGGCCCCGGCTCGAGGGCGACGATCCGGTCGGCGACCCGCGAGAGCAGCTCGCGGTCGTGGGAGACGAACAGGACCGTCTTGCGGGTCGCGCGCAGCTGGTCCTCGAGCCACCGCTTGCCCGGCACGTCGAGGTAGTTGTCGGGCTCGTCGAGCAGCAGCACCTCGTCCGGCCCGCGCAGCAGCGCCTCGAGCACGAGCCGCTTCTGCTCGCCGCCGGACAGCGTGCGCACCTCGCGGTACTGCGCGCGGTCGTACGGCACGCCGAGCGCCGCCGTCGTGCACACGTCCCACAGGGTCTCGGCCTCGTAGCCGCGCGCCTCGGCCCAGTCCGCCAGCGCCTGCGCGTACTGCATCTGCACGCGGATCTGCTCGGTCTCGTCGCCGTCGGCCTCGATCACCGCGAGCTCCGCCGCGTCGACCGCCCGTGCGGCGTCGCGGATGCGCGGCGGCGCCACGGCGACGAGCAGGTCGCGGACGGTCGTGCTGTCACGCACGGACCCGACGAACTGCGCCATGACACCGAGACCCCCGCTGACCGCGACCGTGCCGCCGTCGGGCCGGAGCTCGCCGGTGATCAGGCGCAGCAGCGTCGTCTTGCCGGCGCCGTTGGGGCCGACGAGCGCCGTCACGCTGCCCTCGGGCACGCGGAACGACAGGTCGCCGAGGAGGGCGCGCCCGTCGGGCAGGTAGTACTCGACGTGGCCGACGTCCACGTGGCCCATGGCGCTCACCGCTCCTTCCAGCAGTCGTACGCGGCGACGCTACGCGACGGACCGCGGGCGTGGCACGTCGTTTCCGGACACCCGCGCACGATGCCCGCCGGGTGCTGGTTGACTGTCCCCGTGACCGACGCGAACTTCACCGACGACCCCGTCGACGTGCCGGACCCCTCCACCCTGACGTACGAGCAGGCGCGCGACGAGCTCGTGCGCGTCGTCGGACGCCTCGAGGCCGGGGGCGAGCCCCTCGAGGTCTCGCTCGCGCTGTGGGAGCGCGGCGAGGCTCTCGCCGCCCGCTGCCAGCAGTGGCTCGACGGCGCACGCGAGCGGCTCGCCGCCGCGCAGGCCGCGTCCGGCGGCTCGCCGGCCGGCTCGAGCCCCGACGACGTCGAGGAGGAGCCCTGATGGGCGCGCACGTCCTCGCGGTCGGCGAGGCCCTGGTCGACGTGGTCCGGCGCCCCGACGGGTCGACGGCGGAGCACCCGGGCGGCAGCCTGGCGAACGTCGCGCTCACGCTCGGGCGCCTGGGCCGCGAGGTCCGCCTCGCGACCTGGCTGGGCCGCGACGGGCGCGGCGCCACGGTGCGCACGTGGCTCGACGAGTCGCACGTCGCGCTCGCCGACGGCAGCGACGGGGCCGAGCGCACGAGCGTCGCCCAGGCGACGCTCGACGCCGCAGGTTCGGCCACCTACGAGTTCGACCTGGACTGGCGGGTGCCGGACGGCGCCGCCGCGGACGCGGACACCCTCGCCGTGCACACCGGGTCGATCGCCGCCGTGCTCGAGCCGGGCGCCGCGGACGTGCTGCGGCTGGTCGAGGCGGCGCGAGCGACGTCGACGGTCACCTACGACCCGAACGCCCGCCCCGTGCTCATGGGCACGGCCGACCGCACCCGCCCCCGGGTCGAGGAGCTCGTCGGGCTCGCCGACGTCGTGAAGGTGAGCGACGAGGACCTCGCGTGGCTCGCGCCCGAGGTGGCGCCGCTCGACGTGGCCCGCTCGTGGGTCCACGACCTGGGCGCGTCGGTCGTCGTCGTGACGTTCGGCGGCGCCGGCTCGACCGCGGTCGCCCGGTCGGGCGAGGTCACGGTGGGCTCGCGGAAGGTCGACGTCGTCGACACCGTCGGCGCCGGCGACTCGTTCATGGGCGCGCTGCTGGACGGCCTGTGGGCCGCGGACCTGCTCGGCGCCGCCCGGCGGGACGCCCTGCGCGCCGTCGACCTCGGCACGCTCGAGCGGCTCCTCGCCCGGTGCGCGGCGGTCGCCGCAGTGACCGTCTCGCGCGCGGGCGCGAACCCGCCGTGGGCCCGAGAGCTCGCCGCGACGACCGCAGACGACCACCGCCACCACCACCACGCAGAGACTCAGGACACCGACACCCGTACCGAGGAGGTTCGATGACCCCGGCAGAGGCATGGGCGACGCTGCGCGCCGGCAACGAGAGGTTCGTGCGCGACGAGCCGGCCCACCCGTCGCAGGGAGGCGACCGACGCCGCGAGCTGCAGGCGGCGCAGCACCCCCACACGGTGGTCCTCGGCTGCTCCGACTCCCGGGTGCCGGCCGAGATCGTCTTCGACCAGGGCCTGGGTGACGTCTTCGTGGTCCGCACCGCCGGTCACGTCGTCGACAGCACCGTCGTCGGCTCGATCGAGTACGGCGTCGAGGTCCTCGGTGCCTCGCTCGTCGTCGTCCTCGGCCACACCTCGTGCGGCGCGGTCGCCGCGACGGCGCAGACGCTCGCCACGGGCGAGCAGCCTCCCGGGTTCGTCCGGGCCGTCGTCGACCGTGTCGTCCCGTCGGTCGCCGGAGTCACGAGCGGCGCGGGCGGGGCGCTCGCCCCGGCCACGATCGACCCCGACACGCTGCGCACCGCGCACGTGCGTCACACGGTCGGAACGCTGCAGGGCTGGTCGGCGGCGCTGGGTGCCGCCGTGCGCGAGGGCCGCGCGGCGATCGTCGGCGCCGAGTACGACCTGGCCGAGGGCTCGGTGCGGCTCGTCGAGGCCGCGGGTGACGTGGGCGAGCAGCCGCTGTCGTGACGCCTCTCACACCGGGCCGCGGCGGGCGTGCGGCACGATAGAGGCATGACTTCCGACACCGTCGTCCCCGGCGCCGGGGCGCCCGAGACCGAGTACCGCATCGAGCACGACACGATGGGCGAGGTGCGTGTGCCCGCGCACGCGCTCTACCGCGCGCAGACCCAGCGCGCCGTGGAGAACTTCCCGATCTCGGGCACCCCGCTCGAGCGCGGCCACATCGAGGCGCTCGCCCGCGTCAAGAAGGCCGCCGCCCGGGCGAACGCCGAGCTCGGCGTGCTCGACCAGGACGTCGCGGACGCCATCGTCGCCGCGGCCGACCAGGTCGCCTCCGGCACCCTCGACGAGCACTTCCCCGTCGACGTGTTCCAGACGGGCTCGGGCACGTCGTCGAACATGAACACGAACGAGGTGCTCGCGACGCTCGCCTCCCGGTCGCTCGGCCGGCCGGTGCACCCGAACGACCACGTCAACGCCTCGCAGTCCTCGAACGACGTGTTCCCGACGTCGGTCCACGTCGCGGCGACGGCCGGCGTCGTGCGCGACCTCGTCCCGGCGCTGAACCACCTCGCGGACGCGCTCGGCGCGAAGGCCGAGGAGTTCGCGACGGTCGTGAAGTCGGGCCGCACGCACCTCATGGACGCCACGCCCGTGACCCTCGGGCAGGAGTTCGGCGGTTACGCGGCCGCGGTGCGCTACGGCGTCGAGCGGCTCGAGGCGGCGCTCCCCCGCGCGGCCGAGGTCCCGCTCGGAGGGACCGCCGTCGGCACGGGCATCAACACGCCCGCCGGGTTCCCGCAGCGGGTCATCGAGCTGCTGCGCGAGGACACCGGCCTGCCGCTGACCGAGGCGCGCGACCACTTCGAGGCGCAGTCGGCGCGCGACGGGCTCGTCGAGCTCTCGGGCGCGCTGCGCACCATCGCGGTGTCGGTCACGAAGATCTGCAACGACCTGCGCTGGATGGGCTCGGGCCCCAACACCGGTCTCGGCGAGATCTTCATCCCCGACCTGCAGCCGGGCAGCTCGATCATGCCCGGCAAGGTCAACCCCGTGGTGCCGGAGGCCGTGCTCATGGTGTGCGCGCGCGTCGTGGGCAACGACGCGACGGTCGCGTGGGCCGGTGCGAGCGGCTCCTTCGAGCTCAACGTGCAGATCCCGGTCATCGCGCAGGGCGTGCTGGAGTCGATCCGCCTGCTGGCGAACGCCTCGCGCGTCCTCGCCGACAAGACGGTCACGGGCATCACGGCCAACGTCGACAAGGCGCGCGCGTACGCCGAGTCCTCGCCGTCGATCGTCACGCCGCTCAACCGCGTCATCGGGTACGAGGCCGCGGCGAAGGTCGCCAAGAAGGCCGTGGCCGAGGGCATCACCGTGCGCGAGGCCGTCGTCGCCCTCGGGTTCGTCGAGCGCGGCGAGGTCACCGAGGCGCAGCTCGACGAGGCGCTCGACGTCCTGTCGATGACCCGCCCCCCGCAGGCCTGAGCCTCACGCCGCACGAACGGTATTCGGTAAGGCTTACCTCACCTGGTACCGTCGACGTGCACGACTCGGCGCGCCCCGGGATGCGGGGCTGGGGGGTTCCACCCCGGGGCGCGCCGGTGACCGCTACAGGTCGAGGCCCTCGAGCATCTCGGTGACGAGCGCGGCGACGGGCGAGCGCTCGGACCGCGTGAGCGTCACGTGCGCGAAGAGCGGGTGGCCCTTGAGCGCCTCGATCACCGCGGCGACGCCGTCGTGCCGGCCGACGCGCAGGTTGTCGCGCTGCGCCACGTCGTGCGTGAGGACGACGCGCGAGCCCTGCCCCACCCGGGACAGCACGGTCAGCAGGACGTTGCGCTCGAGCGACTGGGCCTCGTCCACGATGACGAACGCGTCGTGCAGCGAGCGCCCGCGGATGTGCGTCAGCGGCAGCACCTCGAGCATGTCGCGGTCGATGACCTCGTCGACGACCTCGTGCGAGACGAGCGCCCCGAGCGTGTCGTAGACCGCCTGCGCCCAGGGGTTCATCTTCTCGGACTCCGAGCCGGGCAGGTACCCGAGCTCCTGCCCGCCGACGGCGTAGAGCGGCCGGAAGACGAGGATCTTGCGGTGCTGCCGGCGCTCGAGCACCGACTCGAGCCCGGCGCACAGCGCCAGGGCCGACTTGCCGGTCCCGGCCCGGCCGCCGAGCGAGACGATGCCGACCTCCTCGTCGAGCAGCAGGTCGATCGCGATCCGCTGCTCGGCCGAGCGCCCGTGGACGCCGAACACGTCCTGGTCGCCACGGACGAGACGGATCTTCTTGTCGGCGGTCACCCGCCCGAGGGCGGAGCCGCGCGGCGAGTGGATCACGAGCCCCGTGTGGCAGAGCAGGGGCGCTGCGGCCTCGAGCACCATCGGGTCCAGCGCGGTGAGCTCGAGGTCCTCGTGCTCGTAGAGGCGGCCCATCTGCTCGTCCGCCACGTCGATCTCGCGCATGCCTGTCCAGCCCGAGTCGACCGCCAGCTCGTGCCGGTACTCCTCCGCCTTGAGGCCGACCGCGGACGCCTTGACCCGCATCGGCAGGTCCTTGGAGACGACCGTGACCGCCCTGCCCTCCGCCGCGAGGTTCGCCGCGACGGACAGGATGCGCGTGTCGTTGTCGCCCAGCCGGAAGCCGGCCGGCAGCACCTGCGCGTCCGTGTGGTTGAGCTCGACGCGCAGCGTGCCGCCCTGGTCGCCCACCGGGAGGGGGGCGTCGAGGCGGCCGTGCTTGACCCGCAGGTCGTCGAGCGCCCGCAGCGCGCTGCGGGCGAAGTACCCCAGCTCCGCGTGGTGACGCTTCGCCTCGAGCTCGGTGACGACCACGACGGGCAGCACGACGTCGTGCTCCGCGAAGCGGTAGATCGCGCGCGGGTCGGACAGCAGGACCGACGTGTCGACGACGAACGTGCGACGGGTCTCAGGGGTGGGTGCGGTCTGGGCCACGGCGTGCTCCCTCCGGCGCCTCGGCGCCGTCGCCGCCCTGGTGCCGGACGGCGGACCTCGCGAGGTCGCTCCGGGCAGGGCGGGCTGGTGGGTGGGGCGGGCGACCGGCCGTGCGAGCGACACCGCGCCGCAGGACCGGGGCCGGCCCTCCTGCGCGGAGCGGATACTCCATCGGCTGGCCTCCCGAAGAACGGCTGGGTGCCGTCCTTGACGTCAAACTACGGCTCTGTGATTCGTCTCACCACCCCTGGGGGCGGCGGGTCGCAGATCGTCATCCAGAGTTCACCCGGGCGTCCGCGGTGTGCGTCCGGGCGGCCCCCGCGTGCAGCATGGAGCCATGACCGCATCGGCCACGTACGTCGTGCTCCTGCGCGGGGTGAACCTGGGTCCCCGCGGGCGCGTCTCCTCCGACGACCTGCGCGCCGCCGCCGCGGACGCCGGCCTCGCCGACGCCCGCACCTACGCGACGAGCGGCAACCTCGTCGCGGCGGCGCCCGTGGGCATGCGGGCGGCGGACGTCGCGGCGAAGGTCACGGGTGCCCTCGCGGAGCGGCTGGGCACGGAGATCCCCGCGGTCGCGATCGACGCGGACCGGTTCGCCGCCGTCGCCGCCGCCAACCCGTTCCCCGCGGCGGCGCAGGACGACCCGGCCCGCCTGCAGGTGCACGTCGGGCCGCGGCCGGTCGACGCCGCGGGGATCGCACGGCTCGACCTCGCGAGCCCCGGCCGCGAGCTGCTCGCCGTGGCCGAGGGCGTCCTGTTCGTCCACTACCGCGACGGGATCGGCCGGTCCCGGCTCACGCCCGCGGCCCTCGACGAGGCGGCGGGCACCTGGACGACCGGGCGGAACTGGAACACCGTACGGCGTCTGCTGGCGATGACCAGGGCCTGACCGTGCGGGCGTCCACCGGTCGACGCCCGGTACCCTGGTCCCCGGTGAGCCGGGAAGTCTGGTCGGCGACGCCGGCTGCGACGCCGGCCGGAGACCCCGCCCCGACCACGACAGGAGCATGCCCTGAGCACCGACGTCGCCTCCCCGTCCTTCGGCACCCGCCTGCGCCGCTTCGTCTCGCGCGAGACGACCGGCGGCGCGCTCCTCATCGGTGCCGCCGCCCTGGCGCTGATCCTCGCGAACTCACCCTGGCGCGACGGCTACCTGACCCTCGCCGAGACCGTGTTCGGCCCGGGCTACATCGGTCCGGTCCACATCCATCTCGACCTGTCGCTCGCGGCGTGGGCCGCCGACGGCCTGCTCGCCATCTTCTTCTTCGTCGTCGGGCTCGAGCTCAAGCACGAGTTCGTCGCCGGAAGCCTGCGGAGCCCGCGGGAGGCCGGCGTCCCGATGATCGCGGCGGTCGGCGGAATGGCCGTTCCCGCACTCGTGTACGTCGCGCTCGTCGTGGTGCTGGGCGACCCCAGCGCGCTGCACGGCTGGGCGATCCCGACGGCGACGGACATCGCGTTCGCGCTCGCCGTCCTCGCGGTGTTCGGCAAGGGCCTGCCCGCGGCCATCCGCACGTTCCTGCTCACGCTGGCCGTCGTCGACGACCTCCTCGCGATCGTCGTGATCGCCGTCTTCTACACGAGCGAGCTGCACTTCGGCTACCTCGGGCTCGCGCTGGTGTTCGTGGCGCTGTTCGGCTGGCACGTGCGGTCGCGCTCGCCCCGCTGGTGGGTGCTGATCCCGCTCTTCGCGATCGCCTGGACGTTCATGCACGCCTCGGGCGTGCACGCCACGGTCGCCGGCGTGCTCATGGGCTTCACCGTCGCCGCGCGCGCCGCGCACGGCGAGCGCGAGGCGCGGACGCACCACTACGAGCACAAGGTCAAGCCGTGGTCCCAGGGGCTCGCCCTGCCGCTGTTCGCGTTCTTCGCGGCGGGCGTGGACATCCGGGACGGCGGCGGCCCCTCGGAGATCCTCGGCCAGCCGGTCGTGCCGGCGATCGTGGCGGGGCTCGTGCTCGGCAAGGTCCTCGGCGTGCTGGGCACGACGTGGATCGTCACGCGCGTCACCGGCCTGCGGCTGGCCCAGGGCATCGGCGTGCGCGACCTGCTGCCCGTCGCCTTCCTCGCCGGCATCGGGTTCACGGTGTCGCTCCTGATCTCGGAGCTCTCGTTCGGGCACGGGTCCGAGCACACGCTGGGCGCCAAGTCGGCGATCCTCGCCGCCTCCGTCATCGCGGCGATCCTGGGTGCCGCCACCCTGCGGTGGGACGCGCGCAAGGCCCGTACCGCCGACATGAACGAGGACGGCGTGCTCGACGAGGTCACCGAGTTCATCGGCGACGAGAAGTACCGCAGCCAGCACTGAGGGCC
>JAPSLQ010000116.1 GCA_031180595.1 Isoptericola sp. | reverse complement strand
GACGTGGGCGACGATCGCCACGTTGCGCAGGTCGGAGCGCACAGACATCTACGGTTCTCTTTCCGTGGGGGAGGAGCGGCCGGGACCCCGGCGCCGGTCCATCCTACCCGGGCGTCCCGCGCCGCCCCGGTCGCCAGCCCCTCGACCGGCCCCCGGGTGCCGCGTCACCCTGCGCTGCCAGCGACTCGGTGACCGTCTCCGTCACGGACTCGGTCACGGCCTCGGTGACGCGTGCGGCGACTCGTTGCTCGAGCTCCCGGCGCGCGAGCCGCCGCTCGGCCCGCACGATCTGGTGGTGCTCCTCCCCCAGCGCCCTGACCGTGGCGAAGCACATCGCGACCATGACCACGGAGAAGGGCAGGGCGATGAGGATCGCCGCCGTCTGCAGCGCCTGCAGCCCGCCCGACAGCAGCAGCGCGATCGCGACGAGGCCCTGGAGGACCGCCCAGAACAGACGGCTCCACAGGGGCGGGTTCGGGTTGCCGCCGTGCGCCAGCATGTCGACCACGAAGGACCCGGAGTCCGACGACGTGACGAAGAAGACGACGACGAGGACGATCGCCGCCACCGCCATGACCGTGCCGCCCGGCAGGGTGGAGAAGAGCTGGAACATCGCCGTGTCGGTGTTGACCGCACCGTCGACGAGCATGGACCCCGGCTCGGTGATCTCCCGATGCAGGCTGGCGCCGCCGAAGACGCCGAACCACACGGTCGTGACGAGCATGGGCACCACGAGCGTGCCGAGCACGAACTCGCGAACGGTGCGCCCGCGCGAGATCCGCGCGATGAAGACCCCCACGAAGGGTGCCCAGGAGATCCACCAGCCCCAGTAGAAGATGGTCCAGCCGGACTCCCACGCGAGGCCCTCGTCCCCCCGGAACGCGAGCGTGTCGAACGTCAGCCGCACCACGTTGTCGAAGTAGTAGCCGAACGACTGCACCCACTCGCGCAGCAGGAACAGCGTGGGCCCGACCACGACCACCGCCAGCAGCAGCACCCCGGCGAGCGTCATGTTGGCGTTCGACAGCCACTTGATCCCGCGCTCGAGGCCCGAGGCGACGGAGATGGCGGCGATCGCGGTGATGGCGGCGATGAGGCCGATGCTGAGCGCCGTGCTCGGCTGCACGACGTCGAGGTAGCCCAGCCCGGCACCGATCTGCAGCACGCCCAGCCCGAGCGAGGTCGCGACGCCGAACACCGTCCCCACGATCGCGACGACGTCGATGGCGTTGCCGAGCCAGCCCTTGACCCGGTCGCCGAGCAGCGGCTCGAGCGCCCAGCGGATCGAGACCGGCCGGCCCTTGCGGTGGACGGCGTACGCGAGCGCGAGGCCCACGACCACGTAGATGGCCCAGGCGTGGAAGCCCCAGTGGAGGTACGTCTGCCCCATCGCGGCCTGCGCGAGGAAGGGCGCGTCGCCCTCGACCCCGGGCTTGGGGCTGACGAAGTGCGACAGCGGCTCGGCGACGCCGAAGTAGACGAGCCCGATGCCCATGCCGGTGGCGAACAGCATCGCGAACCACACGGGGAGCCGGAAGGACGCGTCCTCGTCGTCGGGGCCGAGGACGATGTCCCCGAACCGGCTGAGCCCCATCCAGATCGCGAAGATCACGAACCCCGCCACCAGGAGCACGTAGTACCAGCCGAACACGCCGATGACGTCCGACTGGAGCGTGTTCATGACCCTCTCGGTGGCGTCGGTGGCGATGACGGCGAGCAGGACGAACACGAGGATGATGCCCCCGGCCGGGTAGAACACGGCCGGGGTCGGACGCGGTCTGGAGGTCATGCCAGCCAGGCTCGCCCGGTCCCGGCCCACCGGCAAACGCACGACGCCGGCGGGTCCGGTGCGGACCCGCCGGCGTCGTCCCTGCGTTGCGTCAGCCGGCGAGCTCGGCGCCCTCGAGACGCGCACCGGGGATCGCGGCCAGCAGGTCCCGCGTGTACTGCTCGCGCGGGTTGTCGAACACCTCGTCGGTCGGGGCGTGCTCGACGACCTTGCCGTTCTGCATCACGACGACGGAGTCGGCGATCTGGCGGACCACCGCGAGGTCGTGCGTGATGAAGAGGTACGACAGGCCGAGCTCGTCCTGGAGGTCGCCCAGGAGCTCGAGGATCTGCGCCTGGACGAGGACGTCGAGCGCCGAGACGGCCTCGTCGAGCACGATGACCTCGGGCTTGAGCGCGAGGGCCCGCGCGATGGCGATGCGCTGGCGCTGACCGCCGGACAGCTCGTTGGGGAAGCGCCGCATCGCCGACTGCGGCAGCGACACCATGTCGAGCAGCTCGCGCACGCGCGCCTCGCGCTGCTTCTTGTTCCCGACCCCGTGCAGGCGCAGCGGCTCCTCGATCGAGCGGTAGATCGAGAACATGGGGTCGAGCGACCCGTACGGGTTCTGGAACACCGGCTGGATCCGGCGCCGGAAGGCGAAGAGCTCCTTGGTGCCGAGCGTCGAGACGTCGACGCCGTCGAACTCCACGGTGCCCGACGTCGGCTCCAGGAGACCGAGCACCATGTTGGCCGCGGTGGACTTGCCCGAGCCGGACTCGCCCACCAGGGCGAGCGTGGTCCCCCTCTTGAGGCTGAAGCTCACGTCGTCGACCGCCGTGAAGTCGACCGACGAGCCGGGCCGCGCACCGCGGATCTGGAAGACCTTCGTGAGGTTGCGGGTCACGACCACGTCGGGGACGCGCGTCGCCTCCTGGTCCGCGTGGCGCGCGAGCAGCTCGCCGGACTGCTCGCCCTGCTCGTGCGCGACCTGGATGCGCCGCGACGCGAGGGACGGGGCCGACGACACCAGGCGCTGGGTGTACGGGTGCTGCGGGTCCGCGAGGATCTGGCGCGCCGGTCCCGACTCGACGACACGGCCCTTGAACATGACGACCAGGTGCTCGGCGCGCTCCGCGGCGAGCCCGAGGTCGTGGGTGATGAACAGGACCGCGGTGCCGAGCTCGCGCGTGAGCACCTCGAGGTGGTCGAGGATCTGGCGCTGCACCGTGACGTCGAGGGCCGAGGTGGGCTCGTCGGCGATGAGCAGCTTCGGCCGGGCGGCGAGGCCGATCGCGATGAGCGAGCGCTGGCGCATGCCGCCGGAGAACTCGTGCGGGTACTGCCGCGCCCGCCGCTCGGCGTCGGGCAGGCCGGCCTCGGCCAGGAGTCCCGACACGCGCTCCTTGCGCTCGCGCCTGCCGCCCTGGAAGCCGTTGGCCTTGAGCGCCTCCTCGATCTGCGTGCCGATGCGCCACACCGGGTTGAGGTTCGACATCGGGTCCTGCGGCACCAGGCCGATGTCGCGGCCGCGCAGGTGCTCGATCTCGCTGCGGTCGAGGCCGACGAGCTCGCGGCCGTCGAACTGGATGCTGCCGCCGGTGACCTTGCCCGTGCCGGGCAGGAGGTCGATGATCGCGTGCGCGAGGGTCGACTTGCCGGAGCCCGACTCGCCGACGATCGCGACCGACTGGCCCGGGTACACGGTGAGGTCGGCGCCGCGCACCGCCTTGACCTCACCGGCCGCGGTGGTGAACGACACGGCGAGGTCGCGGATCTCGAGCAGGGGCTGCTCCGTCGGGCGGGTCTCGCCGTCGGAGAGCGGGGAGCCGCTGGTCACGGGGAACTGGGTGGTCATCGCTTGCGTGCCTTCGGGTCGAGGGCGTCGCGCACGACGTCGCCCATCATGATGAAGCCGAGCACCGTCAGGGCCAGGCCGCCGGCCGGGTAGAAGAGGATCTCGGGCGCGACCCGGATGGAGTTCTGCGCCTTGGAGATGTCACCACCCCACGAGACGACGTTCGGCGGCAGGCCGATGCCCAGGAAGCTCAGCGTGGCCTCCGCGACGATGAACGTGCCGAGCGCGACGGTCGCGTACACGATGATCGGCGCGGCCGCGTTCGGCAGCACGTGCTTGACGAGGATGGCGCCGCGGCCCATGCCGAGCGACCTCGCGGCCGTGACGAACTCGTTGTTCTTGACCGACAGGACGGTGCCGCGCGTGATGCGGGCGATCGACGTCCACCCGAAGAGGGCGAGCACGAACGCGACGGAGAAGCTCGTCCGGTTGGTCGTGACCGACATGACGACGATCGCGGCGAGCACGATCGGGACGGCGAAGAAGATGTCCGTGAGGCGCGACAGGATCGTGTCGAACCAGCCGCCGTAGTAGCCGGCGACGGCCCCGATGGTCGTGCCGAACACGATGACCATGGCCGTGGCGAGCACGCCGACCAGGACCGAGGCGCGGGCCCCGTACATCGTCCGGGAGTAGATGTCGCAGCCCTGGAAGTCGAAGCCGAACGGGTGGCCGGGCTGCGGGCCGGCGAGCGACTGCGCGAGCGTGCACTGGCGCGGGCCCAGCGACGTGAACAGGCCGGGGAAGGCGGCGACCACCACGACGAGCAGGATGATGGCCGCGGCGACCCAGAACATGGGGCGGCGGCGCATCTCGCCCCACGACTCGCGCCAGAAGCTCGACGGGGCCTCGCTCGTGCTGACGGCGTCGACGGCACCGAGGCCGCCCTCGTCGACCGGGGCGGTGAAGTGCTCCTGGCCGGGTCGCGGCACCGGGGCGTAGCGGTTCTCAGGCATAGCGGATCCTCGGGTCGAGCGCGGCGTAGAGCAGGTCGACGATCAGGTTGGCGGCGATGTAGATGAGCACCAGCACCGTCGTCAGGGAGACGACGGTGACGTTCTCGCCGCGCGTGATCGCGTCGAAGAGGGTTCCTCCGACGCCGTTGATGTTGAAGATACCCTCGGTCACGATCGCGCCGCTCATGAGCGAGCCGAGGTCGGCACCGAGGAACGTCACGACGGGGATGAGCGAGTTGCGCAGCACGTGACGGCCGGTCACCTGGCTGCGCCGCAGGCCCTTGGCCCGCGCGGTGCGCACGTAGTCGGCCGAGAGGTTCTCCGCCACCGAGGTGCGCGTGAGCCGCAGGACGTACGCGAACGAGACCGCGCCGAGCACGACGGCCGGCATGAGCAGGCTGCGGAACCCGGGATCTCGTCCTGCGGTGACGGGCAGCCAGCCGAGCTGGACGCCCACCACGAACTGGAGCACGAAGCCGATGACGAACGTCGGGACGGCGATGACGAACAGGCTCATCACGAGCACGGAGCCGTCGAACCAGCCGCCCTTGCGCATGCCGGCGACGAGACCGAAGCCGATGCCGAGGATCGCCTCGAAGACCAGCGCCATGACGGCGAGCTTGAACGTGACGGGCAGCGCGCTCGCGATCACGTCCATGATCTCGCGCCCGCGGAAGTCGACGCCGAAGTCGAGCGTGAAGACCCCCTGCAGGAAGAGCAGGTACTGCACCAGGAACGGCTTGTCCAGGTTGTACCGCTCGCGGATCTGATCCTGGACGGCCTGCGGCAGCCCGCGCTCTCCACCGAGCGCGGCCACCGGGTCGCCGGGAAGCAGGAACACCATGGCGTACAGCAGGAGCGTCGCCCCAAGGAACACAGGGATCACCTGCAGGAGCCTGCGTCCGAGATACCAGAGCATGCGTAGTCGTCTCCTCGTGGGCACCGGGGTTCCCCCGGGGCTACGGGTCAGGTTTCCGGATCCGATGGGCTCCGGACAGCGACGGGGCGGGGTGCGCCGTGACGCACCCCGCCCCCTCGCGACGAGTGGTCGCCCGCGACCGTACCCGACGCGGGCGAACGGCTCCCAATCGGCGACCGGGGGGGGGGGGCCCGGGGGGGGGGCCCCCCCCGGGGGCCGGGGGGGTCCCCCGCCCCCCACCCCGCCGGGGGCCAACGGCTCCCAATCGGCGACCGGTGCGGGCCGCCCTGTGGGGCGGCCCGCACCGGTTCACGTCAGGGTCACTCGGCCTTGGTGACCTCGTGCAGGATCGGGTCGCTGTCCCAGCCGAACGCGACGTTGTCGACCGTCTCCGCGTAGCCGGCGGTGGCGTTGTTGTACCAGAGCGGGATGCCGGGAAGGTCCTGGAAGAGGATCTCCTGCGCCTGCTTGTACAGCTCGGTCGCCTCCTCCGGGGTCGGGGCCTGGCCCGCCTCGCTCAGGACCGCGTCGAACTCCTCGTTCGTGTACTGGGCGTCGTTGGAGCCGGCGCCCGTGCCGTAGATCGGCCCGAGGAAGTTGCTCATCGCCGGCCAGTCGGCCTGCCAGCCGCCACGGAAGATGCCCGGGACGTCGCCCGCGTCACGCGCGTCGAGGAACTCGGCGAACGTCGGGTACGGGTAGAACTCGCACTCGATCTCGAGCACCGTGCGGATGTTGTTGCACACCGCCTCGACCCACGTCTGGTGGTCGGAGTCGGCGTTGGACGCGAGCTGGAGCGTGTAGTCGCCCAGCGGGTCCATCGACTCGGCCTCGTCCCAGAGGCGCTTGGCCTCCTCGGCGTCGTACTGGAGCACCTCGGAGCCCGGGATGTCGTCCGAGTAGCCGTCGATGACGGGCGAGGTGAAGTCGGTCGCCGGGGTGCGCGTGCCCGCGAACACCGTCTCGGTGACCTGCTCGCGGTCGATGGCGCGGGAGATGGCGGCGCGGCGCAGCGTGCCGGCCTCGCCCTGGAACTCGGGCAGCCACTCCGGCACCTGCACGACCTGGATGACGGCGGCCGGCTGGTTGACCGCGCGGTCGCCCAGGTCGGACTCGAACGTCTGGAAGGCCGACGACGGCACGTTCGTGATGATGTCGAGGTTGTCCGAGAGCAGGTCGTTGTAGGCCGTGTTCTCGTCCGTGTAGATCACGATGTCGATGCCGCCGTTCTGCGGCGTGCGCGGGCCCGGGTAGTCAGGGTTGGGGCGCAGCGAGATGACGTTCTCGTGCTCCCACGACTCGACCACGTAGGGGCCGTTGCCGACCGGGGCGTCGGTGTAGATGTCCGGGTTCTCGAAGAAGACCTCGGGCATCGGCATGAACGCCGTGTAGCCGAGCCACAGCTCGAAGTCGGCCGACGGGGCGATGAGCTCGGCGGTGAACGTCAGCTCGTCGACGACCTCGACCGCGATCTCCGAGTCCTCGGTCTCCGACCAGCCCGCGAAGTCGTGGAAGAAGTACTGCTGGTTCTGACCGTTCGAGAGCAGTGCCGTGTACTTCCACGCGTCGACGTAGCTCTGCGCGGTGACGGGCGTGCCGTCCGAGAAGGTCCAGCCGTCCTGGATCGTGATCGTCCAGGTCTGGTTGTCCTCGGACTCGATGGACTCGGCCATCTCGTAGTGGGACGCGCCGTCCGCGTCGTAGTAGACGAGGCCGGCGAAGATGTTCTTGACCGCGAGGCCGCCACCGACCTCGTTGGTCATGCCCGGCGTCAGCGGGTTCTGCGGCTCCGTGCCGTTGACCGTGACGATGCCGGTCGTGGCACCGCCCTCCGTCGCACCGCCGTCGGTGCCCTCACCGGTGTCGGTGTTCCCGCCACCGCCGCCGCAGGCGCTCAGCATCAGCGCCGAGGCGAGCGCGAAGGCGCCGAAGCCTGCAAGTCGTCGTCGAGGTGTCACGTGTCCTCCTGGGTAGGTTCGCTCGCCGTCGAGGATTCTGCCCTCCGGCGGGGTGCAGCCGCGCACAGGTGACGCGTTGCACGATGCGCCGTGAGCCTAATCACGCCCCCGGCCAAAGTCATCCCGCTTGCCCCGTTTGCGCCTGAAACCGTGACCGTATCGGTATCTGGACGCAACGCTCCGGTCATCTGGAGCCGTGCATGTCGCTCGAATCGGTCCGACCGTCGCGGAGCGTCACGACGCGGTCGGCGCGCGCGATGAGGTCGGGGTCGTGCGTCGTCACGACGGCGGCGACGCGCTGGGTGTGCACCAGGTCGCGGACCAGGTCCATGACGACGGCGGCCGTGCCGGAGTCGAGCTGGCCGGTCGGCTCGTCGGCCAGGAGCACCCGCGGCGACGCCACGAGGGCCCGCGCGATGCCGACGCGCTGCTGCTGCCCGCCCGACAGCTCGTACGGGCGCTGGTCCGCGTGACCCGCGAGCCCCACGAGCTCGAGCGCCCGCGCCACGCGCTCGGCACGCTCGGCGGGGGGCGTCCGGCGCAGCCGCAGCGGGACCTCGACGTTCTCGGCCGCCGACAGCACGGGCACCAGTCCGAACGACTGGAACACGTACCCGATCTCGTCCCGTCGCACGGCGAGCACGTCGCCCGGCGACATCGCCGTGAGCTCGCGGTCCTGGTCGAGCCGCACCCGGCCCGACGTCGGCCGGTCGAGCCCGCCGAGCACGTTGAGCAGCGTGGTCTTGCCGGAGCCCGACGGCCCCCGGACCACGAGCAGCTCCCCCGGGGCGACCTCGAGCGACACGTCGACCAGCGCGTGCACCTCGGCGGCGCCCGAGCCGAACGTGCGCGAGACCGCCTCGGCACGCAGCGCGTAGCGAGCGCCCGTCGCCGGCGTCGCGGTCATGACAGCTCCCTCCGGTCCGGCCGGACCTGGACGTGGTCCGGCTCGAGCGCGAGCCGCACCCGGTCACGCAGGTCGAGCGCCTCGACGAAGTCGGGCGGCAGCTGGAGCCGGCCCACGCGGTCGAGCACCGCGAACTCCTCGGCCACGTGCCGCTCGGCCCCGTGCTCGTCGACCTCCGTGCGGCGCAGCACCTCGGTCGACGTGCGGCCGTCGCGGATCTGCACCGTGCGCGCGACGTGCTCGGACACCGCCGGGTCGTGGGTGACGACCAGCGTGGTCACGCCGGTCGCCAGGTTGACCGAGCGCAGCGCCTCGAGCACCTCGACGCTCGTGGCCTCGTCGAGCTCGCCCGTCGGCTCGTCCGCCAGCAGGACGCGCGGCGCGTTGGCGACCGCGACCGCGATCGCGACGCGCTGCTGCTGCCCGCCGGACATCTCCGCGGGCAGGCGGCCCGCCACCTCGGC
>JAPSLQ010000003.1 GCA_031180595.1 Isoptericola sp. | reverse complement strand
ACGGACGTCACCCGCGTCTCGGTGCTCAGCGCGCGCAGCAGCGCGGTACCGACGTTCCCTGTGGCTCCCACGACGGCGACTCGCATGGCCACACGGTCGCACCGGCGTCGTCGACCCGCACGTGGGTACGCTCAGGTCTGCCCGTGCCCGACCCCACCCCGGGAGGACGCCCTGAACACCGCCACCCTGCCGCTGCCCGACGCCGTCCTGTGGGACATGGACGGCACCCTCGTCGACACCGAGCCGTACTGGATCCGCGCCGAGCACGAGCTCGTCGAGGCCCACGGGGGGCACTGGTCGCACGACAAGGCGCTGCAGCTCGTCGGCAACCCGCTGCTGACGTCGGCGGAGGTGCTGCAGGAGGCAGGCGTCGACATGCCGGTCGAGCGGATCGTCGACCACCTGCTGGAGCGCGTCACGAGCCAGGTGCGCTCCCGCGTGCCGTGGCAGCCGGGCGCGCGCGAGCTGCTCGCCGCCCTGTCCGGGGCCGGCGTGCCCTGCGCGCTCGTGACGATGTCCTACGCGGTCCTGGCGGAGGAGGTCGTCTCGCGCGGTCCCGCCGGGGCGTTCACCACGCTCGTCACCGGCGACCAGGTGACCCGTGGCAAGCCCCACCCGGAGCCGTACCTCGAGGCCGCCGAGCGTCTCGGGGTCGACCCGCGGCGCTGCGTGGCGATCGAGGACTCGCCCACGGGCATCGCCTCGGCGCTCGCCGCGGGGACCCGCACGCTCGGCGTGGAGGCGGTCGTGCCCGTCCCGCACCTGGCCGGGCTGAGCCGCGCCTCGTCCCTCACGCAGGTGGACCTCGGCACGGTCGCGCGGATCGCGGCCGGCGAGGTGCTCGACCTCACCGGCAGGCGCGACGACGCCGCCTGAGGGTCACGCGGCGTCCACCCCGAGGCGCTCCAGCAGCGCTCCCTCGGGGATCGCCGGCGGCGTGCCGCCGAACTCGGGGCACACCGACCGGTGCGCGCACCAGTCGCACAGCCGGGTCCGGCGGGCCGCCCACTCGCCCGTCCGGGCCGCCTCCTGGATGGCCGACCAGAGCGCCCGGACCTTGGCCTCCGTGACCTCGAGCTCCCGCTCGCTGGGCTCGGCGCGCAGCACCTGGCCGTCGCCGAGGTACACGAGCTGAAGCATCCGGGGCAGCGTGCCGCGCTCGCGCCAGAGCACGAGCCCGTAGAACCGCATCTGGAACAGGGCCGAGGCCTCGAACCCGGGCCGGGGCGCCCTGCCCGTCTTGTAGTCGACGACGCGCACCGCCCCGTCCGGCGCGACGTCGAGCCGGTCGACGACGCCGCGCAGCAGCGGCCCGTCGGCCAGCCGCGTCTCGACGCGCAGCTCGCGCGACTCGGGCTCGAGCCGGTTCGGGTCCTCGAGCGTGAAGTAGGTACCGAGCAGCTTCCCGGCGCCGCGCAGCCAGTCGTCGACGGCGACGCCGTCGGCGTCGCCGCCCGGGGCGAACAGCTGCGCGTACCGCGGCTCGGCGGTCAGCAGCCGTTCCCACTCTCCCGGCAGGAGCGCGAGCGCCGCGTCGCGGGTGCGCTCCCCGAGCGGGGCGTCGTAGAGCCGTTCGAGCACCGCGTGCACCAGCGTCCCGCGCGCGGCCGCCGACGACGGCGGCTCCGGCAGCCGGTCGACCATGCGGAACCGGAACAGCAGCGGGCACTGCATGAAGTCGTTCGCCCGCGACGGCGACAGCGCCGGCGGACGCGGCGCGGCCTCGTCCGCCGTCGGCAGGACGTGCTCGGCGGTCGTCGTCATGCGCGCCACCCTACGGCGGGTCGGCGACACGTCCGTCAGGCCGTCCACAGGGGTCGCGGATAGCCTGACGGCGTGACCTCTCGTTCCAAGGGCTGGGTCGTCGGCCGCGTCGCGGGCGCACCCGTCGTCGTGACGCCGTCGTGGTTCCTCGCCGCAGTCGTGCTGACGTTCGTCTTCGCGCCCACCGTGCGTGCCTTCGCCCCGCTCCTGGAGACCACCGGCGTGCTGGTCGTCTCGTTCGCCTTCGTGCTGCTGCTGTTCGGCTCGGTCTTCCTGCACGAGGTCGCGCACGCCCTCGTCGCCCGGGCCCGCGGGCACCAGGTGACCGAGCTCGCGGTCACGCTGTGGGGCGGCCACACGGCGTACACCGGGGTCACGCGGCGGCCGGTCGACGGGGCGCTCGTGGCCGTCGTCGGCCCGCTGACCAACCTCGCGCTCGCGGCCGGCCTCTGGTTCGCGTTCCAGGCCCAGACCGTCCTGTCCGTGCCGGCGATGCTGCTCTACGCCGGCGCGTTCTCCAACGCGTTCGTCGGCCTGTTCAACCTCCTTCCCGGTCTGCCGCTCGACGGCGGCCAGATCCTGGAGTCGCTCGTGTGGGCGGTCACGGGGTCCCGGACGCGCGGCACCGTGGTGGCCGGGTGGTTCGGGCGCGTCGTGGCGGTCGGCGTGGTCGTCTGGGCGCTCGTGTGGCCGCTGGTCCAGGGACGCCAGACGAGCTGGGTCACCGTGATGTGGGCCGCGCTCATCGGTGCGTTCCTGTGGACGGGAGCCGGGGACGCGATCACGGCGGAGCGGCGTCGCGAGCGCCTGTCCGGGCTGAGCGTGCGCACGCTGGCCGCGCCCGCGGTCGCCGTCCCCTCCGGCACGAGCGTCGCCGCGGCCGGTGCGACCGTCGCCGGCCACCCGAGCAGCGCGCTGGTTGTCGTGGGGCCCTCGGGCGAGCCGCTGGGGTGGGTCGACCCGGCCGCCGCCGGAGCCGTTCCGGACGCGCAGGCCGCCTCGACGCCGGTCGACGCCGCCGTCGTACCGTTCCCCCCGGGCTCGGGCGTCGACGCGCACCTGTCCGGCCCGGAGCTCCTCGAGCGGCTCGCCCGGACGTCGGCGGGGGCGCGCGTCGTCCCGGTGCTCGACGGCGGACGGGTCACCGGCGTCCTGGACGTCGCTCGCGTCGCGGCGGCGGTGCGCCAGTAGACTGGCCCGCCGTGACTTCCCCCGACCCCACGCCCCCGAAGAACCCCGCGGCCACCGGCGCCGAGCAGCGCCGCGGACCCCTGCGCGTGGGCGACAAGGTGCAGCTCACCGACCCCAAGGGTCGCCTGCACACCATCACCCTCCAGCCCGGCGGGACGTTCCACACCCACAAGGGCTACTTCCGCCACGAGGAGCTCATCGGCAAGCCCGAGGGCTGGGTCGTGACCAACACGGCCGGGATCGAGTACCTGGTGCTGCGGCCGCTGCTGAGCGACTACGTGCTGTCGATGCCGCGCGGCGCCGCGGTCGTCTACCCCAAGGACGCCGGGCAGATCGTGCAGATGGCGGACATCTTCCCGGGCGCGCGGGTCGTCGAGGCCGGCGTGGGCTCCGGCGCCCTGACCATGTCGCTGCTGCGCGCCGTCGGCGACGCGGGCGAGCTGCACTCGATCGAGCGGCGCGAGGACTTCGCGGCGATCGCGCGCGGCAACGTCGAGACGTTCTTCGGCGGACCGCACCCGGCCTGGCGCCTCTCGGTGGGCGACCTCGCGGACGTGCTGCCCACCGCCGCCGAGCCGGGGACGGTCGACCGCGTCGTGCTCGACATGCTGGCGCCGTGGGAGAACATCGACGCCGTCGCGCGGGCGCTCGTGCCGGGCGGCGTCCTCGTCGCGTACGTCGCCACGGCCACCCAGCTGTCGCGCACCGCCGAGGACCTGCGCGCCGACGGCCGGTTCGCCGAGCCGACCGCGTGGGAGTCGATGGTCCGCGGCTGGCACCTCGAGGGGCTCGCGGTGCGCCCCCAGCACCGCATGATCGGGCATACCGGCTTCCTCGTCACCGCACGGCGGCTGGCCGACGGCGTCGCGCCGCCCGACCGCACCCGTCGCCCGGCCAAGGGCGCCTACCCGGGCCCCGACGCCGAGTGGACGGAGGAGGACCTCGGGGAGCGCCCCGTGTCCGACAAGAAGCTCCGGCGCGCCCGGCGCGAGGTCGGCCAGGCCCCCGAGGACGGGTGAGCCGCAGGTCTCGGTGCGGTCACCGTGGCGTGATGGTCGTGTGAACCTGCGGACCTCACCGCGAAATGAACCGTCGAGTGTCCGCGTTCCCCTCTAGGGTGCTGTATCTCGGGGGCACCTTCCCGGACGGGGAGGTCACCACCCGGGGCCTGCACGAGAGGGGGATGCGATGACCGAGAACACTGTCCGCCCCGAGCCCACGGGCCCGAGCCGGGACGCCCAGCTCGCGCTCCTCGCCGCCAAGAACGAGCGGCTCGCCGAGGCGCTGCGCGCCGCGCGCGACCAGATCGTCGAGCTCAAGAAGCAGATCGACGAGCTCGCCAAGCCCCCGGGCACGTACGCCACGTTCCTCGCCGCGCACGACGACGGCTCGGTCGACATCTCGTCGTCGGGCCGCAAGATGCACGTCTCGGCGAGCCCGAGCCTCGACGTGGCCGAGCTCAAGCCCGGCCAGGAGGTCAAGCTCAACGAGGCCATGACGGTCGTGTCCGCCGGCGGCTTCGAGCGCACCGGCGAGCTCGTCACGGTCAAGGAGGTCCTCGACGACGACCGGGTGCTCGTCGTCGGGCGCGCCGACGAGGAGCGCGTGGTCCGGCTCGCCGGCTCGGTGACCGGCTCGAACCTGCGCGTCGGCGACTCGCTCACGGTCGACGTGCGCAGCGGCTTCGTGTTCGAGGTCGTCCCCAAGTCGGAGGTCGAGGAGCTCGTCCTCGAGGAGGTCCCCGACATCGCCTACGAGGACATCGGCGGCCTGGGCCCGCAGATCGAGGCCATCCGCGACGCGGTCGAGCTGCCGTTCTCCCACCCCGACCTGTTCCGCGAGCACGGGCTGCGGCCGCCCAAGGGCGTGCTGCTGTACGGCCCTCCCGGCTGCGGCAAGACGCTCATCGCCAAGGCGGTCGCGAGCTCCCTCGCCAAGATGGTCGCGGACAAGCGCGGCGGGGACCCGAACGCGAAGAGCTTCTTCCTCAACGTCAAGGGCCCCGAGCTGCTCAACAAGTACGTCGGCGAGACGGAGCGGCACATCCGGCTGATCTTCGCCCGGGCCCGCGAGAAGGCGTCGCAGGGCATGCCCGTCGTCGTCTTCTTCGACGAGATGGAGTCGCTGTTCCGCACACGTGGCACGGGGCTGTCGTCCGACGTCGAGACCACGATCGTGCCGCAGCTCCTCGCCGAGATCGACGGCGTCGAGCGGCTCGACAACGTCATCGTCATCGGCGCCTCGAACCGTGAGGACATGATCGACCCGGCGATCCTGCGCCCGGGCCGCCTCGACGTGAAGATCAAGATCGAGCGCCCCGACGCCGAGGGTGCCGAGGAGATCTTCGGCAAGTACCTCACGCCGGACCTGCCGATCCACACGGACGACCTCGCCGAGCACGGCGGCAGCGCGACCGAGGCCGTGGAGGCGATGATCCGCAGCGTGGTCGAGCGCATGTACGCCGAGGACGAGGAGAACCAGTTCCTCGAGGTCACGTACGCGTCCGGGGACAAGGAGACCCTGTACTTCAAGGACTTCAACTCCGGCGCGATGATCCAGAACGTCGTCGACCGGGCCAAGAAGATGGCGATCAAGGACTTCCTGGCCACCGGCCAGCGGGGCATCCGGGTCGAGCACCTGCTGTCCGCGTGCGTCGACGAGTTCAAGGAGAACGAGGACCTGCCCAACACCACCAACCCCGACGACTGGGCGCGGATCAGCGGCAAGAAGGGCGAGCGGATCGTCTTCATCCGCACGATCGTCCAGAAGAAGGGCGAGAACGGTGCGCCGCGCACGATCGACACGGTGACGAGCACGGGCCAGTACCTGTGAGCCATAGGGTGGACGCGTGAGCGTTCGTCGCGTGATGGGGATCGAGACCGAGTACGGCGTGCTGTCCCCGGGCCGGCCCCTGGCCAACCCGATGCTGATGAGCTCGCAGGTCGTGACGACCTACCGGGCGCTGGTGTCGGGCGGCCGGCCCGGCGGGCACCCGCCCGCCCGCTGGGACTACGACGACGAGGACCCGCTGCAGGACGCCCGGGGCTTCCACCTGCAGCGGGCGTCCGCGCACCCCTCGCTCCTGACGGACGACCCGTCGCGGCCAGCCCCGTCCGGGCCGGTCGCGGGGTCGACCGTCGCGGTCGACACCTCGGCCGGCCCGGCGTCGTCCCGCGTCGCGGGCAGCGCCGCGACACCCGGCGGCCGGTCCCGGCGGACGCAGGCGCCCGAGGACGTCGACCGGCCCGCGGGGGAGGAGTACGACGACCCCAGCGCCGCGAACTGCATCCTGACCAACGGTGCGCGCCTCTACGTCGACCACGCCCACCCGGAGTACTCCTCGCCCGAGGTGACCAACCCGCTCGACGGCGTGCTGTGGGACGTCGCGGGCGAGCGCGTCATGCTCGCCGCGTCGCGCGAGCTGGCGAGGCTGCCCGGGTCCGAGGTCGTGCTGTACAAGAACAACGTCGACGGCAAGGGCGCGAGCTACGGCACGCACGAGAACTACCTCGTCGACCGGGCGCTGCCGTTCGGCACGCTCGTCGAGCTCCTGACGGCGTTCCTCGTCACGCGCCAGGTCTTCACCG
Organism: Isoptericola sp.; assembly: GCA_031180595.1. Lineage (GTDB taxonomy): Bacteria > Actinomycetota > Actinomycetes > Actinomycetales > Cellulomonadaceae > Isoptericola. The sequence continues at coordinate 49,964 of JAPSLQ010000003.1, read as the reverse complement.
GCTCGGGCCGCGTCGGCCTCGGGCCCACGGGCGGCGAGGCCGGCTACCAGCTCTCGCAGCGTGCCGACTACATCGAGGCCGAGGTGGGCCTCGAGACGACGCTGCGCCGCCCGATCGTGAACACGCGCGACGAGCCGCACGCCGACCGGACCCGCTGGCGGCGGCTGCACCTGATCCTCGGCGACGCCAACCACTTCGAGGTCGCCACGTACCTCAAGCTCGGCACGACGTCCCTCGTGCTGTGGGTGCTCGAGCACCTCGACGCGCTCGCCGAGGCGGGCGTCCCCGCGCGCGCCGAGCTGGCCGCGCTCCGGCTCGCCGACCCCGTCCGCGACGTCCAGCTCGTGTCCCGCGACCTCGGGCTCACGGCCCCGCTCGAGCTCGCCGACGGCACGACCCGTACCGCGCTCGAGGTCCAGACGGCGTACGCCGACGTGGTGGGCCGGGCGCTCGCGGCCCTGGGCTCGGACGCGCCCTCCGACGACGTGCTCGACCGCTGGCGCTCGGTGCTGCTGCGGCTCGGGACCGACCCCGCGTCGTGCGCGCGCGAGGTCGAGTGGGTCGCCAAACGGCGGCTGCTCGAGGGGCTGCGCTCGCGCGACGGCCTCGACTGGGACCACCCGCGGCTGCACGCGATGGACCTGCAGTGGTCCGACGTCCGGCCCGAGCGGGGGATCTACCACCGCCTCGTCGCGTCCGGCGCCGTCGAGCGGCTCGTCGACGAGGAGCAGGTCGCCCATGCGGTGCACCACCCGCCGGCCGACACCCGCGCCTGGTTCCGCGGCGAGGTCATGGCCCGCTACGCGGACGAGGTGTCGGCCGCGAGCTGGGACTCGGTCATCTTCGACGTCCCCGGTGCCGCCGCCCTGCAGCGCGTGCCGATGCTCGACCCCACGCGGGGCACGCGCCGGCACATCGGGGCCCTGCTCGACGCGAGCGCCGACGCCGCCGCGCTGCTCAAGGGCCTGCGCGGCGAGGGGTGAGGTTTCAGCCCTGGGCGCACACGCGGGCCCGCCGCACGCACGGTGGGCGTCCCAGCGCATAGGCTGACGTTCGCGACACTTCATCGCAGGACCGAGCGAAGGAGGCGGACCATGGCCGGTCAGGAACGGGTCAACCCGCAGCACGAGGACCGCGCGCCCGACGACGACGCGGGGGCACCGGCGCCCGCAGCCCCCCAGGCGGCGGAGCGCGACGCCGAGGTGGACGCCCTGCTCGAGGAGATCGACGAGGTGCTCGAGACCAACGCGGAGTCGTTCGTCCGGGGCTTCGTCCAGAAGGGCGGTCAGTGAGCCTCCATGACCACGGCTGACACCTCAGGACGACTCCCGGACGCGTTCCTGCGCCCGGGATCGTCGTCCTTCGTGGACTTCCTCGGCGAGCACGCCCCCGACCTGCTGCCCGGGCGACGCCTGGCGGCGTCGGGCGGCGCGGGCGGGTCGGCGTCGGGGCTCGCGCCGCACGCCACCACGATCGTGGCCCTGACGTTCGGGCCCGGCGACGGCCCGCGCGGCGTCGTGATGGCGGGCGACCGCCGCGCCACGCAGGGCAACATGATCGCGAACCGCGAGATCGAGAAGGTGTTCGCGGCCGACGAGTACTCGGCGGTCGGGATCGCCGGCTCCGCGGGGATCGCCGTCGAGCTCGTGCGGCTGTTCCAGCTGGAGCTGGAGCACTACGAGAAGATCGAGGGCTCGCTCATGTCGCTCGACGGCAAGGCGAACCGGCTGTCCACGATGATCCGGGGCAACCTGTCCCTCGCGCTGCAGGGCCTGGCCGTCGTGCCGCTGTTCGGTGGCTACGACCTCGAGCGCGGGCTCGGGCGCATCTTCAGCTACGACGTCACGGGCGGCCGCTACGAGGAGCACGACCACCACAGCGTGGGCTCCGGCTCCGTCTTCGCGCGCGGGGCGCTCAAGAAGCTCTGGCGCCCGGGCCTGGACGCCGCCGCCGCCGTGCGCGTCGCGGTCGAGGCGCTGTACGACGCGGCCGACGACGACAGCGCCACGGGCGGTCCCGACACGGTGCGCCGCATCTGGCCCGTCGTCGCGACCGTGACGGCCGACGGCTACCGGCGTGTCGACGACGACGAGCTGGCGACGCTCGCCGAGCAGATCCTGGCCGAGCGCCGCGAGGGCCCGCACGGAGGTGCACGCGCATGACCATGCCGTTCTACGTCTCGCCCGAGCAGCTCATGAAGGACCGGGCCGACTTCGCGCGCAAGGGCATCGCGCGCGGCCGGTCGGTCGTGGTGCTCGCGTACGACGGAGGGATCGCGTTCGCCACGGAGAACCCCTCGCGCGCGCTGCACAAGATCTCCGAGATCTACGATCGCATCGCGTTCGCCGCCGTCGGCAAGTACAACGAGTTCGAGAACCTGCGCGTCGCGGGCGTGCGCTACGCCGACCTGCGCGGGTACTCCTACGACCGCACCGACGTGACCGCGCGCGGGCTGGCCAACGCCTACGCCCAGACGCTCGGCACGGTGTTCACGACCGAGTCCAAGCCGCTCGAGGTCGAGCTCGTCGTCGCGGAGGTCGGGCCGACGTCGGCCGAGGACCAGGTCTACCGCCTGTCGTACGACGGCTCCGTCGCGGACGAGCACGGCCACGTCGTCATGGGCGGGCAGGCGGAGCAGCTCGGGGCACGCGTCGCCGAGTCCTGGCGTCCCGACATGCCGCTCGACGAGGTGCTGCGGCTCGCGGTGCGCACCCTCGGCGCGGTCGGACCGGACGGGAACCTCGTCGCCGACGGCGGCGAGCGCGAGATCCCGCCGACGCAGCTCGAGGTCGCCGTCCTGGACCGCCGCCGCCCGCGGCGCGCGTTCCGACGCATCGGCGGTGCGGCGCTCGCCGACCTGCTGAAGGCACCCGGGGCCTGACGGACGACGCGTCGTGGAGCGCACGAGGGGAGGGACCGGCATGGACCGCAGGATCTTCGGTCTGGAGACCGAGTACGGGGTGACCTGCGCGGCCGACGACGGCCGCGGGCTGTCGGCCGACGAGGTCGCCCGGTACCTGTTCCGCAAGGTCGTGGCGTGGGGACGCTCGTCGAACGTCTTCCTGCGCAACGGCTCGCGCCTCTACCTCGACGTCGGCTCGCACCCCGAGTACGCCACCGCGGAGTGCGACGACGTGCGCCAGCTCGTCGCGTACGACCGGGGCGGCGAGCGCATCCTCGAGGGCCTCGTCGCCGATGCCCAGCAGCGTCTGGAGCACGAGGGCCTGCCCGGCAAGGTGCACCTGTTCAAGAACAACACGGACTCGGCGGGCAACTCCTACGGCTGCCACGAGAACTACCTCGTCCGCCGGCAGGGCGACTTCTCGCGCCTGTCCGAGGTCCTGGTGCCCTTCCTCATCACGCGCCAGGTCCTGACCGGGGCCGGCAAGGTGCTCGCGACGCCGCGCGGTGCCGTGTACTGCCTCTCGCAGCGGGCGGACCACATCTGGGAGGCCGTCTCGAGCGCCACCACGCGGTCGCGGCCCATCATCAACACGCGCGACGAGCCGCACGCCGACGCGGAGAGCTACCGGCGCCTGCACGTCATCGTCGGCGACTCCTCGATGGCCGAGCCGACGACGATGCTCAAGGTCGGGGCGACCGACCTCGTGCTGCGGCTCGTCGAGGCCGGCGTGCCGATGCGGGACCTCTCGCTCGAGAACCCGATCCGCGCGATCCGGGAGATCAGCCACGACCGCACCGGGCTGCACCCGGTGCAGCTCGCGAGCGGGCGCACCGCGACCGCCGTCGACATCCAGGCCGAGTACTTCCAGCGCGTCCGCGAGCACGTCGACGCGCACATCGACCCCACGCCCGTGGTCAAGCAGGTGCTCGACCTGTGGGAGCGCGGTCTGCGGGCGCTCGAGACCCAGGACCTCTCGCTCGTCGAGCGCGAGCTGGACTGGGTCATCAAGCTCCGCCTCATCGAGCGGTACCGGGCCAAGCACGGGCTCGCGCTCGACGACCCGCGCGTCGCGCGGCTCGACCTGGCGTACCACGACATCTCGCGTACCGAGGGCCTGTACAACCTGCTCGTGGCGCGCGGCATGGTCGAGCGCGTCACGACCGACCTCGAGATCTTCGAGTCGACCGCGATCCCGCCGCAGACCACGCGGGCGAAGCTGCGCGGCGACTTCGTGCGCGCGGCCCAGGAGGCGAGGCGCGACTACACGGTCGACTGGGTGCACCTCAAGCTCAACGACCAGGCGCAGCGGACCGTCCTGTGCAAGGACCCGTTCCGGAGCGTCGACGAGCGCGTCGAGCGGCTCATCGAGTCGATGTGACGCCCGGCTCGATGTGACGCCTGGCTCGACGTGACGCCGGGTCGGTGCGGGGCCCGTCGGCGGGCACGTGGCAGACTGCTGCGGTGCTTCGCCGACCGACCCTCCTGCTGATCGCGCTGCTCGCGAGCGTGCTCGCGCTCGGGGGCTGCTCGGCCGCCGCCTCGCTGCTCGGCGACGGCGCGTCGGCGTCGCGGCCCGCACAGGCACCCGTGCAGGTCGCCGGCACCGTGGCCGAGCGGCCGACGCTCGAGTACGACGTCCCGTTCGCGGTCACGCAGCCCGGTGCCCGCACCGTGTGGTCCGGCTCCGGGGAGCCCGTCGCCGAGGGCGAGCCGGTCCTGCTGCACCTGTACGCCGAGGACGGCAGGGACCGCACCGTGATCCAGGACACGTGGGGGGAGGGTCCCGCGTGGATGACGATGTCCGAGGAGGCGCTCGGCCACAACCTCCACGCGACCCTGAGCGGCCAGCGCGTCGGGGCCCGGCTCCTGGTCGTGGACGAGGACGCCGGCGTGCCCGTCGTGCTCGTGGTCGACGTTCTCCCCACCCGGGCGTGGGGCACCGAGGTCGAGCCCGTCGAGGGGCTGCCCACGGTGACCCGCGCGGCCGACGGCGCGCCGTCGGTCACGGTCCCGGCCGACCAGCCGCCGCCCACCGACCTCGAGGTCGTGCCCCTCGTGCGCGGCACCGGACCCCAGGTCCGCATCGGGCACGTGCTCACGGTGCGGTTCACGGCCGTCCGCTGGAGCGACGGGGGCGTGTTCGACACCACCTGGTCGGCCGACCACGCCCCGCAGACCGTCACGATCGGCGTGGGACAGCTCGTCGAGGGGTGGGACCAGGGCCTGCTGGAACAGACGGTCGGGTCGCAGGTGTTGCTCGTGGTGCCGCCGCACCTCGGATACGGTGGCACCAGCAGCGACCTCGCCGACGAGACGCTCGTGTACGTGGTCGACATCCTCGACGCCCACCGTCCGGTGGTCGACCCTGCCGAGCCGTCCGAGCAGGGGCCTGCAGAGTCCTCCGACAACGCCCAGGGGTGAAGCCGCGCATGTCCGTCGCCGTCCGTGTGATCCCGTGCCTCGACGTCGACGCCGGCCGCGTGGTCAAGGGTGTCAACTTCGAGAACCTGCGTGACGCGGGCGACCCCGTCGAGCTCGCGAGCCGGTACGACGCCGAGGGCGCCGACGAGGTGACGTTCCTCGACGTGTCGGCGTCCTCGGGCGGCCGCGAGACCATGGTCGACGTCGTGCGGCGCACCGCGGACCAGGTCTTCGTCCCGCTCACCGTCGGCGGCGGCGTGCGGTCGACCGACGACGTCGACCGGCTCCTGCGGGCGGGTGCCGACAAGGTCGGTGTCAACACGGCCGCGATCGCGCGGCCCGAGCTCGTCGCCGAGATCGCCGAGCGCTTCGGCAGCCAGGTGCTGACGCTGTCCGTCGACGCGCGCCGCGTCACCGGGGACGTCACCACGCCGTCGGGGTTCGAGGTCACCACCCACGGCGGGCGCCGGGGCACGGGCATCGACGCGGTCGAGTGGGCCGAGCGCGCCGCCGGGCTGGGGGCGGGGGAGATCCTGCTCAACTCGATGGACGCCGACGGCACGACGGCGGGCTTCGACCTCGAGATGATCGCGGCCGTGCGGTCGCGCGTCGACGTGCCGCTCGTCGCGTCGGGCGGGGCCGGCACGCCGGAGGACTTCGTCGCGGCCGCCCGCGCCGGTGCGGACGCGGTGCTGGCCGCGAGCGTCTTCCACTTCGGCGTGCTCACGGTCGCCCAGGTCAAGGACGCCATGCGCGCCGCGGGCGTCGAGGTCCGCTGATGACGGGTGCACCACGTCCCGCCGCCCTGACCGGCTCGCGGGTGCGGCGCTCGGCCGCGCTCATGTGGCGCGGCATGCGCAGCGAGCCGCGCCTCTACCTCGTCGCGGTCGTCGCGTCCGCGCTGTTCGGCGCCGCGACGGTGGCCGTCAGCCGCGCGGTGGGGTGGGCCACCGACGCCGTGGTCGTGCCCGCGATCGGCGGCGACCCCGAGGCCCAGGCGCGCATCTGGCAGGCCGGGCTCGTCCTCGGCGGCGTCGCGCTGACCCTCGCGCTGAGCGTCGCGGCGCGGCGCATCTTCGCGGGCTTCGGGTACGCCAGCATCCAGGCGCACCACCGCCGCGGCGTGACGCGCCAGTACCTGCGGCTGCCCATGTCGTGGCACCGGGCGCACCCGACCGGCCAGCTGCTGTCCAACGCCAGCGCCGACGTCGAGGCGGCGACGGGCGTGTTCAACCCGCTGCCGTTCGCGCTCGGCGTCGTGGTCATGATCGTCGTGTCGACGGTCATGCTCGTCGGCATCGACCTGTGGCTCGCCGCCGCGGCGCTCCTGGTCATCCCGGCCGCCATCGCGGCCAACCTCGTCTTCCAGCGGTACATGTCGCCCGCCGCGACGCGTGCGCAGCAGCTGCGCGCGGAGGTCGCCGACGTCGCGCACGAGAGCTTCGAGGCGGCGCTCCTGGTCAAGTCGCTCGGCACCGCCGACCGTGAGGAGGAGCGCTTCGCGGAGCGCACCGACGCCCTGCGCGCGGCCAATGTCCGGGTCGGCGTCGTGCGCGCGTTCTTCGACCCCGTCATCGAGCTCCTCCCGTCGCTCGGCACGCTGCTGGTCCTCGCCGTCGGCGCCTGGCGCGCGGCGACCGGCGCGGTCGACGCCGGCGACGTCGTCACCGCGGCCTACCTGCTGACGATCATGGCCGTGCCCGTGCGGGCGTTCGGCTGGGTGCTCGGCGAGCTGCCGCGCGCGCTCGTGGGCTACGAGCGGATCGCGCGCGTCCTGGACGCGCGGGGCTCGGTCGAGCCCGGCAGCGTGCGGCTGCCCCGGCGCGACGGCGGGCTCGCCGTCCGGCTCGACGGCGTGGGCCTCGACGTGCCGGCCGCCGGCCGCACGGCGCGCCTGCTCGACGACGTCACGCTGGACGTCGAGCCCGGCTCGACCGTCGCAATCGTCGGGACCACGGGCAGCGGCAAGACGACGCTCGTGTCGCTGCTCGCGCGGCTGAGCGACCCGACCCGCGGGCGCGTGCTGCTCGACGGGGTCGACGTGCGCACCCTCGCCGAGGGAGAGGTGCCCGCCCAGGTCGCGCTCGTCGCGCAGCAGACGTTCGTGTTCGAGGACACCGTGCGGGCCAACGTCACCCTCGCCGACCCCGAGGACGACGCGGCGGCCCCCGAGCGCGCCGTGACGGACGAGCAGGTCTGGGAGGCGCTGCGCCTGGCCCGGGTCGACGGCGTCGTGCGAGCGCTGCCCGACGGGCTCGACGCCCCGCTCGGCGAGCGCGGCGCCAACCTGTCCGGCGGCCAGCGGCAGCGCCTGGCCATCGCCCGGGCGCTCGTGCGCCGCCCGCGCCTGCTCGTGCTCGACGACGCCACGAGCGCCGTGGACCCGCGCGTCGAGCAGGAGATCCTCGCGGGACTCGCCGCGGAGCGCACGGCGAGCGGGCGGCGCGCCACGACCGTCGTCATGGTCGCCTACCGCATGTCGTCGGTCGCGCTCGCGGACGTGGTCGTGCACCTCGATGGCGGCCGCGTCGTCGACGTCGGCACGCACGCCGAGCTGCTCGCCCGCGACCCGGGCTACCGCGCGCTCGCGACCGCGTACGAGGAGGAGACGGCCCGCCGGGCGCGGGAGGTCGCTGACGAGCGCGCCGCGGGCGAGCGGACGGCGGGCGACGACGCCGGGTGGGACGACGGCGTGCGGGACGGGCTCGACGACGACGCGCTCGACGAGGACGGGCTCGACGACGACGGGCTCGACGACGACGTGGCCGACGGGCTGGACGACGAGGCCGAGGAGGTGGCCCGGTGAGCGACTCGCGCATCGCGACGACGAGCGAGCTCGGCGTCCTGGCGACCCTGCGCCGAGGCGTGCAGATCTCGCCCCAGATCGTGGACGGCCTGTGGCTGACGCTCGCCCTGGCGGTGCTGGCCGCGTCGGGCCGGGTGGTCGTGCCCGTGGCCGTGCAGCGCACGATCGACGACGGGATCCTCGCGGCGGGCGGTCCCGACGCGGCGCGCGTCGGGCTCCTGGTCACGCTCGCGGCGGGCGCTCTCGTCGTCGCCGGCCTGTGCTCGGCGCTCGTCAACGTCCGGCTGTTCCGCTCGACCGAGGCGGGGCTCGCGAGCCTGCGCGTCCGCGCGTTCCGGCACGTGCACGACCTGTCGACGCTGTCGCAGGGCACGGAGCGACGTGGCGCGCTCGTCTCGCGGGTCACGAGCGACGTCGACACGATCTCCCTGTTCGTCCAGTGGGGCGGCATCATGCTGCTGGTCTCGACGCTGCAGGTGCTCGTCGCCACGGTCCTCATGGCCGTCTACTCGTGGCAGCTCACGCTCGTGGTCTGGGTCTGCTTCGTCCCGCTGTTCCTCGTGCTGCGCAAGGCGCAGGTCTACGTGAGCCGCGCCTACGCCGCGGTGCGTGCCCGCACCGGCGCGATGCTCGGCGCGATCTCGGAGGCCGTCGTCGGGGCCGAGACGGTCCGCGCCTACGGCGTCGCGGCACGCACCGGCCGGCGCGTCGACGCCGCGGTCGAGGAGACGCGGCGCGCGCAGGCGCACGCCCAGGTGCTCGTGGCGAGCGTGTTCTCCTCGGGCACCTTCATGGCCAACGTCGTGCTCGCGGTGGTGGTCGTCGTCGGCTCGTACGTCGGCGTCGGCGGGGGCCTGACCGCCGGCCAGCTCGTGGCCTTCCTCTTCCTCGTGCAGCTCTTCACCGGCCCGGTCCAGATGGCGACCGAGATCCTCAACGAGCTGCAGAACGCGGTGGCGGGCTGGCGCCGGGTGCTCGCCGTCGTCGAGACGCCCGTCGACGTCGCCGACCCGGGCGAGGCCGGGGTCACGAGCCCGCGCGGCCCGGCCGCCGTGAGCCTGCGCGGGGTGCGGTTCGCGTACCCGGACGGACCGGAGGTGCTGCACGGCGTCGACCTCGAGCTGCCGTCGCGCAGCAAGGTGGCCGTCGTCGGCCAGACCGGCTCGGGCAAGACGACGATCGCCAAGCTCGTCGCACGGCTCATGGACCCGACGGAGGGGCAGGTCCTGCTCGACGGCGTCGACCTGCGCGACATCCGCCTGGACTCCCTGCGGGAGCGGGTGGTGCTGGTGCCGCAGGAGGGCTTCCTGTTCGACGGCACCGTGGCGCAGAACGTCGCCTACGGGCTGCGCGACCTGCCGGCGGCCGGCGCCGACGACCCGGCCGTGCGGTCACAGGTGGCCGCCGCGTTCGAGGCGCTCGGGCTGACCGACTGGGCCGGCGACCTGCCTGCGGGCCTCGACACCCGGGTCGGGCAGCGCGGCGAGTCGCTCAGTGCGGGGGAGCGCCAGCTCGTCGCCATGGCCCGCGCCTACCTGGCCGCGGGCGACCTGCTCGTCCTCGACGAGGCCACGTCCGCCGTCGACCCGGCCACGGAGGTGCGCATCGCCCGGGCCCTGGACACGCTCACCTCGGGGCGCTCGACCATCACGATCGCGCACCGGCTCTCGACGGCCGAGGCGAGCGACCTCGTGGTCGTCGTCGACGCCGGGCACGTCGTCGAGGTCGGCCCCCACGAGGAGCTCGTGGCCGCCGGCGGCGTCTACGCGCGCATGCACTCGAGCTGGGTCGCCCAGACGCGGTGACCACAGGACCTGACGTGGACGGACGCCGTCGCGCGCCCCGCGCCGTGGGAGGATGGCACGCGTGCCCGACCTGACCGCAAGCCCGCTCGACCCCGCCCTCGCCGACCGTCTCAAGCGGGACGCCGACGGCCTCGTGGCCGCGATCGTGCAGCAGCACGACAGCGGCGAGGTGCTCATGCTCGGCTGGATGGACGACGAGGCCCTGCACCGCACCCTGACGACCGGCCGCGTCACGTTCTGGAGCCGGTCGCGCCAGGAGTACTGGCGCAAGGGGGACACGTCCGGCCACGTGCAGCACGTCAGGTCGGTCGCGATCGACTGCGACGGCGACGCGCTGCTGGTCAAGGTGGACCAGGTGGGTGCCGCGTGCCACACGGGCGCCCGGACGTGCTTCGACGCCGGCGGCGAGCTGCCCGCCGTCGTCGGGAACCCGCAGGACGAGGAGGCCCGGTGACCACGGACACGCACACCCCCGCCCCGACGGCCGACGAGCTCGCCTGGGGCGCGACCTGGCCCGGCCTGGAGACGTTCCGCGAGCTCGCCCGCGACCGCCGGGTCGTCCCGGTCGTGCGTCGCGTGCTCGCCGACGACGTCACGCCCGTCGGCCTGTACCGCACGCTCGCGCAGGGGCGGCCGGGCACGTTCGTGCTCGAGTCCGCCGACGCGTCCGGCACGTGGTCGCGCTGGTCGTTCGTGGGCGTCGCCTCGCGCGCGACCCTGAGCTCCGACGGCGGCCAGGCGGTGTGGACGGGTGACGTACCCGTGGGCATCCCGACGTCGGGCGACGTCGTCGAGGTCCTCGGCGCGGCCCTCGAGGCGCTGCGGACGCCGCCGATCGAGGGCCTGCCGCCGCTCACGGGCGGGATGGCCGGCGCGCTCGGCTGGGACGTCGTGCGGCACTGGGAGCCGACCCTGCCCGCGAACGCGCCCGACGAGCTCGGCGTGCCCGAGCTGACCCTGTGCCTGGCGACGGACCTCGTGGCGATCGACCACCACTCGGGGTCGGTCTGGCTCGTGGCCAACGCGATCAACGCCGACGCCACCGACGAGCGCGTCGACGAGGCGCACGCGGACGCCGTCGCCCGGCTCGACGGGCTGGCGGCACGCCTCGCCGCGCCGTCGCCGGGCGTACGGACGGTCCTGCGCGACGAGGCGGACGTCGTCGTGCCCGAGCTCGAGTTCCGCTCGACGCGCGACGAGTTCGAGGCGGCCGTCCGGGCCGGCCAGGAGGCGATCCGCGACGGCGAGGTGTTCCAGGTGGTGCTGTCCCAGCGCCTCGACCTCGACTGCCCGGCCGACCCGCTCGACGTCTACCGGGCGCTGCGCACGATCAACCCCAGCCCCTACATGTACTACTTCCACCTGACCGACCCGGCGGGCCGGGACTTCGCGGTCGTGGGGTCGAGCCCGGAGACGCTCGTCAAGGTCACGGACGGGCACGCCACGACGTACCCGATCGCCGGCTCGCGCCCGCGCGGGGCGACCGTCGAGGAGGACGTCGCGCTCGGCGAGGAGCTGCTCGCCGACCCCAAGGAGCGCGCCGAGCACCTCATGCTCGTCGACCTGTCGCGCAACGACCTGGTCAAGGTCTGCGAGCCGACGAGCGTCGAGGTCGTCGAGTTCATGGTCACGCGCCGGTTCAGCCACATCATGCACCTGTGCTCGACCGTCGTCGGCCGGCTGCGGGCGGGCGCCACGGCGCTCGACGCGCTGCGGGCGACGTTCCCGGCCGGCACCCTCTCGGGCGCCCCCAAGCCGCGCGCGATCGCCCTGATCGACGAGCTGGAGCCCGCGTCGCGGGGCATCTACGGCGGCACGGTCGGGTACTTCGACTTCGGCGGCAACATGGACATGGCCATCGCGATCCGCACGGCGTTCGTGCGTGAGGGCCGTGCGTCCGTCCAGGCCGGCGGCGGCATCGTCGCCGACTCCGTGCCGGCGCTCGAGTACGCCGAGTCGCGCAACAAGGCCGCCGCCGCGGTGCGCGCGGTGCAGCTCGCCGCGAGGTTCGGGTCGCTGTGACGCCGGGGCTCCGCTCGCGGTCGCGGGCCGTGTGGGTGCTCGTCGCGCTCGGCGTCGCGGCGCTCGGCGCGGCCGTGCCCACCTGGGTGCGCACCACCGTCGCGACGGCGCTCGAGCCCCGGGTCGCGGTCGAGGTCGCCGGCACGACGGCGGCCCCCGCCGTGGGCGCCGGCGCGCTCGTGGTCGTCGCGGCGGGGCTCGTGCTCGCGATCGCCGGGCGGGTCGCGCGCTGGCTCGCGCTCGCCGTCGCCGCGCTCGCCGGGCTGCTCGTCGCGGGGTCGGCCGCCGTGGTCCTGGTGGACCCGCTTCCCGCGGCCACGGCCGGTGCCGCGGACGCCGCGGGCGTCACCGAGCTCACGACACCGGTCGTCGTCACGCCGTGGCCCTGGACCGCCGTCGTCGTGGGCGTGCTCGTCGCGGCCGCCGCGGTGCTCGCCGCGGCGGGTGCACCCGCCTGGGGCGCGACGTCGGGACGTCACGAGCGCGCCGGTGCCGGTGCCGGCACCGACGGCGGTGCGCACGCGGACGCGGGCCCGCCCGCCGGGCCCGACGCGCACGACGACTGGGACGCGCTGTCACGGGGCACCGACCCGTCGGCGGACCGATAGGCTGGGACCGCACCACGTCACGAAAGGCACATCCACCCATGACCGAGAAGACCAACGCCGAGATCGCCTACCTGCCGCCGGCCGTCCCGCCCGCCAACCACGGCCACACGGTCGCGGCCTGGACCGCGATGATCGGCGTCATGATCGGCTCGCTCGTCGCCGCGATCGGCGTCGCCATGCCCGCCGTCGTGGTCTTCTGGGTCGGCATGGGCGTCGTCCTGCTCGCGCTCGTCCTGGGCCTCGTGCTGCGCAACATGGGCTTCGGGCAGCCCAAGCCCGGCGTGAAGCCTCGCCGCGAGGCCTCGGGCCACCGGCACTGAGCGCCCCGGCGCCGCCGCCGTCTCGCACTGCGGAGCCGTGGTCGGTCTCACTCTGAGACGGGCCTACGATGTCTGGACCGACGAGAACGAGCCGGCGCCACGGGGAGGTAGAGCATGACGGTCCTGGAGGACATCGTCGCGGGAGTCCGCGAGGACCTCGCCGTGCGCCAGGCGCGCACCTCGCTCGACGAGCTCAAGGAGCGCGCCGCCCGCGTGCCCGGGGCGCTCGAGTCCTGCAGCCGTCTGCTGTCGGAGGACCGCGTCGCCGTCATCGCCGAGGTCAAGCGCTCGAGCCCGAGCAAGGGCGCGCTGGCACCGATCACGGACCCGGCCGCGCTCGCGGTCGAGTACGCCCAGGGTGGCGCCACCGCGATCTCGGTCCTCACCGAGGAGCGGCGCTTCCGCGGCAGCCTCGCCGACCTCGACGCCGTGCGGGCGCGCGTGGACGTGCCCGTGCTGCGCAAGGACTTCGTCGTCACGCCGTACCAGGTGTGGGAGGCACGCGCGCACGGCGCCGACCTCGTCCTGCTCATCGTCGCGGCGCTCCCGCAGACGGTGCTGACCTCGCTCGTCGAGCGGGTCCACTCGCTGGGCATGACGGCCCTCGTGGAGGCGCACACGGTCGACGAGGTGCACCGCGCGCTCGACGCGGGCGCCCGCATCGTGGGCGTCAACGCGCGCGACCTGAAGACCCTCGAGGTCGACCGGAGCACCTTCGCGCGCCTTGCGCCGCACATCCCCGACGACGTCGTGCGCGTCGCCGAGTCGGGCGTGCGCGGGCCGCACGACGTCATGGAGTACGCCCGGGCCGGCGCGCACGCGGTGCTCGTGGGGGAGGCGCTCGTGACCGACGGCGCGCCCCGGCAGTCCGTGGCCGACCTCGTCGCCGCCGGGCAGCACCCGGCGCTGTGGTCGGTGCGCCCCGCGGCCCAGCAGTGACGTCCCAGCCCGCCCCCGTCGAAGGAGAGCACGTGCCCTCGAGCGAGCCCGTGAGCGACGCGCTGACCCAGACCCTGGCGCACCAGGTGCTCGGCCGCCTCGCCGACCAGCCCGGACCGTACTTCGGCGAGTTCGGCGGCCGGTTCGTGCCCGAGGCCCTGATCGCGGCGCTCGACGAGCTCGAGACCGACTACCGCAAGGCGCTCGGGGACCCGTCGTTCCGGGACGAGCTGGCCCGGCTGCACCGCGAGTACACGGGCCGCCCCTCGCCGCTGACCGAGGTCCCGCGGTTCGCCGAGAACGCCGGCGGCGCCCCGGGCGCGGTCCGGGTCTTCCTCAAGCGCGAGGACCTCAACCACACCGGCTCGCACAAGATCAACAACGTCCTCGGCCAGGCGCTCCTGGTCAAGCGCATGGGCAAGACGCGCGTCATCGCCGAGACCGGCGCCGGCCAGCACGGCGTCGCGACCGCGACCGCCGCGGCCCTGCTCGGGCTCGACTGCGTCGTCTACATGGGCGAGGAGGACACCCGCCGCCAGGCGCTCAACGTCGCCCGGATGCGCCTGCTGGGCGCCGAGGTCGTGCCCGTGACGATCGGCTCGCGCACGCTCAAGGACGCGATCAACGAGGCGCTGCGCGACTGGGTCGCCAACGTCGAGACCACCCACTACCTCCTCGGCACCGTGACGGGTCCGCACCCGTTCCCCGAGATGGTGCGCGAGTTCCACCGGATCATCGGCGAGGAGGCGCGCGAGCAGGTGCTCGAGCGCGTGGGCCGCCTGCCCGACGTCGTTGCGGCGTGCGTCGGCGGCGGGTCGAACGCCCTCGGCATCTTCAACGCGTTCCTCGACGACGACGGCGTCGCGCTCTACGGCTTCGAGGCCGGCGGCGAGGGCGTCGAGACCGGCCGTCACGCGGCGCGCTTCTCGGGCGGCGCCCCGGGCGTGCTGCACGGCGCCCGCTCGTACCTGCTGCAGGACTCCGACGGCCAGACCCTGCCGAGCCACTCGATCTCGGCCGGCCTCGACTACCCGAGCGTCGGTCCCGCGCACTCCTGGCTGCACGACCTCGGCCGGGTCACCTACGAGCCCGTGACCGACGACGAGGCCATGGAGGCGTTCCGCCTGCTGTGCCGCACCGAGGGCATCATCCCGGCGATCGAGTCGGCGCACGCCCTGGCCGGTGCGCTGCGGGTGGGCCGCGCCGCGGTCGCCGAGGGGCGCACCGGCCTGGTGATCCTCGTCAACCTGTCGGGCCGCGGCGACAAGGACGTGGCCACGGCCGCGCGCTGGTTCGAGCTGCTCGACGACGTCGGCGGGGACGAGGCCGTGGTCGAGACGGTCACGAGCGAGGAGGGGAACCTGTGAGCGCCCCGACCAGCACGTCGCGCACCGGGGCGCGTCTCGACGAGCTCAGGGCCGAGGGGCGGCCGGCGCTCGTCGGCTACCTGCCGACCGGGTTCCCGACGGTCGCGCGCTCGGTCGAGGCGATCACCGCGATGATCGACGCGGGCGCGGACATCGTCGAGCTCGGCATCCCCTACACCGACCCGGTCATCGACGGACCGGTGGTCCAGCGTGCCACCGAGGCGGCGCTGGCCGCCGGCACACACGTGCGGGACGTGCTCCGCGTCGTCGAGGCGCTCCAGGACCACTCGCCGTCGACGCCGGTTCTCGTGATGACGTACTGGAACCCGGTGCTGCGCTACGGAGTCGACGCCTTCGCTCGCGACCTGGCCACGGCCGGGGCTGCGGGCCTCATCACGCCCGACCTCGTCCCCGACGAGGGCCGCGACTGGATCGCGGCGTCGGACGCGCAGGGCCTGGACCGCGTGTTCCTCGTCGCGCCCAGCTCGACGACCGAGCGCCTGCGGCTGACCGCTGCCGCCTCCCGCGGCTTCGTCTACGCCGCCTCGACGATGGGGGTCACGGGGGTCCGGAGCCAGGTCGGCGCGAAGGCCGAGCAGCTCGTCGCCGACACCCGGGCCGCCGGCGCGGAGAACGTCTGCGTCGGCCTCGGCGTGTCCACGGGCGCGCAGGCGGCGGAGGTGGGCCGGTACGCGGACGGCGTGATCGTCGGGTCCGCGCTCGTGCGGACCCTGCTCGACGACGCCCCGTGGACCGCGCGCCTCGACGCCCTCGGGCGCCTGACCGGCGAGCTGGCGGACGGCGTCCGCGGCGCTCGCACCACGACCCGCACCACGACCACGGAGGCGGCCTCGTGACCGGCACGCTCACCACGCTCGCGACGTCGATCCCGAGCCCGAGCCAGCACACCTGGTACCTCGGGCCCCTGCCCCTGCGGGCGTACGCCCTCGCCATCCTCGCCGGCATCGCGGTCGCGATCTGGATGACGGCGAGGCGCTGGGCCGCGCGGGGCGGCAACCCCGACGACGTGCTCGAGATCGCCTTCTGGGCGGTGCCGTTCGGCATCGTCGGCGGACGGCTCTACCACGTGTTCTCGACGCCGGACCCGTACTGGGGTCCCGACGGCGACCCGGTGCGCGCGCTCTACGTGTGGGAGGGCGGCCTCGGCATCTGGGGCGCCGTCGCGCTCGGTGCGGTCGGCGCCTGGATCGGCTGCCGCCGGCTCGGTGTGCGGCTGCCCGCGTTCGCCGACGCGCTCGCGCCCGGCCTGCTCGTCGCCCAGGCCGTCGGCCGCCTCGGCAACTGGTTCAACCAGGAGCTCTTCGGGGCGCCCACGACGCTGCCGTGGGGCCTGGAGATCTCCCCGCAGGTCATCGAGCGTCTCAACGCCACGACGGGCACGTCGTTCGCGGAGGGTACGCTGTTCCACCCGACGTTCCTCTACGAGATGTTGTGGAACCTCGCGGCGGCCGCCGTCCTCGTCTGGCTAGACCGTCGGTACAGGCTCGGTCATGGGCGAGTATTCTGGGCGTACGTCGCGCTCTACACCCTCGGCAGGGTGTGGATCGAGATGCTTCGCATCGACACCGCCGAGCACGTGCTCGGGCTCCGGCTGAACGTGTGGACGTCGATCGTCGTCGGCCTCGGTGCCGTCGTCGCGATCGTCGTCGTCGGCCGGCTGCACCCGGGCCGTGAGGACGGTGTCGAGCTGCCCGGCCGCGAGCGGCCCGCGCAGGCGGAGGCGGACACCCACGCCGAGGCGGACGGGGATGCGGACACCGCACCCGACGCGGACGCGGACGACACCACGAGCACCGGCGACGCCGGTGAGGACGCGGAGGCTGCCGGGCCCGACCCTGGCACGGCAGCGCGCGCCTGAGGCGGCACGGTTCCGGGCACACCCGGTCCGTGCCACCACCTGAGTCCCACGGGCCGAGGACGTCCCGACCATCCCTGGAAAGCAGACGCGCCCGCATGCGGGCGCAGGAGGACGGTGTTGATGACCACGCCGCAGCATCGGGTCGCCGCGCCCACGGCGCAGGGCCTCTACGACCCCGCGGCCGAGCACGACGCGTGCGGTGTCGCGTTCGTCGCGACCCTGCGCGGGACGCCCGGCCGCGACATCGTGGACGCGGGCCTCACCGCCCTGCTGAACCTCGACCACCGCGGTGCCGTCGGGGCCGAGGAGGACAGCGGGGACGGTGCCGGGATCCTCACCCAGATCCCGGACGCGTTCCTGCGCGACGTCATCGACGCCGACCTGCCGTCCGCCGGCCGCTACGCGATCGGCATGGCGTTCCTGCCGACCGACGTCGCGGAGGCGGACGCCGTCGCCCGCCGGTTCGAGGCGATCGCCGCCGAGGAGAAGCTCGACGTGCTCGCGTGGCGCGACGTGCCCGTGACCGCCGACCTCGTCGGCCCGACGGCGCGCGCCTCCATGCCGATGTTCCGCCAGGTCGTCGTCGCGGACCCGTCCCGCGAGCTCGCCGGCATCGACCTCGACCGCCGCGCCTACCGGCTGCGCAAGCGCGCCCAGAACGAGCTGGACCTGTTCCTCGCGTCGCTGTCCGCGCGGACGCTGACGTACAAGGGCATGCTCACCACGGCCCAGCTCGAGCCGTTCTTCCCGGACCTGTCCGACCCGCGGTACGCGTCGGAGATCGCGCTCGTGCACTCGCGCTTCTCGACCAACACGTTCCCGTCGTGGCCGCTGGCGCAGCCGTTCCGCCTCGTGGCGCACAACGGCGAGATCAACACCGTGCGCGGGAACCGCAACTGGATGGCGGCCCGCGAGGGCACCCTCGCGAGCGAGGCGCTCGGCGACCTGACGCCGCTGCTGCCCGTGTGCACGGAGGGGTCGAGCGACTCCGCGAGCTTCGACGAGGTGCTCGAGCTGCTGCACCTCGGCGGCCGGTCGCTGCCGCACTCGGTGCTCATGATGATCCCCGAGGCGTGGGAGAACCACGCCGAGATGGACCCCGCGCGGCGGGCGTTCTACGAGTACCACGCCAACCTCATCGAGCCGTGGGACGGCCCGGCGTGCCTGACCTTCACCGACGGCACGCTCGTCGGCGCCGTGCTCGACCGCAACGGCCTGCGCCCCGGGCGCTACTGGGTCACCGAGGACGGGCTCGTCGTGCTCGCCTCCGAGGCCGGCGTGCTCGACCTCGACCCCGCGACCGTCATCCGCAAGGGCCGGCTCGAGCCGGGACGCATGTTCCTCGTCGACACCGGCCAGGGCCGGATCGTGGAGGACGACGAGATCAAGTCGCAGCTCGCGGCGCAGCGCCCCTACGCGCAGTGGATCGCCGAGCAGTCGATCGCGCTCGAGTCGCTCCCGGAGCGCGAGCACGTCGCGCACAGCCCCGCCTCGGTCCAGCGCCGCCAGCGCGCCTTCGGGTACACGACCGAGGAGCTCAGGATCATCCTGTCGCCCATGGCGAACGCCGGCGCCGAGCCGCTGGGAGCGATGGGGTCCGACACGCCGATCGCGGTGCTCTCGCAGCGTCCGCGCCTGCTGTTCGACTACTTCACGCAGATGTTCGCGCAGGTGACGAACCCGCCGCTCGACGCGATCCGCGAGGAGCTCGTCACCTCGATCGGCGGCGCGATCGGCCCCGAGCCCAACCTGCTCGACGACACGCCCGACCACGCGCGCAAGGTCGTCCTGCCATTCCCCGTGCTCGACAACGACCAGCTCGCCAAGATCGTGCGCATCGACCGCGACGAGCGGCTCGAGGGGACCTTCCGCGCCGTGACCGTGCGCGGCCTCTACGAGGTCTCGGGCGGCGGCAGGGCGCTGCAGGAGCGCCTCGAGCAGATCTTCGCGGAGGTCGACGGCCACATCGAGGCCGGCGCGACGCACATCGTGCTGTCCGACCGCGACTCCGACTCCGAGCTCGCCCCGATCCCGTCGCTGCTGCTCACGAGCGCGGTGCACCACCACCTGCTGCGTCGCCACACCCGCACGCGCATCTCGCTGCTGGTCGAGGCCGGCGACGTGCGCGAGGTGCACCACGTCGCGCTGCTCATCGGGTACGGCGCGGCCGCGGTCAACCCGTACCTGGCCATGGAGACGGTCGAGGACCTCGCGCGCCGGGGCTACCTCGACGTCACGCCCGAGAAGGCCGTCGCCAACCTCATCAAGGCGCTCGGCAAGGGCGTGCTCAAGGTCATGAGCAAGATGGGGATCTCGACGATCATGTCGTACCGCGGTGCGCAGATCTTCGAGGCCGTCGGGCTCTCGCACGAGCTCGTCGAGGACTACTTCACGGGCACCACGAGCCGTCTCGGCGGCATCGGGCTCGACGTCATCGCGGCCGAGGTCGCCGCCCGCCACGCCGAGGCGTACCCGGCGTCGGGCAACCACAAGCCCCACCAGCGCCTCACCACGGGCGGCGAGTACCAGTGGCGCCGCGACGGCGAGGAGCACCTGTTCGACCCCGAGACCGTGTTCCGGCTGCAGCACGCGACGCGCACGGGCCGGATGGACATCTTTCGGCAGTACACGCGCCGCGTCGACGAGCAGTCACGCCGGCTCATGACGCTGCGCGGCCTGCTGCGCTTCAACCCGGACCGCGAGCCGGTGCCGATCGAGGAGGTCGAGCCGGTCAGCGAGATCGTCAAGCGGTTCAACACGGGCGCCATGTCGTACGGCTCGATCTCGGCCGAGGCGCACGAGACGCTCGCGATCGCCATGAACCGGCTCGGCGGCCGCTCCAACACGGGCGAGGGCGGCGAGGACCCGGACCGCCTGTACGACCCGGAGCGGCGCTCGCGCGTCAAGCAGATCGCGTCCGGCCGCTTCGGCGTGACGAGCGAGTACCTCACGAACGCCGACGACATCCAGATCAAGCTCGCGCAGGGTGCCAAGCCGGGTGAGGGCGGTCAGCTGCCCGGGCCCAAGGTCTACCCCTGGGTGGCCCGCACCCGGCACTCGACCCCCGGCGTCGGCCTCATCTCGCCGCCGCCGCACCACGACATCTACTCGATCGAGGACCTGGCGCAGCTCATCCACGACGCCAAGAACGCCAACCCGGCCGCGCGGATCCACGTCAAGCTCGTCTCCGAGTTCGGCGTCGGCACCGTCGCGACGGGCGTGTCCAAGGCCCACGCGGACGTCGTGCTGATCTCCGGGCACGACGGCGGCACGGGCGCGAGCCCGCTCACGTCGCTCAAGCACGCCGGCACGCCGTGGGAGATCGGCCTCGCCGAGACGCAGCAGACGCTCGTGCTCAACAACCTGCGCGACCGCATCGTCGTCCAGGTCGACGGGCAGATGAAGACGGGCCGCGACGTCGTCGTGGCCGCGCTGCTGGGCGCCGAGGAGTTCGGCTTCGCGACTGCGCCGATGGTCGTCTCCGGCTGCGTCATGATGCGCGTGTGCCACCTCGACACCTGCCCGGTGGGCGTGGCGACGCAGAACCCGGAGCTGCGCAAGCGGTTCACGGGCAAGCCCGAGTTCGTCGTGAACTTCTTCGAGTTCATCGCCCACGAGGTGCGCGAGCACCTCGCGTCGCTCGGCTTCCGCTCGATCGACGAGGCCGTCGGCCAGGTGCAGGCGCTCGACACCCGCAAGGCCGTCGACCACTGGAAGGCCCAGGGGCTGGACCTCGCGCCCGTGCTGGCCAAGCCGGAGCCCGCGCCGGGGACGGCGCTGCACCGCACCAAGGCGCAGGACCACGGGCTCGACAAGGCGCTCGACAACCAGCTCGTCGACCTGGCGCGTCCCGCGCTCGAGGACGCCCTGCCGGTGAAGATCGAGCTGCCCGTGCGCAACGTCAACCGCACGGTGGGCACGATGCTCGGCCACGAGGTCACCAAGCGGTACCGCGGCGCGGGCCTGCCCGACGACACGATCGACGTGACGCTCACGGGCTCCGCCGGCCAGTCGCTCGGCGCGTTCCTGCCCCGCGGCGTCACGCTGCGCCTGTTCGGCGACGCGAACGACTACGTCGGCAAGGGGCTGTCGGGCGGGCGGATCGTCGCGCGCCCCGACAAGGCCGCCGTGCTCGAGGGCGCCGCGAACGTCGTCGCGGGCAACGTCGTCGGCTACGGCGCGACGTCGGGCGAGATCTTCCTGCGCGGACGCGTGGGGGAGCGCTTCGGCGTGCGCAACTCGGGTGCCACGCTCGTCGTCGAGGGCGTGGGCGACCACGGCTGCGAGTACATGACGGGCGGTACGGTGCTCGTGCTCGGGCCCACCGGACGCAACTTCGGCGCCGGCATGTCGGGCGGCGTCGCGTACGTCCTGGACCTGCGTGCCGTCGCGATGAACACCCAGGCGACCACGAGCGGCGAGCTCGTCGTCGGTCCGCTCGAGGACGGCGACTGGGAGCTCGTGCGCGGGCTCATGGAGCGCCACCAGGCCGAGACCGGTTCGCCGGTGGCGGCAGAGCTGCTGGCCGACCCGCAGGCGCGCGAGCGGTTCTCGCGCGTCCTGCCCGTGGGCTGGGCCCGCGTGCGCACCGCGCTCGCGGAGGCCGAGGCGGCCGGCAGGCCGCTCGGCGAGGGCGACGACTTCGACCCGTCGCTGTGGGAGCAGATCATGGAGGTGGCGCGTGGCTGACCCCCGCGGATTCCTGAAGGTGCGGCACCGCGAGCTGCCGCCCAGCCGACCCGTCCCGGTCCGCCTGCGCGACTGGAAGGACGTGCACGCCGAGCTCGAGGACGGCCAGCCGTTCCTCAAGGAGCAGGCCGGGCGCTGCATGGACTGCGGCATCCCGTTCTGCCACCAGGGGTGCCCGCTCGGCAACCTCATCCCCGAGTGGAACGACCTCGTGTGGCGCGGCCAGTGGGCCGACGCGATCGAGCGCCTGCACGCCACGAACAACTTCCCCGAGTTCACGGGGCGCGTCTGCCCGGCACCGTGCGAGACGAGCTGCGTGCTGGGCATCAACCAGCCCGCGGTGACGATCAAGAACGTCGAGGTCTCGATCATCGACGAGGCGTTCGCCCGCGGCCTGGTGACCCCGCAGGTGCCCCAGCGGCTCACAGGATCGACGGTCGCGGTCGTCGGCTCGGGCCCGGCCGGCCTCGCCGCGGCGCAGCAGCTCACCCGCGCCGGGCACACCGTCGTCGTCTACGAGCGCGACGACGCCATCGGCGGGCTGCTGCGGTACGGCATCCCGGACTTCAAGCTCGAGAAGCACCACATCGACCGCCGCCTGGCCCAGATGGAGGCCGAGGGCACGCGGTTCCGTCCGGGCGTCGAGATCGGCCGCGACATCACGTGGGACGCCCTGCGACGCCGGTTCGACGCCGTCGTGGTCGCGACCGGCGCGACGGTCCCGCGCGACCTGCCCCTGCCGGGGCGCGACCTCGACGGCGTCCACTTCGCGATGGACTTCCTGGTGCCCGCCAACAAGGTGGTCGCCGGCAGGCCCGTCGAGGAGGCGCCGAGCGCCGAGGGCAAGCACGTCGTCATCATCGGCGGCGGCGACACCGGCTCGGACTGCCTCGGCACGTCCCTGCGCCAGGGCGCGGCGTCGGTGACGACCCTCGCGATCGGCAAGAAGCCGCCGCTCGAGCGTCCCGAGAGCCAGCCCTGGCCGACAGACCCGATCCTGTTCGAGGTGTCGAGCTCGCACGAGGAGGGCGGCGAGCGCACGTACCTCGCCTCGACCGTCGAGTTCGTCGGCGACGAGGACGGGAAGGTCCGTGCGCTGCGGGTGGCCGAGACCGAGTACCTTCCGGACGGGCGCCGCGCGCCCCGGCCGGGGACGGAGCGGGACATCCCGGCGGACATGGTGCTCATCGCGATGGGCTTCACGGGCCCCGAGACGGGTGAGCTGGTCGACCAGACCGGTGCCGAGACGACGAGCCGCGGTCTCGTGCGCCGCGGCGACGACTACGCGTCGACGCTGCCCGGCGTCTTCGTGACCGGCGACGCCGGCCGGGGGCAGTCGCTGATCGTCTGGGCGATCGCCGAGGGCCGGGCGACCGCCGCCGCCGTCGACGCCTACCTGCAGGGCAGCACCGAGCTGCCCGCACCGGTGGGACCACGCACGGTCGCCCTGAGAGGATGAGCACGACCCCGGGCGCCACGCCGGCGCCCGGGCTTAACCCCGGCCGCGCCGGGGACGTATCACGACGAGGCTGGAGACATGCGCAGAGCGAAGATCGTATGCACCATCGGACCCGCGACGGCGTCCCCGGAGAAGCTCCGGGAGCTGGTCGACGCGGGCATGGACGTGGCCCGGATCAACCGCAGCCACGGTGAGCAGGCGGAGCACGAGGCCGTCTACCACGGGGTGCGGAAGGCCGCGAAGGACGCCGGGCGCAACGTCGCGGTGCTCGTCGACCTGCAGGGCCCCAAGATCCGCCTGGGCCGCTTCGAGGGCGACCAGAAGCACTTCCTCGACGAGGGCGACACCTTCACGATCACGACCGAGGACGTCGTCGGCAGCCGCGAGCTCGTCTCGACGACCCACAAGGGCCTGCCCGACGACGCGCGCGTGGGCGACCCGATCCTCATCGACGACGGCAAGGTCCGCGTCCGCGTCACGGCGGTCGAGGGCCCGCGGGTCGTGACGACGGTCGAGGTGCCGGGACCGGTCTCGAACAACAAGGGCCTCAACCTGCCCGGCGTCGCGGTGTCCGTGCCGGCGCTGAGCGAGAAGGACACCGACGACCTGCGCTGGGCGCTGCGCCTCGGCGCCGACCTGATCGCGCTGTCGTTCGTGCGCTCCGCGAAGGACTACGAGGACGTCGCCCGGATCATGGCCGAGGAGGGGCGCACCGTCCCCGTCATCGCCAAGATCGAGAAGCCGCAGGCCGTCGAGAACCTCGAGGAGGTCGTCGCGGCGTTCGACGGCTTCATGGTCGCCCGCGGCGACCTCGCGGTCGAGATGCCGCTCGAGCAGGTCCCGCTCGTGCAGAAGCGCATCGTCGAGCTCGCGCGCCGCAACGCCAAGCCGGTCATCGTGGCGACCCAGGTGCTCGAGTCGATGACCACCAGCCCGCGACCGACGCGCGCCGAGGCGTCCGACTGCGCGAACGCGGTCCTCGACGGCGCGGACGCGGTCATGCTCTCGGGCGAGACGAGCGTCGGCGACTACCCGATCCTCACGGTCGAGACGATGGCCCGGATCATCGAGGCGACCGAGGAGATGGGCCGCGAGCGCATCGCGCCGCTCGGCTCGAGCCCGCACACGCGCGGCGGCATCATCACGCGTGCGGCCGCCGAGATCGGTGACTCGCTCGGCGTGAAGTACCTGGTGACGTTCACGCAGTCGGGCGACTCGGCCAAGCGCATGTCGCGCCTGCGCTCGGGCATCCCGCTGCTCGCGTTCACGCCCGAGGAGAGCGTGCGCAACGTGCTGGCCCTGACCTGGGGCACCACGACGTACCAGGTGCCCAAGGTCGGCAGCGTCGACGCGATGGTCGGCCAGGTGGACTCGACTCTTCAGGCCAACGGCCTGGCCGAGCCGGGCGACCGCGTCGTCATCGTCTCCGGCGCGCCGGTGGGCGTGCCCGGCACGACCAACTCGATCCTGGTGCACAAGGTCGGCAGCCACACCGACATGCACGCGCTGGCGGAGTGACCCCGCCCTGACCTCGACGGCACGATGGCCCGGCCCGCGACGCGGACCGGGCCTTCGTCGTCGGTGCCCCGGGTGGGATTCGAACCCACACTGGATCGGGTTTGAGCCGATTGCCTCTGCCGGTTGGGCTACCGGGGCGTGACCGGGCCATCGAACCACACGCCCGGCGGGGTCCCCAACCCGCCCCGACCTGCTGCGCAGGTCACACCGGCGACCTGGGGACGGAGCACGCCGCGCGGCAGGTCGAGGACTAGGATGTGTCCCGTGACCGACGAGACCAATGCCCAGTCAGAGGCGAAGCTGCCGCTCGACCTGCCGCCGATGATCGACCAGGAGCCCGAGCAGGAGAAGGCGGCCCCTGCTCGACCCGCGCGCCGCGCCGTGGTCGCGGAGGACGAGGCGCTCATCCGCATGGACGTCGTCGAGACCCTGCGTGAGGCCGGGTTCGACGTCGTGGGCGAGGCCGGCGACGGCGAGACCGCCGTGCAGCTCGCGACCGAGCTCAAGCCCGACGTCGTGGTCATGGACGTCAAGATGCCCGAGCTCGACGGCATCTCGGCGGCCGAGCGCATCGGCAAGGCGCACGCGGCACCCGTGGTGCTGCTCACCGCCTTCTCGCAGACCGAGCTCGTCGAGCGCGCACGGGACGCCGGTGCCATGGCCTACGTCGTCAAGCCGTTCACCCCGGCCGACCTGCTGCCCGCGGTCGAGATCGCGATCTCCCGCTACCAGCAGATCGGGGCGCTCGAGTCCGAGGTCGCGGACCTGCAGGAGCGCTTCGAGACCCGCAAGCGCGTCGACCGTGCCAAGGGTCTGCTCATGACCAAGATGGGTCTGAGCGAGCCGGAGTCGTTCCGCTGGATCCAGAAGACGTCGATGGACCGGCGCCTCACGATGCGTGAGGTCGCCGACGCGGTGATCGAGCAGGTCGGCGGCGCCTGACCGGCCGTTGTGCGGCTCCTTGCGACGGGCTATCGTCGCAGGGAGCCGTCACCGTTCTGTGACCTTTGGGCCCGCCGACGCGGGTGAGACGACGAGGGGGGTTTCGATGCGCGCAGCCGTCGAGGTCCGGCCTGCGGTCCCGGACGACCTTGCGTCGATCGCCGACCTGGCCGTGGTGGCGTGCGAGGAGTCGCCGTACGGGCCGCAGACCGCCCCGGCGGACGCCGACCGGCTGCGGGAGCACCTGAGCGTCTTCGTCGCGAGCGGGGGGCAGATCCTCGTCGCCGTGCACGACGGCGCGGTGTGCGGCTTCCTGCTCGCGCGCGTCCTGTCCCCGCAGCTGTTCGCGACGGAGCCGAGCCTCTACGTCGACGCGATCTACGTGGCGGCCGACGTCCGGCGGCACGGCGTGGGGCACGCTCTCGTGGGTGCCGCCGCGGCGCTCGCGTCCGACGTCGGCGCGCCGAACGTGTACTGCGCCCCGTCGCCGGGTGCGCGCGGGATGCAGCGCTTCCTGGCGTGCCTGGGCTTCGGGCCCGCCGCCGGCCACCGCGTCGTGAGCACCGCCACGCTGCAGCGGCGGCTCGCGACGGACGCCCCGGCGTCGCGTCCGGACATCCGCCGCGAGCCACGCCGCGACACGCGCCGGCAGTCGACGCGCGCCGCGATCGAGGACCTCATCGCGCGCCGTCGGCGCGCGCGGGCGGCGGGCGTGCCGACCGGCCCGCTGGACCTGCGCGCCCTGCAGGCGCGGTACGGCACGCGGCCGGACCGCGACGAGGCGACGTCGGGGTCCGTCCAGGGCTGATCAGGTCGCGCGCAGGATCATGCACGTGAGCCGGGCGGTGCACACGCGGCGACCCCGCTCGTCGGAGACGACGATCTCGTAGGCCGCCGTCGTGCGGCCCAGGTGGAGCGCGCGCGCCTCGCCGCGCACCGTCCCCGCGCGCACCGCCCGGTGATGGGTCGCGTTGACGTCGATGCCGACCGCGGCCCGGTCCTGTCCCGCGTGCTGCTGCGCCGCGACGCTGCCGAGCGTCTCGGCCAGGACGACCGACGCGCCGCCGTGCAGCAGGCCGGCCGGCTGGGTGTTGCCCTCGACGGGCATGGTGCCCGTCGTGAGGTCCGCGGAGACGTGCTCGAGCACGATGCCCATGCGCTCGAGGAGCGTGCCGCGCGCGGCCTCCGTCCACTCGGCCGTGGTCGACGGGTAGGTCCGGGGTGTGTCGGTCATGGGCGATAGGTTGGCACCCGTGACGACCACGACGCGAACCGGCGAGCGACCGCGCCTGCTCCTGATCGACGGGCACTCGATGGCCTACCGGGCGTTCTTCGCCCTGCCGGTGGAGAACTTCGCCACCCACTCGGGCCAGCCCACCAACGCCGTCTACGGCTTCACGTCGATGCTGATCAACCTCCTGCGGGACGAGGAGCCGACGCACGTGGCCGTCGCGTTCGACGCCGGGCGCCAGTCGTTCCGCACCGAGCTGCTGCCGTCGTACAAGGGGACGCGCGAGTCGACCCCGGAGCCGTTCAAGGGCCAGGTGCCGCTGATCAAGGAGATCCTCGCGGCGCTGCACGTCCCCACCCTCGAGCGGGAGGGCTACGAGGCGGACGACATCTTCGCGACGCTCGCCACGCAGGCGGCCGCCGCCGGCATGGAGGTCCTCCTCTGCTCGGGCGACCGCGACTCGTTCCAGCTCGTCTCCGGTGACGTCACGGTGCTCTACCCCAAGCGCGGTGTCTCCGAGCTGACGCGCATGGACCGGGCCGCCGTCGTCGACAAGTACGGCGTCCCGCCCGAGCAGTACCCCGACATCGCCGCCCTCGTTGGCGAGACGAGCGACAACCTGCCGGGCGTGCCCGGCGTCGGTCCGAAGACCGCCGCGAAGTGGATCACCACGTACGGCAGCCTCGAGTCCCTGCTCGAGCACGTGCACGAGCTCAAGGGGAAGGCGGCCGACAACCTGCGCGAGGCCGTCGAGCAGGTCCGGCTCAACCGCCGGCTCAACGCCCTGCTCACCGACCTCGAGCTGCCGGTCGGGCCGGACGACCTCGTGGTGCAGCCCTGGGACCGCGAGGGCGTCCACCAGGTGTTCGACGCGCTCGAGTTCCGCGTTCTGCGCGACCGGCTGTTCGCGCTCGCTCCGCAGGGCGAGGTCGCGCCGGAGTCGGGCATCGACGTCGAGCTCGCGGACCTCGAGCCCGGCGGGCTGGGCGGCTGGCTCGCCGAGCGGGCCGGGCGCCGGCTCGGCATCGACGTCTCGGGGACGGCCGGCCCGGGGGGTGGCGACGCCTGGGAGCTCGCCGTCGCGGACGCGAGCGACGCGACCGGCGCGGCGGTGGGACTCGACCTGTCGGACCTCGACCCGCAGGACGAGAAGGCGCTCGCGGACTGGCTCGCCGACGCCGGCCGGCCGAAGGCGGCGCACGGCGCCAAGGCGGCGTGGCACATGCTCGCGGCGCGAGGGCTCGACCTGCAGGGCGTGGACTTCGACACCGAGCTCGCCGCCTACCTGTGCTACCCCGACCAGCGCGGCTACGACCTGGGCGACCTCGTCGTGCGACACCTCGGCCGTGAGCTGCGTGCCGACGGGGCCGACCCGGCAGGCGCGCAGGGCGCGCTCGACCTCGCGCTCACGGGCGACGGCGGGGACGCGCGGTCGTCGCGCCAGGCCGCCCGCGCCGCGGCCGTGGTGGACCTGGCCGGCGCGCTCGCCGGCCAGCTCGCCGACCGCGGCGTCGAGCACCTGCTCAGGGACGTCGAGCTGCCGCTGTCGCGCGTGCTGGCGCGCATGGAGGCGACCGGCATCGCCGCCGACGTCGAGTACCTCACCGACCTGGAGAAGCAGTTCGCGGGCCACGTCGCGCAGGCGGCGGCCGAGGCGTACGACGTGATCGGCCGCGAGGTGAACCTCGGCAGCCCCAAGCAGCTGCAGGAGATCCTGTTCGACCAGCTCGGGATGCCCAAGACGAAGAAGATCAAGACCGGGTACACCACCGACGCCGCCTCGCTGCAGGAGCTCTACGTCAAGACGGGGCACCCCTTCCTCGAGCACCTGCTCGCGCACCGCGACGCCTCGCGCCTGCGCTCGACGGTCGAGGGCCTGCTCAAGTCGGTCGCAGCCGACGGCAGGATCCACACCACGTTCCAGCAGACGATCGCCGCGACCGGACGCCTCAGCTCGACCGACCCGAACCTGCAGAACATCCCGATCCGGACCGAGGAAGGCCGGCGCATCCGCCGCGCGTTCCGCGTGGGCGAGGGGTACGCCGAGCTGCTGACGGCCGACTACAGCCAGATCGAGATGCGCATCATGGCGCACCTGTCGGGCGACGAGGGCCTCATCGAGGCGTTCAACTCGGGCGAGGACCTGCACCGGTACGTCGGCTCTCGCGTCTTCGAGGTCGCACCCGAGGACGTCACCGCCGAGATGCGCTCGAAGATCAAGGCGATGAGCTACGGCCTGGCGTACGGGCTGAGCGCGTTCGGGCTGTCGCAGCAGCTCACCATCCCGACGGGCGAGGCGCAGAAGCTCATGGACGACTACTTCACGCGCTTCGGGGGAGTGCGCGACTACCTGACCGGCGTCGTCGCGGAGGCGAGGGCCACTGGCTACACCGCGACGATCCTCGGGCGCCGGCGGTACCTGCCGGACCTCACGAGCGACAACCGGCAGCGGCGGCAGATGGCCGAGCGCATGGCGCTCAACGCGCCGATCCAGGGCAGCGCGGCCGACATCATCAAGCTCGCGATGCTCGGCGTGCAGCGCGAGCTCGACGCCCGTGGGCTGGCGTCGCGGCTGCTCCTGCAGGTGCACGACGAGCTCGTGGTCGAGGTGGCGCCGGGGGAGCGGGAGGCCGCCGAGGAGGTGCTGCGCACGCAGATGGGCTCCGCCGTCGAGCTGGACGTGCCGCTCGACGTGTCGGTCGGCGCCGGCGCGACCTGGCACGACGCCGGCCACTGACGCCGGCCACTGACGCCGGCCACTGACGCCGGGCACTGAAGTCCGGCGCCCCGACCGGTGCGGGTCCACCCGCCGTGCCCGGCCGGCTCAGTCCTTCGTCGTGACGAGGACGGCCGTGCCGGGCAGGTAGGCGCCGCGCTCGGGGCCCCACCCGCCCCAGACCTGGTCGTTCCAGTCCGGCCACTCGGGCTCGACGACGTCGCGCAGGCGCAGGCCCGCGCCGACGACGTCGCGCACGTGGTCGCCGAGCGTCCGGTGGTACTCCGCGTAGAGGACGCGGCCCGCGTCGTCGGTCTCGACGTAGGGGCGACGGTCGAAGTACGACCGGTGGGCCGTCAGCCCGCGCGTGGTCGGGTCGTCGGGGAACGCCCAGCGCAGCGGGTGCGTCACGGAGAAGACCCAGCGGCCGCCCGGCCGCAGGACGCGCGCCGCCTCCGCGTGGACCCGCGCCGCGTCGGGCACGAACGGGATCACGCCGAACGACGTGAAGACGACGTCGAACGCGCCGTCGGCGAACGGCAGCGCGCGGGCGTCGGCCTGGACGAGCGGGACCGCGACGCCGGTGGCGACGCCGAGCCGCGCGGCACCGGCGAGCATCCCGGCGGACACGTCGGTCGCGACGACGTGCGCGCCGCGCGTCGCGAGCCACCGCGAGCAGTGCGCCGCGCCGGCGCCGACCTCGAGCACGCGCGCCCCGGCGACGTCGCCGAGCAGCCGCGCCTCGTCCTCGGTGAGCCCTTCGGGGCCCCACCGGAAGCCGGCGTCGCCGAGGAAGTCGCCGTGCTCGGAGAGGTACTCGGCGGCGTTGGCGTCCCACCACGGGCGGGCCGCGGCACCGCCCTCGTCCTCGGGCACGTCGTGGTACCCGGCGTGGGACACGTCTCCGGGCGGGGTGATCACGGCCTCATCGTGCCACGACGCGTTGACCAGGCAAGGGGGCGTCGTTAAGATGTCAGGCGGTGCAGTGCGCCTGTGCGCGCACGCCGCCGTCCCTCACGAGCTTTCCCCAGGGCATCCCTCAGGGCCTCGTCCGGC
Source organism: Isoptericola sp. (assembly GCA_031180595.1). Lineage (GTDB taxonomy): Bacteria > Actinomycetota > Actinomycetes > Actinomycetales > Cellulomonadaceae > Isoptericola. Next base: position 19,281 of record JAPSLQ010000003.1, on the reverse strand, counting down.
GCAGCGGTAGCCGCACGATACTGCGCCACGACCCTGTCCGCACTACGCCCTGTCCGCATCGGAGCAGCTACTCAATGACCATCTCCACCACGAAGTCCGCCCCCCAGGTCGCCGTGAACGACATCGGCACCGAGGACGACTTCCTTGCCGCCGTCGACGCCACCATCAAGTACTTCAACGATGGTGACATCGTCGAAGGCACGATCGTCAAGGTCGACCGCGACGAGGTCCTCCTTGACATCGGCTACAAGACGGAGGGCGTGATCCCGTCTCGCGAGCTCTCCATCAAGCACGACGTGGACCCGGGCGAGGTCGTCGCCGTGGGCGACGCCGTCGAGGCTCTCGTCCTCCAGAAGGAGGACAAGGAGGGTCGCCTGATCCTGTCCAAGAAGCGCGCCCAGTACGAGCGCGCCTGGGGCACGATCGAGAAGATCAAGGAGGAGGACGGCGTCGTCACCGGCACCGTCATCGAGGTCGTCAAGGGCGGCCTCATCCTCGACATCGGCCTGCGCGGCTTCCTGCCGGCCTCCCTCGTGGAGATGCGCCGCGTCCGCGACCTCGCGCCGTACGTCGGCAAGGAGATCGAGGCCAAGATCATCGAGCTCGACAAGAACCGCAACAACGTGGTCCTGTCGCGCCGTGCCTGGCTCGAGCAGACGCAGTCCGAGGTCCGCTCCACCTTCCTGCAGACGCTGCAGAAGGGCCAGGTGCGCCCCGGTGTCGTGTCGTCGATCGTCAACTTCGGTGCGTTCGTCGACCTGGGCGGCGTGGACGGCCTCGTGCACGTCTCCGAGCTGTCCTGGAAGCACATCGACCACCCGTCCGAGGTCGTCGAGGTGGGCCAGGAGGTCACGGTCGAGGTCCTCGACGTCGACTTCGACCGCGAGCGTGTCTCCCTGTCGCTGAAGGCGACGCAGGAGGACCCGTGGCAGACCTTCGCCCGCACGCACGCCATCGGCCAGGTCGTGCCCGGCAAGGTCACCAAGCTCGTCCCGTTCGGTGCCTTCGTGCGCGTCGAGGACGGCATCGAGGGTCTCGTGCACATCTCCGAGCTGGCCGTGCGCCACGTCGAGCTGCCCGAGCAGGTCGTCACGGTGGGCCAGGAGGTCTTCGTCAAGGTCATCGACATCGACCTCGAGCGTCGCCGCATCTCGCTGTCGCTCAAGCAGGCCAACGAGGGCGTCGAGCCCGACTCCGAGGACTTCGACCCCGCGCTGTACGGCATGGCGGCCGAGTACGACGAGAACGGCGAGTACAAGTACCCCGAGGGCTTCGACCCCGAGACCAACGAGTGGCTCGAGGGCTTCGAGACGCAGCGCGAGGCCTGGGAGGCCGAGTACGCCAAGGCGCACGCCCGCTGGGAGGCGCACCGCGAGCAGGTGCGCGCCGCCCTGGCGGCCGACGCCGACGCGGCGGCGGGCGACGTCGTCCCGTCCGGCGGCGGCTCGTCCTACTCCTCGGCTCCCGCGCAGCCGCAGGAGGCGGCCGGCACCCTGGCGTCGGACGAGGCGCTCGCCGCGCTTCGCGAGAAGCTGACCGGCAACTGAGCCGACCGTCGCCGGCCCGCGAGGGCCGGTGACGCACGAGGCCCGTCACCCCGCGAGGGGTGGCGGGCCTTCGTCGTGCGTCGGGGTGTCGCTACCTCGTGGGGTCGTGGGCGACGTCCGCGAACTGGGTGCGGTAGAGCTCGGCGTACAGCCCGCCGGCCGCGAGCAGGTCGGCGTGGGTCCCCTGCTCCACGACGCGCCCGTCGTCCACCACGACGATGCTGTCCGCCCCGCGCACGGTCGACAGCCGGTGCGCGATGACCAGCGAGGTGCGCCCCGAGAGCGCCTCGTCGAGCGCGGCCTGCACGGCCGCCTCGGACTCCGAGTCGAGGTGCGCGGTCGCCTCGTCGAGCACGACGATGTCCGGCGCCTTGAGCAGCAGCCGGGCGATCGCCAGGCGCTGGCGCTCGCCACCGGACAGGCGGTACCCACGGTCGCCCACGACCGTCTCGAGGCCCTCCGGCAGCCGCTCGACGAGGTTCCAGATGCGCGCCTGCCGCAGCGCACGCTCCAGGTCGGCGTCGGTGGCGTCGGGGCGCGCGAAGCGGAGGTTCTCCGCCACGGTGTCGTGGAACAGGTGCGCCTCCTGGGAGACGACGCCCACGGTGCCCCGCAGCGACGCGAAGGTCACGTCCCGCAGGTCCGTCCCGGCGATCCGCACCGCGCCCGACGTCGGGTCGTACATCCGCGACACGAGCTGCGAGATCGTCGTCTTGCCCGCTCCGGACGGGCCGACGAGCGCGACCATCGCGCCCGCGGGCACCGCGAACGACACGTCGTGCAGCGTGTCCGACGTCGGGTCCTTGCGCACCGCCGCGACCGACTCCAGAGACGCGAGGGAGACGTCCTCGGCACGCGGGTAGCGGAAGGTGACGTCGTCCAGCTCGACGCTCGCCCCCCGCTCCGCGACCGCGGCACGCAGGTCCGCGGCGTCGGGCTTCTCGGCCACGGTGGGCTCGAGGTCGAGCACCTCGAGCACGCGCTCGAAGCTCACGAGCGCGGTCATGACGTCGACCTGCACGTTCGACATGGCGGTCAGCGGCCCGTAGAGCCGGCCGAGGTAGGCCGTGAGCGCCACGACGACGCCCACCGTGAGCTCGCCGGCGATGGCCTGCAGGCCGCCCAGCCCGTAGACGATCGCGATCGCCACCGACGCGAGCGTGGTGAGGCCCACGCGGAACCAGGTGCTGTACAGGGCGCGCCGGACGCCGACGTCGCGCAGCAGGCCGACGTGCGTGGCGTAGCGTGCCGACTCGCGCGCGGGGTCGCCGTAGACCTTGGCCAGGTGCGCACCGGCCACGTTGAACCGCTCGTTCATGAGCTGCCCGGCGTCGGCGTTCAGCTCGTAGGAGCGGCGCGCGAGGTCGGCCAGGCGCCGTCCGAACCACCGCGCGGGGAGCACGAACGCGGGCACGAGCACGAGCGCCACCAGCGTCAGGCGCCACGACATCGCGAGCATCGCCGCGAGCGTGAACACGATCGTCAGCCCGTTGGACACCACCGTCTGCAGGGTCGAGGTGAAGGCCTGCTGCGCCCCGAGCACGTCCCCGTTGAGCCGCTGCACGAGCGCACCCGTGCGCGTGCGGGAGAAGAACGCCAGGGGCATGCGCTGCACGTGGTCGAACACCGCGGTGCGCAGATCCTGGATGAGTCCCTCGCCGACCGACGCGGAGACCCACCGCTCGGCGACCGAGAGGACCGCGGTGAGCAGCGCGAGGCCGGCCGCGGCCCCCGCGAGGGTCACGACGAGCGCGCGGTCGCCCTCGGCGATGCCGTCGTCGATGAGGTGCCGGAACAGCAGGGGCGTCGCGGCCCCGGCCGCCGCGTCGACCACGAGCAGCGCGAGGAACCCGGCGAGCATCCGGCGGTACGGGCGGGCGAACGCCAGGATGCGCCGGAGCGTCGAGCGCGGGAGCCGGTGATGGGTCACGGACGCGTCCTGGAGGTACGAGCGCATCGACCCGCCGCCCATGGCCGGGCGCCCGCCGCCACCGGAGCGCGCGACGTCGGGCGGGTGACCGGGCATGCTCATGCCGGGAAGCCTACGCCGCGGTCCGCGGCGCCCCTCCGGCGCCGCCGCGCGCGGTCGGGCAGGATGGGTCCCATGTTCCGGATCGGGCTCACGGGCGGCATCGCCGCGGGGAAGTCGGTCGTCGCGCGTCGCCTCGGCGAGCTCGGTGCCGTCGTCATCGACCACGACCAGCTCGCGCGCGAGGCCGTCGCGCCGGGCTCGGTCGGGCTCGAGGAGGTGGTCGAGGCGTTCGGCGAGGGGGTCCTCGCGTCCGACGGCTCGCTCGACCGCCCCGCGCTCGGTCGTGTGGTCTTCGCCGACGACGCCGCACGCGCGCGGCTCGAGGGCATCGTCCACCCGGAGGTCCGGCGCCTGTCGGCCGAGCGCGAGGCCGCCGCCGGTGCCGCGGACCCTCGCGCCGTCGTCGTGCACGACATCCCGCTGCTCGTCGAGACGGGTCAGACGGAGCGCTTCCACCTCCTCGTCGTCGTCCACGCGCCGGCCGAGCAGCGGGTGCGACGGCTCGTCGACGGCCGCGGGCTGCCCGAGGGCGACGCCCGCGCCCGGGTCGCCGCCCAGGCGTCGGACGAGGAGAGGCTCGCCGCGGCCGACGTCACCCTCGACGGCACCGGCACCGAGGACGCGCTGCGCTCCCAGGTCGACGAGCTGTGGACGCGCGTGCGGCGCGAGGTCGCCGAGGTGGTCGCCGCGGAGGAGGCCGAGCGCGCGTGAAGGTCCTGCTCACCGGCTTCGAGCCGTTCGGGGGCTCCGAGGTCAACGAGTCCTGGGAGGCGGTGCAGGCGCTCTCCGCACGCTGGGAGGGGCCGCACGAGCTCGTCGCCGTGCGGTTGCCGGTCACGTTCGCCGGGGCGCCCGCGCGGCTCGCCGCGGCGCTCGAGGAGCACGCGCCGGACGTCGTCGTGTGCACGGGCCTGGCCGCCGGCACGGACGCCGTACGGCTCGAGCGGGTCGCGGTCAACGTGACCGACGCCCGGATCCCCGACAACGCCGGCGAGCAGCCGGTCGACGAGCCCGTCGTCCCCGGCGGGCCCGTCGCCTACCTGAGCACCCTGCCGCTCAAGGCGGCGCTCGTCGCCCTGCGCGACGCCGGAATCCCCGCGGTCGTGAGCAACACCGCCGGCACGTACGTGTGCAACGCCACGTTCTACGCGCTCGAGCACCTGCTCGCCGGGCGCGACGGCGTGCGCGCGGGTTTCGTGCACGTGCCGCGCGCCGACGTCGTGCCGGTGGGGCGTGCGGCGCGCGCCCTCGGGCTGGTGGCCGGCGCCGCCCTGGAGCACGCGGCCGGGCGGCTCACCGAGCCGGCGCTCGCGGGCGGCGCGGAGCACTGAGCCTCGGCCGGCCCCGCCTGTCGGAGGCACGGCCTACCGTAGAGCCATGCGACCCGTGACCGACCTGCAGCGTGCGGTGGCCCCCTTCGAGGTGGTCTCCGAGTTCGTGCCGTCCGGCGACCAGCCCGGCGCGATCGCCCAGCTCGCCGAGCGCATCCGGGCGGGCGAGAAGGACGTCGTGCTGCTCGGTGCCACGGGCACCGGGAAGAGCGCCACCACGGCGTGGCTCATCGAGCAGCTGCAGCGGCCCACGCTCGTCATGGCACCCAACAAGACGCTCGCCGCGCAGCTCGCGACCGAGTTCCGCGAGCTGCTGCCCAACAACGCGGTCGAGTACTTCGTGTCGTACTACGACTACTACCAGCCTGAGGCGTACATCGCGCAGACGGACACCTACATCGAGAAGGACTCGTCGATCAACGACGAGGTCGAGCGGCTGCGTCACTCGGCGACGTCCTCCCTGCTCACCCGGCGGGACACGGTCGTGGTCGCGTCCGTGTCGTGCATCTACGGCCTCGGCACGCCGCAGGAGTACGTCGACCGCATGGTCCGGCTCGACGTCGGCGACGTCGTCGACCGGGACGACATGCTGCGGCGGTTCGTGCAGATGCAGTACACGCGCAACGACATGGCGTTCACGCGCGGCACCTTCCGCGTGCGGGGTGACACTGTCGAGATCATCCCGGTGTACGAGGAGCTCGCGGTACGCATCGAGATGTTCGGCGACGAGATCGAGGCGATCCAGACGCTGCACCCGCTCACGGGCGAGGTGATCCGTGACGAGCAGAGCGTGTACCTGTTCCCGGCGACCCACTACGTCGCCGGCCCCGAGCGCATGGAGCGCGCCATCGCGAGCATCGAGACAGAGCTCGAGGAGCGGCTCGCCGAGCTCGAGCGCCAGAACAAGCTGCTCGAGGCCCAGCGCCTGCGCATGCGGACCAGCTACGACATCGAGATGATGCGCTCGATCGGCACCTGCAACGGCATCGAGAACTACTCGCGGCACATCGACGGGCGCGAGGCGGGGTCGCCGCCGAACACGCTGCTCGACTACTTCCCCGAGGACTTCCTGCTCGTCATCGACGAGTCGCACGTCACGGTGCCGCAGATCGGTGCCATGTTCGAGGGCGACATGTCGCGCAAGCGCTCGCTGGTCGAGCACGGCTTCCGCCTGCCGAGCGCGATGGACAACCGGCCGCTGCGCTGGGAGGAGTTCGTCGAGCGGATCGGGCAGACGGTCTACCTGTCCGCCACGCCCGGCGACTACGAGCTGTCGATGTCGGACGGCGTCGTGGAGCAGATCATCCGTCCGACAGGCCTCGTGGACCCGGAGGTCGTGGTCAAGCCGACGACCGGCCAGATCGACGACCTGCTGCACGAGATCCGCGAGCGCGTCGACCGGGACGAGCGCGTCCTGGTCACGACGCTGACCAAGAAGATGGCCGAGGACCTCACCGACTACTTCCTGGAGAAGGACGTGCGGGTCCGCTACCTGCACTCCGAGGTCGACACGCTCCGACGCGTCGAGCTGCTGCGCGAGCTCCGGCTCGGGGAGTACGACGTGCTCGTCGGCATCAACCTGCTCCGCGAGGGCCTCGACCTGCCCGAGGTGTCGCTCGTGGCCATCCTCGACGCCGACAAGGAGGGCTTCCTCCGCTCGGAACGGTCGCTCATCCAGACGATCGGCCGCGCGGCCCGCAACGTCACCGGCCAGGTCCACATGTACGCGGACAAGGTCACGCCCGCGATGCGGTTCGCGATCGACGAGACCAACCGCCGCCGGGCCAAGCAGGTCGCCTACAACGCCGAGCGCGGGATCGACCCGCAGCCGCTGCGCAAGAAGATCGCCGACGTCACCGACATGCTCGCGCGCGAGGACATCGACACCGCGCAGCTGCTGGCGGGCGGCTACCGCAAGACGACCGCCACGGGCAAGGGCAAGGCGCCGGTCCCGGGTGCGCCCAAGGAGGGCGCGACGACGGGCAACCGCCTGGCGGGCGTCGCCGCCGGCGAGCTCGCCGAGCTCATCCAGGAGCTCAGCGACCAGATGCACGCGGCGGCCGCCGAGCTCCAGTTCGAGGTCGCCGCGCGCCTGCGCGACGAGATCTCGGGCCTGAAGAAGGAGCTGCGGCAGATGCAGGCGGCCACCGCCTGAGACGTGTCGTATGCTTGCACGTCGTTGGAGGGGAGTACTCCGCAAGCGGTGGGATCGTCATCACGACCGGCGTCGACGCTGGTTCGGTCCCACCCGCCCAGTGCCTCGGTAGGCGCGGGCGGAGAAGACCTCCGGTGCTCAGTCCTACGTACCGGAGGGGGAACCTGTGGACGTACCCGTGTGGGTATGGATCGTTACCGTCGCCGTCATCCTGGTGATGCTGGCCGTCGACTACGTCGGCCACGTGCGCACGCCGCACGCGCCGTCGCTGCGCGAGTCGGCCTGGTGGTCGCTCGCGTACGTCGGGGTGGCCGTCGTGTTCGGCCTCGTCGTCCTGGCCGTCTGGGGTGGCAGGTACGGGGGTGAGTACTTCGCGGGCTACATCACCGAGAAGTCGCTCAGCGTCGACAACCTGTTCGTGTTCGTCCTGATCATGACGAGCTTCCGGGTGCCCCGGGAGTACCAGCAGCGGGTGCTGCTGATCGGCATCACCATCGCGCTCGTGCTGCGCACGCTCTTCATCGTCGCCGGCGTGGCGCTCATCGAGAACTTCAGCTGGGTCTTCTACGTCTTCGGGGCCTTCCTGGTCTGGACGGCCATCGCCCAGGCGCGTGCGGGCACGGACCACGACGAGGAGTACACGGAGAACGCGTTCCTGCGGCTCACGCGCCGCCTGCTGCCGACCACCGACTCGTACGTCCAGGACCGCATGACGGTCAAGGTGGACGGGCGGCGGTACATCACGCCGATGCTCATCGTGATGGTCGCGATCGGCAGCGCGGACCTGCTGTTCGCCGTCGACTCGATCCCGGCGATCTTCGGCCTCACGCAGGAGGCGTACCTCGTGTTCACCGCGAACGCCTTCTCGCTGCTGGGCCTTCGCCAGCTGTACTTCCTCGTCGACGGCCTGCTCGACCGGCTCGTCTACCTCAACTACGGGCTCGCCGCGATCCTCGGGTTCATCGGCGTCAAGCTGGTCATCCACGCCCTGCACACCAACGAGCTCGCGTTCATCAACGGGGGCCACCACGTCGAGGTCATCCCCGAGATCCCGACGTCGCTGTCGCTCGGGTTCATCGTCGTGGTCCTCACGATCACCACGGTCGCGTCGCTGCTCAGCGGTCGCCGCGCCAAGGTGGGCCAGGACGTGGGCGACAAGGCGTGATCCACGAGCTGCCGCTGTGGTTCGAGGCCTCGGCGCTGTCCGCCATCCTCGTCCTGCTCCTGGCCGACCTGGCGATCGTCGCCCGACGACCGCACGTCCCGAGCATGCGCGAGAGCGCGATCTGGGTCTCGTTCTACGTGGGTCTCGCCGTCGTCTTCGGGCTCGTCGTGGCCGCCGTGGGCGGGGGAGCGCCGGCCGGCGAGTTCTACGCCGGGTGGCTGACCGAGTACTCGCTGAGCATCGACAACCTGTTCGTCTTCGTCATCATCATGTCGCGCTTCGCGGTGCCCCGGGAGCAGCAGCAGAAGGTGCTGATGGTGGGCATCATCGTCGCGCTGGTCCTGCGTGCCGGGTTCATCCTCGCCGGCGCGGCGATCATCGAGCAGTTCGTGTGGGTCTTCTACCTGTTCGGCGCCTTCCTCGTCTACACGGCGGTCAAGCTCGTCGCCGGCGGGGACGAGGACGAGGAGTACAAGGAGAACGTCGCGATCCGGCTGCTGCGGCGCCTGGTGCCCGTCTCCGAGCAGTACGACGGCGCCCGCGTGCGCACCGTCGTCGACGGCCGCCGCCTGTTCACGCCGATGCTCGTCGTGTTCGTCGCGATCGGGACGACGGACCTGCTGTTCGCGCTCGACTCGATTCCCGCGATCTTCGGGCTCACCAAGGACCCGTTCATCGTGTTCACCACGAACGTCTTCGCGCTCATGGGCCTGCGCCAGCTCTACTTCCTCCTCGGCGGCCTGCTGGAACGCCTCGTGTACCTGCCGCTGGCGCTCGCCGTGGTCCTCGGCTTCATCGGCGTCAAGCTGATCTTCGAGGCCATGCACGAGAACACGCTGCCGTTCGTCAACGGCGGCGAGCACATCGGGTGGGCGCCCGAGATCCCGATCTGGCTGTCGCTCACCGTGATCATCGGTTCGCTCGTGATCGCGACGGTGGCGAGCCTGCTCAAGACGGCCCGCACGGCGGCGCTGGCCGCACACGAGCTCGAGCGCGAGGCGGCCGGGGCGCTCGAGGCCGAGGCGCTCGGGTCCGGGGCGCCGGCCCGGGAGGCCTGAGCCGGGCTCAGGCGGCGAAGCCGCCGATCACCGGCACCCACTCGCGGGCGGAGCGTCCGACGACGAGCCCCTCGCGCCGGAACGGGTCGGCGTCGAGCGTCGCGAGCGCGCCCGCGACGTCGTCCGCCTCGATCACCAGCAGGGCGCCCACGGGCGCGTCGTCCGTGCCCGGCAGGGGGCCCGAGACGCGCAGGACGCCGCGGGCGTTGAGGTCGCCCAGGAACGCGCGGTGCTCCGGCCGGAACTCGTCGAGGCGGGCGGAGTCGGTGCTGTAGACGTAGGTGACGGCGAAGGTGGCCATGGCGGCATCCAAGCACGTCCGCCGTCCGTGCCGCCGAGGCGTCCTAGTACGCTCCCGGCCATGACCGAGCCCACGATCCTCGCCACGTCGGGCGGCTGGGTGCCCGGCCTCCGGACGCGCCTCGGCCTCGGACCGCTCGTCCGGCACGCCGCGGACCTCGCCGGTGCCGACCGCACGCCGCGCGTCCTGCACGTCGGCACCGCGAGCGGGGACCAGCGGTGGTGGGAGGGCGAGCTCGACGAGGCCGCCCGCGTGGCGGGCATGCGCATGGCTCACCTGCGGCTGTTCACGATGCCGAACGTCGACGACGTCGCGGGGTTGGTGCGTGAGCACGACGTCGTCTGGGTCGGCGGCGGGTCGGTGGTCAACCTGCTCGCCGTCTGGCGGGCGCACGGGCTCGACGCGGTCCTGCGCGACGCCTGGGAGGCCGGCGTCGTCCTCGGCGGCATCAGCGCGGGGTCGCTGTGCTGGCACACCGGTGGGCCGACGGACTCGTACGGCCCGGAGCTCGCCGTGGTGACGGACGGGCTCGGGTTCGTCCCGTACGGCAACGGCGTCCACTACGACACCGAGGCACGGCGGCGGCCGCTGCTGCACGAGGCCGTCGCCGGCGGCGTGCTGCCCACGTCGTACGCGACCGACGACGGCGTCGGGCTCGTCTACCGGGGCGCGGGCGACGAGGTCGAGCTCGCGGGGGTCGTGAGCGAGCGTCCCGGCGCCGCCGCGTACGAGGTCTTCCAGGAGGTCGTCGACGGTGCGCCCGTCGTGCACGAGGAGCGCATCACGCCGACGCTCCTTCCCGGCGTCGGACCGGACGTGTGACCTATAGAACAGGTGTGCGACTGTCGGTGGGTCACCGGTAGGATGCTGCGGTGAGCAATCGCCTCGTCGTCTCCGGTGCCCGTGAGCACAACCTGCGCAACGTGGACCTCGACATGCCCCGTGACGCGCTCATCGTGTTCACCGGGCTCTCCGGCTCCGGCAAGTCGTCGCTGGCGTTCGACACGATCTTCGCCGAGGGCCAGCGTCGCTACGTCGAGTCCCTGTCCGCGTACGCGCGCCAGTTCCTGGGCCAGATGGACAAGCCCGACGTCGACTTCATCGAGGGCCTGTCGCCCGCGGTGTCGATCGACCAGAAGTCGACCAACCGGAACCCGAGGTCGACGGTCGGCACCATCACCGAGGTCTACGACTACCTGCGGCTGCTGTTCGCGCGCGCCGGCACGCAGCACTGCCCGGTGTGCGACGAGCCCGTGCAGTCGCAGACGCCGCAGCAGATCGTGGACAAGCTCCTCGAGCTCCCCGAGGGCACGCGCTACCAGGTGCTCGCCCCGGTCGTGCGCGGCCGCAAGGGTGAGTACGCAGACCTGTTCGGGGAGCTCCAGTCGCAGGGCTTCGCCCGCGCGCGCGTCGACGGCGAGGTCGTGCAGCTCACGAACCCGCCCACGCTCGAGAAGAAGCTCAAGCACGACATCGAGGTCGTCGTCGACCGCCTGGTGGCCCGCGAGGGTGTGAAGCGTCGCCTGACCGACTCGGTCGAGACGGCGTTGCGGCTCGCCGGCGGCCTCGTGCTGGTCGAGCTCGTCGACGCCCCGGGCGACTCGGGTGGAGACGGCGGGGACCGCATCCGCAAGTTCTCCGAGAAGCGGGCCTGCCCGAACGACCACCCCCTCACGCTCGACGAGATCGAGCCGCGCACGTTCTCCTTCAACGCCCCGTACGGGGCGTGCCCCGAGTGCACCGGGATCGGGTTCAGGCTCGAGGTCGACCCGGACCTGGTCGTGCCCGACGAGGAGAAGTCCCTCGCGGACGGCGCCATCGCCCCGTGGGCGCAGACCTCCTCGGAGTACTTCGCGCGCGTGCTCGCGGCGCTCGCGGAGGAGATGAGCTTCTCGATGGACGTGCCGTGGCGGGCGCTGCCCAAGCGCGCCAAGGACGCGATCCTGCACGGCCGCAACCACCAGGTGCATGTGCGGTACCGCAACCGCTGGGGCCGGGAGCGCCAGTACTCGACCGGCTTCGAGGGTGCCATCACGTTCATCGAGCGCCGCCACCGCGAGACGGAGTCGGACTGGTCGAAGGACCGGTACGAGGCCTTCATGCGCGAGGTCCCCTGCCCGGTGTGCCAGGGTGCGCGGCTCAAGCCCGAGGTGCTCGCGGTCAAGGTCGGCGGGAAGTCGATCTGGGACGTGTGCCGCATGCCGATCGACCGGGCGAAGGAGTTCCTCGACGGGCTGCGGCTGGGCGAGCGCGAGCACGCCATCGCCGCGGAGGTGCTCAAGGAGGTGCACGCCCGGCTCGGCTTCCTGCTCGACGTGGGCCTGCACTACCTGTCGCTCGAGCGCCCGGCGGCGACCCTCTCGGGCGGTGAGGCCCAGCGCATCCGCCTCGCGACGCAGATCGGGTCGGGGCTGGTGGGCGTGCTGTACGTGCTCGACGAGCCGAGCATCGGTCTCCACCAGCGGGACAACCGGCGGCTCATCGACACCCTGACGCGCCTGCGCGACCTCGGGAACACGCTGATCGTCGTCGAGCACGACGAGGACACCATCCGGGCCGCGGACTGGATCGTCGACGTCGGCCCTGGCGCCGGCGAGCACGGCGGCCAGGTCGTGCACTCGGGGGAGTACGCCGGCCTGCTCGAGGCCGAGCGGTCGGTGACGGGCGCGTACCTCTCGGGCCGGCGCAGCATCCCGGTGCCGGCCACCCGGCGACCCGTGGACCTCGAGCGTCAGGTCACCGTCATCGGTGCCCGCGAGAACAACCTGCGCGGCATCGACGTCTCGTTCCCGCTCGGCGTCCTGACGGCGGTCACGGGCGTGTCCGGCTCGGGGAAGTCGACCCTCGTCAACTCGATCCTCTACACGACGCTGGCCAACCAGCTCAACGGGGCGCGCCAGGTCGCCGGGCGGCACACGCGCGTCACCGGCACGGAGCACCTCGACAAGGTCGTGCACGTCGACCAGGGCCCGATCGGCCGCACGCCGCGGTCCAACCCGGCGACGTACACGGGCGTGTGGGACCGGATCCGCAAGATCTTCGCCGAGACCGAGGAGGCCAAGGTCCGCGGGTACGGGCCCGGCCGGTTCTCGTTCAACGTCAAGGGCGGGCGCTGCGAGGCGTGCGCGGGCGACGGCACGCTCAAGATCGAGATGAACTTCCTGCCGGACGTCTACGTGCCGTGCGAGGTCTGCCACGGGGCCCGCTACAACCGCGAGACGCTCGAGGTGCACTTCAAGGGCAAGACGGTCGCCGACGTCCTGGACATGCCGATCGAGGAGGCGGCGGAGTTCTTCAAGGCGTTCCCGGCGATCTCGCGCTACCTCTCGACGCTCGTCGAGGTGGGTCTGGGGTACGTGCGGCTCGGGCAGCCGGCACCGACGCTCTCGGGCGGCGAGGCGCAGCGCGTCAAGCTCGCGAGCGAGCTGCAGCGCCGCTCGACCGGTCGGACGATCTACGTGCTCGACGAGCCGACGACGGGGCTGCACTTCGAGGACATCCGCAAGCTGCTCGGCGTGCTGCAGTCGCTCGTCGAGAAGGGCAACACGGTCCTCGTGATCGAGCACAACCTCGACGTCATCAAGAGCGCCGACTGGATCGTCGACATGGGGCCCGAGGGCGGCTCGGGCGGTGGCACGGTCGTGGCGCAGGGCACGCCGGAAGAGGTTGCGAAGGTCGAGGACAGCCACACGGGCCGGTTCCTCGCCGAGATCCTGAACGAGCGAGCCGGTAGGCGCTCGGCCGCCTGACGCCCTAGGTTGGGGCGCATGGGAGCCCACCACGCCTACGCCGTGACCGTCACCTGGCCCGCCCCGCAGCCTGGCGGGGACGCCGACGCGCACCCCGGCACGACGTCGTACACCGCCTACTCGCGCGACCACGAGGTCCACATCACGGGCAAGCCGGCGCTGCCGGGCAGCGCCGACCCCGCGTACCGTGGCGACCCGTCCCGGTACAACCCGGAGGAGCTGTTCGTCGCCAGCCTCTCCCAGTGCCACATGCTGTGGTTCCTGCACCTGGCGGCCGAGAAGGGCGTCGTGGTGCGGGAGTACACGGACGACGCGACGGGCACGATGCGGGTCGAGGCGCGCGGGGAGGGCCGGTTCACGGACGTCACCCTGCACCCGCGCGTCGTCGTCGACCCCGGGCCCCGGGCGAACGACGAGGCGCTCGCCGCGCTGCACCACCGCGCGCACGCGATGTGCTTCATCGCACGCTCGGTCAGCTTCCCGGTGATCCTCGAGCCGGCTCCCGTCCGCACGACCGAGGTGTCCGCGCCCTGACCTAGGCTGGCCGCATGGCCGACCCAGCGACCTACCGACCGAAGCCGGGGGAGATCCCCACCTCGCCGGGCGTCTACCGGTTCCGCGACGCCCACGGGCGCGTGGTCTACGTCGGCAAGGCCAAGAACCTGCGCGCGCGGCTGTCGAGCTACTTCCAGGACGTCGCGAACCTGCACCACCGCACGCAGACGATGGTCACCACCGCGGCGTCGGTCGAGTGGACCGTGGTGGGCACCGAGGTCGAGGCGCTCGCGCTCGAGTACTCGTGGATCAAGGAGTTCGACCCGCGGTTCAACGTCAAGTACCGCGACGACAAGTCGTACCCCTACCTCGCGGTGACCATGGGGGAGCAGATCCCGCGGGCACAGGTCATGCGGGGTGCCAAGCGGCCGGGCACCCGGTACTTCGGCCCGTACGGCCACGCGTGGGCGATCCGCGAGACGCTCGACCTGCTGCTGCGGGTCTTCCCGATCCGGACCTGCTCGGCCGGCGTCTACAAGCGTGCGCACCAGACCGGTCGTCCGTGCCTGCTGGGCTACATCGACAAGTGCTCGGCCCCGTGCGTGGGCCGGGTCAGCCCCGAGGACCACCGGCGGCTGGCCGAGGACTTCTGCGACTTCATGGCGGGCGACACCGCACGATTCGAGCGGCGCCTCGAGCAGAAGATGCGCGAGGCCGCCGCGGCGATGGAGTACGAGGCCGCCGCACGGCTGCGCGACGACCTGCAGGCCCTGCGCCGCGCCACGGAGAAGAACGCCGTGGTGCTGGGCGACGGCACCGACGCCGACGTGTTCGCCCTCGCCGGCGACGAGCTCGAGGCCGCCGTGCAGGTCTTCCACGTCCGCGGGGGCCGCATCCGTGGCCAGCGCGGCTGGGTCGTCGAGAAGGTCGAGGACGTGTCCGACGCCGAGCTCGTCGAGCACCTGCTCCAGCAGGTGTACGGGTCGGCCGAGGACGCGCTGCGCGGAGGCACGGACCCGCAGGACCGCGCCGCCGCGCGCGACGCGGTCCCGCGCGAGGTGCTGGTCCCTGTGCTGCCGCCGGACGTCGACCAGGTCACGGCGTGGCTCACGGGCCTGCGCGGGGCGCGCGTCGAGGTCCGGGTGCCGCAGCGTGGCGACAAGCGCGAGCTGGCCCAGACCGTCCGGAAGAACGCCGAGCACGCGCTCGCGCTGCACCGCACGCGCCGGGCCGGCGACCTGACCACCCGCAGCCAGGCGCTCCAGGAGATCCAGGAGGCGCTCGGCCTCGACCAGGCTCCGCTGCGCATCGAGTGCTACGACGTCTCGCACACCCAGGGGACGTACCAGTCGGCGTCCATGGTCGTCTTCGAGGACGGCCTGCCCCGCAAGAGCGAGTACCGGAGCTTCTCGGTCCGCGGAGCCGAGGGCGAGGGCGCGCGCGACGACACCGCGGCGATGCACGAGGTCATCACGCGTCGCTTCCGGCGGTACCTGCAGGAGCGCTCGCGGCTCGGCGAGGTCGAGGTCGGCACCACGGGTGACGGCCCGACGTCGGGTCAGGTCGACCCCGACCTCCCGGTGGAGAAGGGCCAGCGCTTCGCCTATCCGCCGAACCTGGTCGTGGTCGACGGCGGCCCGCCCCAGGTGGCCGCCGCGGCGCGTGCGCTGGAAGAGCTGGGCATCACGGACGTCGCGCTGTGCGGGCTGGCCAAGCGTCTCGAGGAGGTCTGGCTGCCGGGGGACGACTACCCGGTGATCCTCCAGCGCGCGTCCGAGGGTCTGTACCTGCTCCAGCGCGTGCGCGACGAGGCGCACCGGTTCGCCATCGCGCAGCACCGCCGTCGCCGCAGCAAGGGCATGACGGCATCCGTCCTCGACGACGTGCCCGGCCTCGGTCCGGCGCGCAAGAAGGCGCTGCTGACCCACTTCGGCTCGCTCAAGCGTCTCCGCGCGGCGAGCGTCGAGGAGATCGCGACGGTGCGCGGGATGGGGGAGCGGACCGCCGCCGCGGTGGTCGCCGCGCTCCAGGCGTCGCCGCAGGCGGGAACCGTCCCGGCCGCGCCCGACGCGGACCGGGCTGGCATGCTGGGCGCATGACCGAGCCCTCGCCGACCACCGTCCCCGCGGGCATCCCGGCCATCGAGGCGGCCACGCCGGCCCCTGAGCGTCGCGAGCCCGAGGTCCTCATCATCACCGGCATGTCGGGTGCCGGCCGCTCGCGCGCCGCGGCCGTCCTCGAGGACCTCGACTGGTTCGTGGTCGACAACCTGCCGCCCATGATGCTCGTCCCGCTCGTCGACCTCATGACGCGTTCCGGCTCGTCGGTCGAGCGCATCGCGGCGGTCGTCGACGTGCGCGGCCGGGAGTACTTCTCCGAGCTGTCCCAGGTGCTGCGACACCTGGGGGAGAACGGGGTCCTCCACCGGATCCTGTTCCTCGACGCGTCCGACGAGGTCCTCGTGCGCCGGTTCGAGCAGGTCCGCCGGCCGCACCCGCTGCAGGGCGACGGGCGCATCCTGGACGGGATCGAGGCCGAACGCCGGATCCTCGCCTCGATCTCGGAGCGGGCCGACGTCGTCATCGACACCTCCGACCTGTCCGTGCACGACCTCGCGCGCGAGGTCCGGGCGGCGGTCGCCGACGGCGCTCCCGAGTCGCTGCGCGTCAACATCGTGTCGTTCGGCTTCAAGTACGGGCTGCCTCTCGACGCCGACCACGTGGTGGACGTGCGCTTCCTCGCGAACCCGTACTGGATCAGCGAGCTGCGTCACCTCACGGGTCGCGACGAGCCGGTGCGCGACTACGTGCTCAGCCGGCCCGGGGCGAGCGAGTTCGTCGAGCGGTACGTGGCCGCGCTGGAGCCGGTGCTCGCGGGCTACCTGCACGAGGAGAAGCGCTACGTGACGGTCGCGGTGGGGTGCACGGGCGGCAAGCACCGGTCGGTCGCGATCGCCGAGCAGATCGCCGCCCGCCTGCGCGGCCTGGGTCACCGCGTCACCGTCACCGCCCGCGACCTGGGGAAGGAGTGAGCGAGCTGAGCACCGGTCCTGCCCTGCGTGGCCCTGCCGGCGTCGGCGGGACGCGTGGCCCCGCCGTCGTCGCGCTCGGCGGCGGGCACGGGCTGTCCGCGAGCCTGCAGGCGCTGCGGCACGTCTCCGACCGGCTCACCGCGGTCGTCACGGTCGCCGACGACGGCGGGTCGTCCGGACGCCTGCGCGGCGAGCTCGGCGTCCTGCCGCCCGGCGACCTGCGCATGGCGCTCGCGGCGCTGTGCGACGACTCCGAGTGGGGCCGCACGTGGAGCGACCTGCTGCAGCACCGGTTCGCGTCCGAGGGCGAGCTCGACAACCACGCGATGGGCAACCTGCTCATCGTCGCGCTGTGGGACATGCTGGGCGACACCGTCACGGGGCTGGACTGGGTGGGGCGGCTCCTCGGGGCGCGCGGCCGGGTGGTGCCGATGGCGGCGGTGCCGCTCGTCGTCGAGGCCGACGTCCGGCGCGAGGGCGTCGCGGGCCCCGAGCTCGAGACCGTCGTCGGGCAGAGCCGCGTCGCCGTCACGGACGGCCGCATCGACCAGCTCCGTCTCGTGCCCGCCGACCCGCCGGCCTGCCCCGAGGCCGTCGCGGCCGTCCGCGAGGCCGACTGGGTCGTGCTCGGGCCGGGGTCCTGGTACTCGTCGGTGCTCGTGCACCTGCTCGTGCCCCAGCTCGCGGAGGCGCTCCACGCGACGCCCGCCCGGCGGTGCGTGACGCTCAACCTCAGCGCCGAGCGCGGGGAGACGCAGGGCCTGACGGCGACCGACCACCTCGAGGCGCTGCACAAGCACGCCCCCGAGCTGCGGATCGACGCCGTCCTCGCCGACCCGTCGGCGGTCGAGGACGTCGGGGAGCTCGCCGACGCCGCGGCGGCGATGGGGGCGCGACTGGTCATGCGCCAGGTGCGGCGCGGCGACGGCACCCCGCGCCACGACGCGCTCCGCCTCGCGGCCGCCTTCCGCGACGTGTTCGAGGGCGTCTACGGCGACGTCTGAGGGCCGTCGCCGGGGCGGCCGGGGGTGCTTGCCCCGTGTGGCAGCATGACGCCATGGCGCTCACGGCAGAGGTGAAGGACGAACTCGCGCGGCTCAAGGTCACCCGGACCTCGTGCCGCAAGGCCGAGGTCTCCGCGACGCTCCGCTTCTCGGGCGGCCTGCACATCATCTCCGGACGCGTCGTGATCGAGGCCGAGCTCGACACCGAGTCCGTCGCCACCCGGCTGCGCCAGGCGATCGCCGACCTCTACGGGCACGGCAGCGAGCTCATCGTGGTCGCGGCGGGCGGCCTGCGGAAGCACAACCGGTACGTCGTGCGCGTCGTGCGCGACGGCGAGTCGCTCGCCCGCCAGACGGGCCTGCTCGACGGCCGAGGCCGGCCCGTGCGCGGGCTCGCGCCCGAGGTGGTCTCCGCGGGGACGGCCGAGGCGGAGGCCGTCTGGCGCGGCGCGTTCCTGGCCCACGGGTCGCTCACCGAGCCGGGCCGCTCCATGGCGCTCGAGGTCACGTGCCCCGGGCCGGAGGCGGCGCTCGCGCTCGTGGGTGCCGCGCGCCGGCTCGGCGTGCAGGCGAAGTCGCGCGAGGTGCGCGGCATCGACCGGGTCGTCCTGCGCGACGGGGACGCCATCGGCGAGATGCTGCGCCGGATGGGCGCGAGCACGACGCTCGTGGTCTGGGAGGAGCGGCGTGCGCGGCGCGAGGTCCGCGGGACCGCGAACCGGCTCGCCAACTTCGACGACGCGAACCTGCGCCGCTCGGCACGCGCCGCCGTGGCGGCCGGCGCGCGCGTCCAGCGGGCGTTCGAGATCCTCGGCGACGACGTCCCGGCCCACCTGCGCCAGGCGGGCGAGCTGCGCCTCGCGCACAAGCAGGCGTCCCTCGAGGAGCTCGGCCAGCTCGCCGACCCCCCGCTGTCGAAGGACGCGGTGGCAGGCCGCATCCGGCGCCTGCTCTCGACGGCGGACAAGCGGGCCATGGAGCTCGGCGTCCCGGACACCGAGGCCGGTCTGAGCCCCGACCTCCTCGACCTGTAGACCTGAGGTCCGACCAGGCGTCTCGCCCTGCGACGCGTTGCGGCGGCCCTGGGTCGATGGGTATAGGCTCGACGCGTCAGGTGACGACGACGTGACCCCGAGGTTGCCCGGAGGCGTGACGTCGCGGGCGGCCAGGGTGTCGCGTCCGAGAGCATCAGCGCGCCGTGGGCGCGCAGAATTCGGCATCAACCGTGTGCGTCGGGTTCGATCCGGCGCGCCCTGAGGAGGGCAATCGTGACCATCCGCGTCGGTATCAACGGCTTCGGTCGTATCGGACGGAACTTCTACCGGGCTCTCGTGGAGTCGGGTGCGGACGTCGAGGTCGTCGGCGTCAACGACCTCACCGACAACAAGACGCTCGCGCACCTGCTGAAGTACG
>JAPSLQ010000115.1 GCA_031180595.1 Isoptericola sp. | reverse complement strand
CGGGGAGTCCGCCGCCGCGCTGTGCCACTCCCAGTCCGGGTCGTCCGCCCAGTCGACGGTGTCGAACGGTGGCAGGGGTTCGGTGCCCGCCAGCACCACGCGGAACCACTGGGACTCCACGTAGGCCAGGTGCTTGAGCAGACCGCCGAGCGTCATGTCGCTCGGCGCCAGGGGCGTGCGCAGCTGCTGCGCCGTCAGGCCGGCGGTCTTCCAGCGCAGCGTGTCGCGGTGGTAGTCGAGGAAGGTGCGCAGCGTGGTCGCCTCGTCACCGCGCAGGGGCGGCTCGGTGCGGTCGGGCCGCGGGCGTTGGCTCGTCACGGCGGTCACGGTAGCGCCCCCAGACCGGCCAGCTCGCGAGCGCGCACCAGCACGTCGTCGAGCATCCGGGGCGTGAGGCGCCCGGTGAACGTGTTCTGCTGCGACACGTGGAACGACCCCAGCACGGTCAGGCCGGCGCCGGGCGGCACGCCCCGACCCCCGGCGCCGGGCACGGGCGCGGAGTGGCGCAGCGTGACCTCGGCGCCGTGCGCGAACCGTGGCCGGGGCCGAGGCACCGCCCACCCCTGCTCGGCGAGCGCGTCCAGCAGCGCGTTCCAGCCGATCTGCCCGAGCGCGACCGCGACGCGCACGGTCGGGGCGAGGAGCTCCAGCTCACGGGCGAGGTAGCTCGAGCACCGGCGCCGCTCGTCGGGCGTCGGCTTGTTCGCGGGCGGGGCGCACCGCACGGGGGCGACGACGCGCACGCCGTAGAGCTCCAGGCCGTCGTCCCGCGAGACGGCCACCGGCTGGTTCGCCAGCCCGAACCGGTGCAGCGCCGCGAAGAGGAACTCGCCGCTGCGGTCGCCCGTGAACATGCGGCCGGTGCGGTTCGCGCCGTGCGCGGCCGGCGCCAGGCCGACGACCGCGATCCCGGCCCGCTCGTCCCCGAAGCCCGGCACCGGACGGGCCCAGTACTCCTCGTCGCGGAACGCGGCCCGCTTGGTGCGGGCCACCTCCTCGCGCCACTCGACGAGCCGCGGGCACGCGCGGCAGCGCACGAGATGCTCCTCGAGCGCGGCGAGCGTCGGGGCCGTGCGCGCCACCGCGGGATAGGCGTCGTCGTCGGGTCCGGGGGATGGCACGGCCCCATCGTCCGACGTCGCCGGTCCGGGCGCACGCCCGACCACCTCGCTGGCGCGGCGCTCGCGGACGCCGGTACGTTTGTCGGTGCGGGCGCAGGGAGCGCACCCGCGGTGGCCACCTGGAGGTGCTGCGATGGGTCTGGGAGACATGGTCGGCAAGGTCAAGAAGCTTGCCACCCCCGAGAACATCGAGCGGGCGAAGCGGCTCGCGACCGACGAGAACGTCGACACGGTCGCGCAGAAGATCAAGCGCGTCGCGCCCGACAAGGCCGACGGGCTGGTCGACAAGGCCGCCGAGCAGGCGAAGAAGCTCAACCGCTGACCGGGCGTCCCCCGCCGCGCCCGTGCGCGGCCGGGAAGGAGCGTCCGCCCGGGTCGGTACGATCGAGGGGCGCCGTCACCTGACGGCGCCCCTCGAGCGCTGCCACCTGACCGAACCAAGGAGCTGCACGTGTCCGACGTCGCCTCGCCGATGCCACCCACCACCCTCGACGCGGACGCGACGGACGAGGTGACCACGGTGACGGTGACGACGCCGACGACGGGTACCGACCTGTTCGCCGACCGGCGCGACGTCGTCGTGCTGCGCGTCGACGGCCAGCTCAAGGACCTGAGCACCGAGCTCGAGGCGGGCACCGTCGTCGAGCCCGTGACCATCGGCGAGCCCGACGGGCTGGCCGTGCTGCGGCACAGCGCCGCCCACGTGCTCGCGCAGGCGGTGCAGCAGGTCAACCCCGACGCGAAGCTCGGCATCGGCCCGCCCGTCACGGACGGCTTCTACTACGACTTCGACGTCGAGACGCCCTTCACCCCCGAGGACCTCAAGGCGCTCGACAAGGCGATGGCGCGCATCATCAAGGAGGGCCAGACCTTCCGCCGCCGGGTCGTGACCGAGTCCGAGGCGCGCGCCGAGCTCGCCGACGAGCCCTACAAGCTCGAGCTCATCGGGCTCAAGGGGGGCGCGGGCACGGACTCGAACGAGGACGTCGAGGTGGGCGGTGGCGAGCTGACCATCTACGACAACGTGCGCCGTGGCGGCGAGGTCGCCTGGAAGGACCTGTGCCGGGGCCCGCACCTGCCGTCGACGCGGCTCATCGGCAACGGCGTGCAGCTCATGCGCTCGGCCGCCGCGTACTGGCGGGGCAGCGAGAAGAACCCTCAGCTCCAGCGCATCTACGGCACCGCGTGGCCCAGCAAGGACGAGCTCAAGGCCTACCTGGAGCGGCTCGCCGAGGCCGAGCGCCGCGACCACCGCCGCCTGGGCAGCGAGATGGACCTGTTCAGCTTCCCCGACGAGATCGGGTCGGGCCTGGCCGTGTTCCACCCCAAGGGCGGCATCGTGCGCATGGTGATGGAGGAGTACTCGCGCACCAAGCACCTCGAGGCCGGGTACTCGTTCGTCAACTCGCCGCACATCACCAAGGGCAGGCTGTTCGAGGTCTCGGGCCACCTCGACTGGTACGCCGAGGGCATGTACCCGGCGATGCACCTCGACGCGGAGCTCGACGACGAGGGCAAGGTCCGCAAGCCCGGGCAGGACTACTACCTCAAGCCCATGAACTGCCCGATGCACAACCTGATCTTCGACGCCCGCGGGCGCTCGTACCGGGAGCTGCCGCTGCGCCTGTTCGAGTTCGGGACGGTCTACCGGTACGAGAAGTCGGGCGTCGTCCACGGCCTGACGCGCGCCCGCGGCTTCACGCAGGACGACGCGCACATCTACTGCACGCGCGAGCAGATGAAGGACGAGCTGACCTCGCTGCTGACCTTCGTGCTCGACCTGCTCAAGGACTACGGCCTCGAGGACTTCTACCTCGAGCTGTCGACGCGCGACCCGGAGAAGTCGGTCGGCTCGGACGAGGTCTGGCAGGAGGCGACCCGCACGCTGGAGGAGGTCGCCACCGCCTCCGGTCTGGACCTCGTGCCGGACCCGGGCGGAGCCGCGTTCTACGGCCCCAAGATCTCGGTCCAGGCCAAGGACGCGATCGGCCGCACGTGGCAGATGTCGACCATCCAGCTCGACTTCAACCTGCCCGAGAAGTTCGACCTCGAGTACACCTCCGCGGACGGCACGCGCCAGCGCCCCGTGATGATCCACCGTGCGCTCTTCGGGTCGATCGAGCGGTTCTTCGCGGTGCTGCTCGAGCACTACGCCGGCGCGTTCCCCGCGTGGCTGGCGCCGGTCCAGGTCCTGGCGGTGCCCGTCGCCGACGCGTTCGACGGCTACCTGTCCGACGTCGTCGCCAAGCTCCGGGCGCGCGGCATCCGTGCCGAGATCGACCTGTCCGACGACCGGTTCGGCAAGAAGATCCGCAACGCCGCCAAGGAGAAGGTGCCGTTCGTGCTCATCGCGGGCGGCGAGGACGCCGAGGCCGGTGCGGTGTCGTTCCGCTACCGCGACGGGCGCCAGGAGAACGGCGTGGCCGTCGACGAGGCGGTCGAGCGCATCGTGACGGCGGTCCGCGACCGGGTGCAGGTGTGATGCGACCGGAGCCCGCGGAGGCCTTCGGGCCACCGGAGGACGACCTGCAGCGCCTGTGGACGCCGCACCGGATGGTCTACATCGGCGGCCAGGACAAGCCGACGGACGCCAGCGTCGGGCAGTGCCCGTTCTGCCGGATCCCCACGGGCGACGACGAGGCCGGCCTCGTCGTCGCCCGGGGGAGCGACTGCTACGCCGTCCTCAACCTGTACCCCTACAACGGCGGGCACCTCATGGTGCTGCCGTACCGGCACGTCTCGGACCTCACCGAGCTCACCGACGCCGAGACGCGCGAGCTCGTGGAGATGACCAAGACGGCGATGCGCGTCGTGCGCGAGGTGTACGCGCCGGCCGGGTTCAACCTCGGGATCAACCAGGGCGAGGTCGCCGGCGCAGGCATCGCCGCGCACCTGCACCAGCACGTGGTGCCGCGCTGGATGGGCGACTCGAACTTCCTGCCGATCGTCGGCCGCACCAAGGCGCTGCCCGAGCTGCTCGCCGACACGCGCGCACGGCTGGCCGCCGCCTGGCCCCGGGGAGGTGCCTGAGTGTTCGGCCGGCTGCGCGGCGCCATGCAGCTCTTCTGGACGCCGCTCGCTACGTTCCTCGTGCGCCGAGGCGTGAGCCCCGACGCCGTCACGATCACCGGGACGGTCGCCGTCACCGGGCTCGCGCTCGGCCTGCTGCCCACGGGTCACCTGTTCCTCGGCGCTCTGCTGATCGGCGTCTTCGCGCTCGCGGACTCGCTCGACGGGGTCATGGCGCGCACGTCCGGCCGCACCGGCCCGTGGGGCGCGTTCCTCGACTCGACGCTCGACCGCGTCTCCGACGGGGCGGTGTTCGCGGGCATCACGCTGTGGTTCGTGCTGCACCCCGACGTGCCCCACGCCGGGTGGGGGACGGGTGCGGCGCTCGCCTGCCTCGTGCTCGGGTCCGTCGTGCCGTACGCCCGGGCTCGCGCCGAGGCGGTGGGCGCCAGCGCGAGCGTCGGCATCGCCGAGCGCACCGACCGGCTCGTGATCGCGCTCGCGCCGACCGCCTTCGTCGGGCTCGGGCTTCCCGTGGTGGTCCTGGTCGTGGTGCTCACCCTGCTCGCGGCCGCGAGCCTGGTGACCGTGGTGCAGCGCGTGGCCACCGTGCGCCGTCAGCTCGTCGGCGCCGGCCCCGCGGACCGGACGGAGGCGTGATGGGCCGACCGACGGGCATCGACGTCGCCAAGGTCTACACGTTCGCCTGGCGCCACGCGCCCAAGGTCCCCGAACCGGTGCTCCGCGCGCTGTTCGCCGTCGTCGCGGACCTCACCTGGCTGCGCCGGACCGAGGGCGTACGGCGCATGGAGGCCAACTACGCCCGCGTCCGTCCCGAGCTCGACGCCCGGGCGCTGCGCCGGCTGTCGCGGACCGGCATGCGGTCCTACATGCGCTACTTCCGCGAGGCGTTCACCGTGCAGGGGGCCACGCGGGAGCAGCTCGCCGCGCGCGTGCGCGTCGAGGGCCACGAGAACATCGCCACCGACGTCGCGGCCGGTCGCGGCGTGGCGCTGGCTCTGGGCCACGTGGGCAACTGGGACCTCGCCGGCGCGTACGCCGCCGCCCACCTCGCCCCCGTGCTCACGGTCGCGGAGCGGCTCAGGCCGGAGGCGCTGTTCCGCGAGTTCGTCGCGTTCCGCCGCTCGATCGGCATCGACGTGCTCCCGCTCGGCGACGGCGACGTCTTCCGGAACCTGGTGCGCGGCGCGCAGTCGGGCCCGCGGCTCGTGCCGCTGCTGGCGGACCGTGACCTCACGGCGCGCGGCATCGAGGTCGACCTGTGCGGCCACCCGGCCCGCGTCGCCGCCGGGCCCGCGGCGCTGGCGCTCGCGGCCAAGGTGGCTCTCGTGCCCGCCGGCGTCTACTACGAGCGCCTGTCGGGCGCCCGCCGGCGCGCGGCCGGGACGCCGTGGGGCGTCGTGATCCACTTCCTGCCGGCCGTCCCGGTGCCGAACGCGTCCGACCGGCGCGCGCAGGTCGCCGCGATGACGCAGGCCTGGGTCGACGCCGTCGGCGACTTCCTGCGCGAGCACACGGAGGACTGGCACATGCTGCAGAAGGTGTTCGTCGCGGACCTCGATCCCGAGCGGTACGCGCGCACCAAGGTGGAGGCGGGCGAGGCGTGACCATCTCCCGACCGCTGCGGGTGGGCATCGTCTGCCCGTACTCGTTCGACGCCCCCGGCGGCGTCCAGTTCCACGTCCGCGACCTCGCCCAGGCGCTCGAGGCGCAGGGGCACGAGGTCTCCGTGCTGGCGCCGGCCGACGAGGACACGCCCGTGCCCGACGTCGTGACCCCGGCGGGCCGGGCAGTCCCCGTGCGCTACAACGGCTCCGTCGCGCGGCTCGCCTTCGGCCCACGCGCCGCGGCTCGCGTGCGGCGCTGGATCGACGCCGGGCAGTTCGACGTGCTGCACCTGCACGAGCCCATGGTGCCGAGCCTGTCGATGCTGGCGCTCTGGATCGCCGAGGGGCCCGTGGTCGCCACGTTCCACACCGCCCAGGTCCGGTCCCGCGCGCTCCAGGTCGCCTACCCGCTGCTGCGCCAGTCGCTCGAGAAGATCGCCGCGCGCATCGCCGTCTCGGAGGACGCGCGCCGCACGCTCGTCGACCACCTCGGCGGGGACGCCGTCGTCATCCCGAACGGCGTCTACGTCGACACGTTCGCCGACGCGACCCCGCAGGAACGCTGGGCCGGCACGCCGCAGGCACCGACGATCGCTTTCCTCGGGCGGCTCGACGAGCCCCGCAAGGGCCTCGAGGTCCTCGCCGCGGCGGCGCCGCGCATCCTCGCGCGGGTGCCGGGTGCGCGGTTCCTCGTCGCCGGGCGGGGCGACGCCGGCCGGCAGGCCGCCGAGGCGGCGCTGGGCGAGCACGCCGCGTCGTTCGAGTGGCTCGGCGGCGTCTCCGACGCCGACAAGGCCGCCCTGCTCGCCTCCGTCGACCTGTACGTCGCGCCCCAGACCGGCGGGGAGAGCTTCGGCATCGTCCTCGTGGAGGCCATGAGCGCCGGCTCGGGCGTCGTCGCGAGCGACCTCGGGGCGTTCCGCCGCGTGCTCGACGACGGGTGCGCCGGCCGGCTGTTCCGCACCGGCGACCCCGACGACCTCGCCGACCACGTCCTCGCGGCGCTCGCCGACCCCGAGGGCACGCGCGAGCGGCGGGAGCGGGCGGCACGCTTCGTGCGGCGGTTCGACTGGCCCGTCGTGACCGACCAGGTGCTCGCCGTCTACGAGATGGCCGTGGCGGCCGGCGAGGCGATCGGCAGCTGGCCCGTGCACCCGGAGGCCGGCGTATGACCTGGTCCGAGACCGTCCTCGTCGTGCTCGTCGCCGCCGCCGTCGTCGTGTGGCTGGCATGGGTCTCCGCCTCGCGCCTGGACCGCCTGCACCGCAAGGTGGCGGCGTCGCGCATCGCGCTCGACTCGCAGCTCGTGCGGCGCTCGAGCGCCGCCGTGGACCTCGCCGCGTCGGGCCTGCTCGACCCCGCGAGCTCGGTGCTCGTGGCGGACGCGGCCTTCGCCGTGCTCGACGACGGGGGGCCCGTCACCTCCCCGGGCGAGGCGCTCGCGATGGACGGGCTCGGCGCCGCGCGCGAGAGCGCGGAGAGCGAGCTGTCCGCGACGCTGCGCTCGGCGCTCGGCGACCCGGAGGTCGTCGTCGCGCTGCGCGAGAACCCGCCCGGGGACGACCTGCTCGCGGGGCTGGCCGCCGCCTGGTACCGGGCGCAGCTGGCGCGCCGGTTCCACAACGAGGCCGTCGCGCAGGCGCAGCGGGCGCGCCGCCACTGGTACGTCCGCCTGCTGCACCTGGCGGGCCGGGCGCCCGTGCCGCTGACCGTGGAGCTCGACGACCAGATGCCGGACGGTCTGGGGGCGTGACGCCACGGCCCTAGGATGGGGGGAGGGCGTGGCAGCGTCACGCCTTCGACCGAATGCGAGGTAGGCAGTGAGCGAGA
The DNA here is from genome assembly GCA_031180595.1 of Isoptericola sp. Lineage (GTDB taxonomy): Bacteria > Actinomycetota > Actinomycetes > Actinomycetales > Cellulomonadaceae > Isoptericola. The sequence goes on along the minus strand of JAPSLQ010000115.1, from coordinate 1,398 downwards.
GCACGATGGGCACCGGCGTCGGCGAGGTGGGCACGGCTCGCGTCAAGCGCGGCATGGCCGAGATGCTCAAGGGCGGCGTGATCATGGACGTCGTGACGCCCGAGCAGGCGAAGATCGCCGAGGACGCGGGCGCCGTCGCCGTCATGGCGCTCGAGCGCGTGCCGGCCGACATCCGCGCGCAGGGCGGCGTCGCCCGCATGAGCGACCCCGACATGATCGACGGCATCATCGAGGCCGTCTCTATCCCCGTGATGGCCAAGGCCCGGATCGGCCACTTCGTCGAGGCGCAGGTCCTGCAGTCCCTCGGCGTCGACTACGTGGACGAGTCCGAGGTGCTGACCCCGGCCGACTACGCCCACCACATCGACAAGTGGCAGTTCACGGTCCCGTTCGTGTGCGGCGCGACGAACCTGGGCGAGGCGCTGCGCCGGATCACCGAGGGCGCGGCGATGATCCGCTCCAAGGGTGAGGCCGGCACGGGCGACGTCTCCAACGCGACCACCCACATGCGCCAGATCCGCGCGCAGATCCGCCGGCTGGCGTCGCTGCCCGCCGACGAGCTCTACGTCGCGGCCAAGGAGCTGCAGGCGCCGTACGAGCTCGTCAAGGAGGTCGCCGAGACCGGCAAGCTCCCCGTCGTGCTCTTCACGGCCGGCGGCATCGCGACGCCCGCCGACGCGGCCATGATGATGCAGCTCGGCGCCGAGGGCGTCTTCGTGGGCTCGGGCATCTTCAAGTCGGGCGACCCCGTCGCCCGTGCCAAGGCGATCGTCCAGGCCACGACCTTCCACGACGACCCCGACGTCATCGCCAAGGTCTCGCGCGGGCTCGGCGAGGCCATGGTCGGCATCAACGTCGAGGCCGAGCCCGAGCCGGTCCGGCTGGCGGAGCGCGGTTGGTGACGTCCGACGAGGTGATCGGCGCCACGTCGCTCGGGTCCGACTGGGTGGTCGGGCCCGACGGCGTGCGCCATCGTCGCGCTGCCCGCGTCATCGTCCTCGACGATGCGGGCCGCGTGCTGCTCGTGCGCGGCCACGACGCCGACCAGCCCGAGCGTTCGTGGTGGTTCACCGTCGGCGGCGGGATCGACCCCGGCGAGAGCGAGGTCGACGCGGCCCTCCGCGAGCTGCGCGAGGAGGCCGGGCTCGAGCTGGCCCCAGAGGACCTCGAGGGGCCCGTGATGACCCGCGCCGGCATCTTCCACTTCTACGCCGAGAGCTGCCGCCAGGACGAGGTCTTCTTCGTCGCACGCGTGCCGGCCGGCCACGAGCCGTCCGACGTCGGCTGGACCGACATCGAGCGCGACGTGCTCGACGAGATGCGCTGGCTGACGCCCGCGGAGCTGCGCGCCCAGCCGCTCGAGGTGTTCCCCACCGCCCTTCCCGACGTCGTCGAGGC
>JAPSLQ010000114.1 GCA_031180595.1 Isoptericola sp. | reverse complement strand
GACTTGCCGACGCCGGAGTGCCCCACGAGCACGGACGTCCGGCCGGCGAGCCGCGAGCGGACCTCCTCGGTCGCCGCCGCGTCGTCGTACCGCGTCACGACGACGGAGACGCCGAGCGGCTCGTACAGGCTGCGCAGCGGGGCGGGGTCGGCGAGGTCCGCCTTGGTGAGGCACAGGAGCACGTCCATGCCGGCGTCGTACGCCGCGACGACGCAGCGGTCGATCATGCCGGTGCGGGGCTCGGGCTGGGCCAGCGCCGTCACGACGACGAGCTGGTCGGCGTTCGCGACGACGATGCGCTCGTACGGGTCGGTGTCGTCGGCCGTGCGCCGCAGCACGGACGTCCGGTCCTGGATCCGCACGACGCGCGCCAGCGTTCCCTCGTCGCCGGACGTGTCGCCGACGACGTCGACCAGGTCGCCGACCACCACCCGCGTGCGCCCGATCTCGCGCGCCTTCATCGCGACGACCTCGCGCTCGTCGGCCGTGCCCTCGTCCACCATGAGGCGGTAGCGACCGCGGTCGACGCCGATGACCAGGCCGGTGACCGCGTCGGCGTGCTCGGGGCGCTGCTTGCTCCGCGGCCGCGAGCCACGCTTGGACGGGCGCGCGAACCGCGCCTCCTCGTCGGCGACGTGGCGCCCCATCAGGCGCCGGCCCCCGCGGGCCGCCCGCCGGCGAGCATGCGCGTCCACATGGCCTCGAACCCGGGCAGCGTCTTGGCCGTCGTGCCGACGTCCTCGACCTGCACGCCGGGCACCCGCAGCCCGAGGAGCGCGGCCGAGGTGGCCATGCGGTGGTCGGCGTAGGTGCGCAGGGTGGCGCCGTGCAGGGGGCGCGGCGTGATCACCAGGCCGTCGCGCGTCTCCTCGCACCGCCCGCCCAGGCGGGTGATCTCGGTGGCGAGCGCGGCCAGGCGGTCGGTCTCGTGCCCGCGCAGGTGCGCGATGCCGCGCAGCCGGCTCGGCGAGTCGGCGAGCGCGGCGAGCGCGGCGAACGTCGGGGCGAGCTCGCCGGCGGCGTGCAGGTCCACGTCGATGCCGTGGATCTCGCCGGTGCCGGTGACCGCGAGGACGCGCGTGCCGTCGTCGGACGCCTGCTCGGCCGAGACCCGCCCGCCCATGCGCTCGAGGAGCTCGGGGACCATCGCCCCGGGCTGGGTGGTCGACGCCGGCCACCCGGGCACGCGCACCGTCCCGCCCGCGGCGAGCGCCGCCGCGAGGAACGGGGCCGCGTTGGACAGGTCCGGCTCGACGCGCACGTCACGCGCCGCGACGGGGCCGGGCGAGACGTGCCACATGCCGTCGCGCGAGTCGTCGACCTCGACGCCGACCTCGCGCAGCGTCGCCACGGTCATCTCGATGTGCGGCAGGCTGGGCAGGGTCGCGCCGATGTGCCGCAGGGCGAGACCGTCGTCGAACCGCGCCGCCGCGAGCAGGAGGCCGGACACGAACTGCGACGACGCCGACGCGTCGACGTCGACCGCCCCGCCCCGCAGCGACCCGCGGCCGTGCACGGTGAAGGGCAGGTGCGTGGGGAACTCCGCGCCGTCGCCGGTGACCTTGACCCCGAGGCCGCGCAGCGCCGCGAGCACCGGCAGCATCGGGCGGACGCGGGCCTCCGGGTCGCCGTCGAAGCGCACGGGGCCGTCGGCGAGCGCCGCGACGGGCGGCAGGAACCGCATGACGGTGCCCGCGAGCCCGGCGAAGACGTCGACGTCGCCACTCACGGGTCCCGGCGTGACGTGCAGGGTGCTCGGCGCGTCGCCCTCCGTGATCTCGGCGCCCAGCGCCCGGAGCGCGGCGATCATGAGGTCGGCGTCGCGGCTGCGCAGCGCGCCGCGGAGCGTGCCCGGACCGTCGGCGAGCGCCGCGAGGACGAGCAGCCGGTTGGTCAGCGACTTGCTGCCCGGGATCTCGACCGTGGCGTCGAGCTCGCCGGGTGCCACCGGAGCCTCCCACAGCGCCGCGGGCGCGGGGGACGGACCGGTGGCGGGGCTGGCGGGCGTGCTCGTCATGGGCTCCAGGCTAGTGGAGCGGCCGTCCCCGGCGGCGGAGCGTCTCGGTGCGGGGCACCGCGTCAGCTCCCGCGGCCGGCGAGCGCCTTCTGCCCCTGCCTGGCCGCCTTGCGGCCCTCCTTCGCGGCGCGCTGCGCGGCCTTCTCCGCTCGGCGGGCGGCGGCGGCGACGGAGTCCCCGGCGCGGTGCGAGGCGAACGACGCCGACTGCCGTGCCGTGCGCGCCGTGCGCGCCGCGGCCGTGCCGGCATGGCTCACGCGGTAGGAGATGCCGGGGCGGCCCTCGAGGTCGACGCCGGCGATCACGGCCGCACCGATCGCGCCGAGGTTGCGCGCGAACTTCGCGGTCCTCTCCTCGCGCTCGGCGCCCTCGGACGTGAACGGCTGGTTGACGACGGCGAGCGGCACGGTGAGCGCGGCGAGGGCGAGGGCCGCGGTGCGCGGCGCCTTGCCGACGGCGAGCGCGAGCCCGAGGACGGCGGTCGCGACGCCGTGCGCGCGCACGAGCGCCTTGACCTGGGCCTCGCTCAGCGGCGACGCGCCGAGGCGCTCGCTGACGAGCGCCGAGCCCTGGCGTGCGGCGGCCGCGTGCTCGGCCGGGTGCATCGCGGCCTGCACGCCGTCGTAGACGAACGAGGTGGCCAGCAACGGCCTTGCGAGACGACGGAGCAGCATGTGCCCACCATGGCAGACGCGTGCGAGCCTCGCTTCCCGAGCGCCGCCGTCAGGCCTGGGGTGCGCCCTCCCACCAGTCGTGGTGCGAGCGCGGCGGCCGACGTGTGCCGAGCCCGTCGCGGCGCACCGTGACGCCGAGCGCGACGAGGTAGGCGACGCCCGTCAGGACGACGAGGAGCAGGAGAGCGGTCATGGCAGTAACGATGCGCTCGTCGAGATCCGGATACGAGTGGCGGAAGTGCCATGATCCATCGACATCCTGCCATGGCCGTGGCAGGGTGGGCGCATGATCGAGAAGGTCGCGGCCGTCGTCGTCCCCGGGGTGGCTCCGTTCGAGATGGGGATCGCGTACGAGGTGTTCGGCATCGACCGACGCGACACCGGCGGGCCGACGTTCGACTTCACGCTCTGCACGCCCGAGCCCGGCCTCGTGCCGACCAAGGGCGGGTTCCCGGTCGTCGTCGAGCGCGGGCTCGAGGCGACCGAGGACGCCGACGTCGTCATCGTGGTCGCCTACAGCGTCGAGACCGAGCCGCCTCCCGTGCTGCTCGACGCGCTGCGCCGCGCGCACGAGCGCGGCGCGTGGCTGTTCGCGGAGTGCTCGGGATCGTTCATGCTCGCGGCGGCCGGGCTGCTCGACGGGCGCCGGTGCACCACGCACTGGATGTACGCCGACCGGCTCGCCGCCACGGTCCCGACGGCGAAGGTCGACCCCGACGTCCTGTTCGTCGAGGACGGCCGCATCCTGACCAGCGCGGGCACGGCCGCGGGCATCGACGCCGCGCTGCACCTCGTGCGCACCGAGCTCGGCGCCGAGGCGGCACGCCACATCGCGCGACGGATGGTCGTGCCGCCCCAGCGCGACGGCGGCCAGGCGCAGTACGTCGTCGACCCCCTGCCGCGCGAGGGGGAGTCCCTGTCGGGGCTGCTCTCCTGGATGCGCGAGCACCTCGCGGAGCCGCTCTCGGTCCCGGCGCTCGCGCGCCGGGCCGTGCTGTCGGAGCGCACGTTCGCCCGGCGGTTCCGCGACGAGACGGGCACGACGCCGGCGGCGTGGCTCGCGCGCCAGCGCGTCGCCCGCGCGCAGGAGCTGCTCGAGTCGACCGACGCGACGGTCGACGAGATCGCCCGGCTGGTCGGCTTCGGGACCGCCGCCGTGCTGCGACACCACTTCGCACGCACGCTCGGGACGAGCCCGGTCGCCTACCGGCGCCGGTTCGCGTGCGCCGACGAGATGGCCTCGTAGCCGCCGCCGTCCGGCGCAGGTCGACGACGTGGCGCGCCCCACCGCCGTCGGGCGCCCGCGAGGGAATGCGCGGACCGTCGCGGAGGTTGCACCGAGACGTGGAAGCCAGCATCACCCGACGCCAGACGCCCGCGCACGCCGTGCGGCTCTTCGCGGTCCCCGAGCCCGTCGCGGGGGTGACGAAGGCCGCCGCCGGCTCGGCGCACGAGGGGTGGCCGGCCGGGCTAGGCTCGACAGCGATGAGCCAGAACCTTCCGCTGGACCCCGCGGACCAGCCCACCGACGACCGCGCCGGCGCGCGGGCCGACGAGGACGCTGCCGTCGACGAGGTCGGCGAGGACACGGACCGGGCGCCCGAAGGGGAGGCACCGGGGGTCCGCGCCGCCCGCTTCGAGGCCGACGCCCTGCAGTACCTCGACCAGCTCTACTCGGCCGCGCTGCGCATGACGCGCAACCCCGCCGACGCCGAGGACCTGGTCCAGGAGACGTTCACCAAGGCGTTCGCGGCGTTCCACCAGTACAAGCCGGGTACCAACCTCAAGGCCTGGCTGTACCGCATCCTCACCAACACGTTCATCAACAGCTACCGCAAGAAGCAGCGCGAGCCGCAGCAGTCCCAGGCCGAGGAGGTCGAGGACTGGCAGATCGCCCGGGCGGCGTCGCACACCTCGCAGGGTCTGCGCTCCGCCGAGGCCGAGGCGCTCGACCGGCTGCCGGACTCGGACGTCAAGCGCGCGCTCGCGGAGCTGCCCGAGGACCGGCGCATGGTCGTGTACTACGCGGACGTCGAGGGCTTCCCTTACAAGGAGATCGCGGAGATCATGGGAACGCCGATCGGGACGGTGATGTCCCGGCTGCACCGCGGGCGCCGGCAGCTACGAGAGCTGCTCGCGGACTACGCGGCGCAGCGGGGACTGGTGGCGACGCGCGGAGGGACCACGTCATGACCGACAGCCTCGAGAGCGAGACGGAGGCGTCAGTGATCACGCCCATCCCGCACGAGTCCGCGCACGGCGAGTCCGAGTGCGAGCACGCGCTGACGCACCTCTACGAGTACCTCGACTCGGAGATGACGCCGGAGGACGAGCAGCGCATGCGCGCGCACGTCGCGCACTGCTCCCCGTGCCTGGCCGAGCTGAGCACCGAGGAGCTCGTCAAGCAGCTTGTCAAGCGCTCGTGCGCCGAGCGCGCGCCCGCGGCGCTGCGCCTGCGCATCCACGAGCAGCTGACCGTGATCGCGGCCGGCGGGTACTGACCTCGCCCGCCCGGACGCACCGGTCCGCGCTCCGAGACGGACGAAGGGCCGGACCCGTGACGGGTCCGGCCCTTCGTGCTTCCGGGCGTCCTCAGGCGTTGGGACGCTTGCCGTGGTTGGCGGCCTTGCCCTTGCGGGCACGGCGCTTGCTGCCGCGCTTGCTCATGGTTCTCTCCTCACGAAGAGTGGACGAGGGGTCGACACATGGTCCCACACCGCGGGGCCTGCCCCGCAATCGGGTCCGGTCGCGTCGTCGGCCCGCGGCGGTAGGGTCGCCTCGTCCGGGCACGAGCACCGCACGTGAGGAGCACGCATGAGCACCGAGTCCTGGGCCGTCGCCGCCCCGCAGAACATCGACGTCGAGGGCGCCCGCGAGGTGAGGATCCGGCTCGTGGAGGGCCGGGCCGAGACGGTGGCCGACCCTGACGCCTCGGCCGTGCGCGTCGAGATCCTGGAGGTCGGCTCGCGTCCGCTGCAGGTGGTGCGCGACGCGGGCGGGACGGTGCGCATCGGTTACGACGGCACGCGCCTCCAGGGCTGGGTCGACCGCCTGCGCGGTCTGGGCCAGGACGCCGAGCGCGCCGTGGTCCGCGTCGTCGTGCCACCGTCGGTCCGGGTCGACGTCGGTACGGTCGGTGCCGTCGCCGACGTCACGGGGACCGCCGGGGCCCGGATCAGGACCGTCACGGGTGCCGTCCGCGCGTCGGGAACCTCCGGCTCGCTGTCGCTGCGCACCGTCTCGGGCGACGTCGCCGCCTCGGGCCACGCCGGAGACCTCTCGGTCTCCGTCGCTTCGGGCGCGCTCGCCGTCGAGGGCGCGCTCGGCCGCGTCACGGTGAGCACCGTCTCGGGGCCCGTGGCGATCACCGCTCGGGGGACGAGCCCGCTGGTCGACGTCCGGAGCGTCTCCGGTCCCGTGGAGGTGCGCCTCGACGCCGGCGTGCCCGTGAACCTGCGGGTACGGGGCGTGTCGGGTCAGGCGATCCTCGACGGGGCGGCGCTGGCGAGCACGGGCCGGGCGCTCGCGGTCGACCACGCCGACGCGCCGGTCGAGGGCCGCTCGCCGGCGTTCGTCTCGGCCATGGTCACCACGGGCACGGTGACGGTCACCCGCACCTGACCACCCCGCGGGGGGACGTGGAACAGGCCCGTGCCTACTCGTCCGACGGCAGGCCGAGCCACGCGTGCCAGCCCGTGTGCAGGACGAGCCACGCCATGAGCCCGTAGCCCGCCTGCCCGGGGTAGGTGCTGCCGGTGGTCGCGAGGTCGGCGAGCCACTGCTCGTGCCCCGCGAGCGGTGTGTACGTGTCGACGTAGGGCACGCGCCGCCGGCTCGCGACGTCGGCGAACGCGGCCGACAGCTCGGCGATGCGCTCGCCGTCCTCCGGCCGGCCCGGCGGCGGTCCCACCACGAACGCGGGGATCCGGCTCGTGTCGGCCACGTCCAGGATGTTGGCGAGGTTGAGGCGCGAGCGCGCGACCGAGAGCCCCGAGTCGACGTCGTGCCGCCCGAGCGCCACCACGAGCCGGTTCTCGCAGTCGGCCTCGGGGCCGAAGCGCGGTTCGGTCTCGGCCCGCCAGCGGGCGCCGAGCGCCGACGTCGTCTCCCCGGGTACCGCGAGGGTGAACGTCATCGCCGGACGGTCGAACCGCGTGCGGGCCATGACCCGGCCGGTCCAGCCCAGCGCCCGGGCGTCACCGACGCCCACGCAGAGCTCGTCGCCGACGACGCAGATGCGCACCTCGCGTCCTGCCACGGACCTCTCACCGCCCCTTGCTCGATCCTGCGCGCCATTGTCGGTCACGGCGGCCGCCGGGGACCGGATCCCACGCCGGTCGGTCGGCCGCGTACGGGCGCTCGGGCCCAGCCCGGAACATACCGCGGGCCGGGCCCGCCGACCCGTCAGAGCTGGGTGATGCCCCAGCGGACCTCGTGCTCGTCGCCCGGTGCGAGGTGGACGAGCCGGTCACCCGAGTTGAACGCGTCGGCGTAGCAGCTCATGGGCTCCGCAGCCAGGCCCATGCGCTCGTGCTCCGGGATGTGGTCGGCCGTGCAGACCTGCCAGCAGTCCATGGACTCGTCCATCCAGACGGCCACCGTGCTGCCGTCGGGGCGGCCGAGGCGGATCCACGCCCGCCCGTCCTCGTCGCGGACCGGGTCCGTCCAGGCGTCGTCGAGGTCGAGGCCGCGCAGCGTCCTGGTCTCGCGGAGGTCGTAGTCGTCGGCGACCGGCTCGGTCCCGGTCGGCAGGAGCCGGTCGTCGACCGTCACGTGCGTCGCGGCGTCGACCCGCACCGTGCACTCGTCGAGCGCGGCACCGCCCGTGGAGAGCCACGGGTGGAAGCCGACTCCGTACGGCGCGGTGCCCGCGCCGACGTTGCGGGTCCGGACCGTGATCGTCAGGCCGTCCTGCCCGAGCGCGTACGTCGCGCGGGTGACGAGCTGGAACGGCCAGCCCTTCTGGGCCGGCAGCGCCAGCTCGAGCGTGACGGCGTCGTCGGCGGCCTCGACCGCCGTCCAGCGCTGCCAGCAGGCGAGACCGTGCAGGGCGGTGCCGCGGCCGGGCTCCGACAGCGGCAGCTGCAGCTCCTGGCCGCCTGCGGTGTAGACGCCGTCGCGCAGGCGGTTCGGCCACGGCACGAGGACGGCGCCGTTGTAGACGGGGGCGTGCTCGTCCTCGCGGAACGGCACGACGACGTCGCGACCGCCCACGGTGTACTCGCGCAGCATGGCTCCGACCTCGGTGATCGTCGCCCTCTGGTCGCCCGAGGAGATGCGGTGCTGGATGCCCGACGGCGCGGGGATCGACTGGGTGGTGTTCACGCTCACACGGTAGTCGGAAGGCCGGGCCGGCGGCATCGACGTAGCGTAGGAGGGTTGACCCCCTGAACTGGAGGAACGATGGAACATCGGGTGCTCGGCCGGACCGGCCGCATGGTATCGGTCGTCGGCCTGGGAACCTGGCAGCTCGGGGCCGACTGGGGCGCGGTGAGCGACGCCGACGCGCGCGCCGTGCTCGAGGCGTCGGTCGAGTCCGGCGTCACCTTCTTCGACACGGCGGACGTGTACGGGGACGGACGCAGCGAGCAGCTGATCGGGGCCTTCCTCGCCGACCACGCGGACGCGGGGATCACCGTCGCGACCAAGATGGGTCGCCGCGCCGAGCAGGTGCCGGAGAGCTACGTCCTCGAGAACTTCCGGGAGTGGACCGACCGGTCCCGGCGCAACCTCGGCGTCGACAGGCTGGACCTGGTCCAGCTGCACTGCCCGCCCACGCCCGTGTACTCGCAGGACGAGGTGTTCGACGCCCTCGACACCCTCGTGGCCGAGGGCGTCATGGCCGCGTACGGCGTGAGCGTCGAGACGGTCGACGAGGCCCTGGCCGCCATCGCGCGGCCCGGTGTCGCGACGGTCCAGATCATCGTCAACGCCTTCCGGCTCAAGCCGCTCGAGAAGGTGCTCCCCGCGGCGTCCGACGCCGGCGTCGGCGTCATCGCGCGCGTGCCGCTCGCCTCAGGGCTCCTGTCCGGGCGGTACACCAAGGAGACGACGTTCCGCGAGGACGACCACCGTGCGTTCAACCGCGATGGCGGGTCGTTCGACGTGGGGGAGACGTTCTCGGGCGTGCCGTTCGAGGTCGGCGTCGAGGCCGCCGCCGAGTTCACCGAGCTGTCGCGCGCGACGCTGCCCGAGCTGACGCCCGCCCAGGCTGCCGTCGCGTGGGTCTGGCAGCAGCCCGGCGTCTCCACCGTGATCCCGGGGGCGCGCAACCCCGAGCAGGCCAGGCTCAACGCGGCCGCGGGCTCGGCGAAGGTGCTGGGACCGCTGTTCACCTCCGGCGTCCGCGAGATCTACG
>JAPSLQ010000113.1 GCA_031180595.1 Isoptericola sp. | reverse complement strand
GCCGTGACCACGACGACGGTGTCCGCGACGGTGGGCATGTACGGCCCCGAGCTGACCGCGGCCAGCCACGACCCGGTGGTCGTCGAGAACCCGGGCGAGGCGTGGGTGCCGGTCGACGTGACCAACACCGGCGACACGGCGGTGAGCGACTGGTCCGTCGACGTCGCGATCCCGGCCGGTCTGACGCCTGTCGAGTCCGACGGCGAGCTGGTGTGCGAGCCGGGCGAGGACCGCTGGACGTGCCGCCCCGACGCGGGGGCGCCGGCGCTCGCGCAGGGTGCGACGAGCTCGGCGCGGATCCGCGTCGTTGCCGACGGCGAGACGCCGGCCGGCCTGACGGCGGTCGCCGTGCGGCCCCTGCTCGAGGCCTCGGACAACGTCGTCGCTGCCGAGGCGCCGGTCAGCGTCACCGAGCCGTGGCAGAGCGTGGCCGAGGGCGTGGGGACGCTCGAGGCCACCTGCTGGGCGACCGGTGGACTGGACGAGGCGGACGCCGTCGTCCAGGGCACGTACGTCAACACGTCGTCGAGCACCGTGACGGTGCGTCTCGAGGCCGCGGGCAGCGTCGCGGCGCAGGAGGAGACGCTCGCTCCGGGCGCGTCCACGACCGTGCACATGCACGACGGTCTCCGGGTGCCGCGCGGGAACGCGGTCTGGCACGTGACGACCCTCGTCGCCGGCACTCCCTACAGCACGACCGTGCCCGCGGGTCTGCACGCCGCCCAGGACTGCTACGACCCGTCGTGGGAGGTGGCCGTCACCGCGGAGACGGTCAACGCGGGCGGGACCGTCGGCGTCGAGGGAAAGGTCACGAACCGCAGCGGCGAGCCGATGCAGGTCGGCATGCTGGCCGCCGGGCGCACGGCCACGCCCGTGCGCGTCGGCGCCGGAGAGACGGCGACCCTGTTCGTCGACACCGGGGAGGCGTCGTCCGAGGGCGGCGACGCCGTGTTCACGCTCTACCGCTGGGTCAACGACCACGACGGCGACGCGCCCGAGAGCGGCGTGACGGCCCCGACGGCCCCGGTCGCCACGTACGGCGCCGCGGCCGTCGGTCCGCAGGTCGACGGCGCCGCGGCCGGGACCATCGGCGACTGCAGGTACGACGCCGCCGGCGAGGTCTCGTACCGGACGTTCGAGATCCCGCTGGACAACACGCGCTCGACGCTCCCCGTGACCTTCTCGGTGACGGTGGACGGCGTCGAGCGGACGCGGACGGTGCGGGGCGGGGTCGTCGGGCACGTCGGGGTCAACGTGCCGTGGGGCACGCAGACGATCGAGGTGCTCGCCGACGGACGGCCGGTCGGCACGGTCGACGTGACGTTCGCCGGCTGCGCCGGCGACGCGTGGCCGCGGACGGTCGACGTCAGCGTGACGGCGGAGTGCGTCGAGGACAGCGTGCACGTGGTGGCCGACGTGGGCAGCGACGGCCGGTCGGCCGCGGTGGCGAGCCTGCTGCACGAGGGGCGGTCCGGGGCCTGGGCGACGGTCGCGCCGGGAGCGACGCGACAGGTCTCGTACGACCTCGGCGTCGTGACTGCGTCGGCCGGGAAGGCCACGGTGCGGCTCGAGCGCGAGATCGAGGGCGTGCGGCTCGAGAACGAGCGCGACGTCCGGTACCCGGCGACGTCGTGCGCCCGCGTCGCTCCCACGGCGCGCCTCGACGTCGGGCAGGTCACGGTCGACACCGGTCCGGGCGGGCCCACCTCGCGGCGCGACGTCGGCGTGGTGCTCGACAACACCGGGTCGAACGTGCCGGTCGAGTTCCGCGTCGTGGGCCCCGGCGTCGACCGGACCGTCGAGGTGGCTGCGGGCGCGAGGAGGACCGTGCCCGCCGGCACGGTCGAGGGCAGGCACGGTGCGACGTTCCGCGCGATCGCGGGCGGCACGCGGCACGACCTCAGGGTCGAGCGGTTCACGGGGACGCCGGCATGGTGCGCCGCGCCGATCGGCCGCGACCGGACCGCGGCGCCCGGGACGGTGGCGTCGTGGCGCGGGGAGAACTACCGGTTCGTCGTCCGCGGCGGCGCGGCAGGTCAGCAGTCCACCTCGGCACCCGCCCCGGGCAAGGGCCAGACCAACGGCCAGGCTCAGTCGAACGCCAAGGCCCAGCCGAACGGCAAGGGGAAGGCGAATCCCGCGGCGGCCGGGCGCTGGGAGCGGATCTCGTCGTGCGAGTACCGGTGAGGCCCGCGCGCGAAGCTCGTCAGACGACGCCGTAGAGCCGGTCGCCGGCGTCGCCGAGGCCCGGCACGATGTACTTCTTCTCGTTGAGCCGCTCGTCCACGGCGGCGACCACGACCTGCACGTCGACGCGGTCGCCGACGGCCTGCTGCACGACCTCGAGCCCCTCCGGCGCCGCGAGCAGGCACACCGCCGTGACGTCCCGGGCTCCGCGCTGCAGCACGTAGTCGATCGCCGCGACGAGCGTGCCGCCGGTGGCGAGCATCGGGTCGAGCAGGAAGACCTGCCGGTCCGTGAGGTCGTCGGGCAGGCGGTTCGCGTAGGTGACGGCCTCGTACGTGGTCTCGTCGCGCTGGAGGCCCAGGAAGCCCACCTCCGCCGTCGGGAGCAGGCGCGTCATGCCGTCGAGCATGCCGAGGCCCGCGCGCAGGATCGGGATGACGATCGGGCTCGGGTCGCTCAGCGCCACGCCCGTCGTCGTCGTGACCGGCGTGCGGATCTCCTTGGGCACCGTGCGCACGTGCCGGGTCGCCTCGTACGCCAGGAGGGTGACGAGCTCGTCGACGAGGAGGCGGAAGGTGGCGGACCGCGTGGTCTCGTCACGCAGGACGGTCAGCTTGTGTGCGACCAGGGGGTGGTCGGCGACGTGCAGGCGCATGGCCCCACCGTACCGGGACGCCGCACGACGACCGCGGTCGCCGTCCGTCCGTTCCTCGGGGCCGGTGGGGCCCGCCGCTCGTCGCTCGAGCCTCAGCGCCGCGCCCGCGCGAGCAGCTCGAGGGTGTCCACCACGCGGTTCGAGAACCCCCACTCGTTGTCGTACCAGGCGACCACCTTGACGTGCTTCCCCTGGACCCGGGTCAGCAGCGAGTCGAAGATCGACGAGGCGGGGTTGCCGGTGATGTCGGACGACACGAGCGGGTCCTCGGAGTACTCGAGCACGCCCTTCAGCGGCCCCGCGGCCGCGGCCTGGTAGGCGGCGAGCACGTCGTCCCGCGTGACGTCGCGGGCCACGGTGGTGTTGAGCTCGACCAGGGAGCCCACGGGGACGGGCACCCGGATCGAGTCGCCGGACAGCCTGCCGTCGAGCTGCGGCAGCACCAGCCCGATCGCCGTGGCGGCGCCCGTCGTCGTCGGCGCGATGTTGAGGGCGGCGGCCCGGGCCCGGCGGGCGTCCCGGTGCGGGCCGTCCTGCAGGTTCTGCTCCTGCGTGTAGGCGTGCACCGTGGTCATGAAGCCGTGCTCGATGTCCGCGAGCTCATGGAGCACCAGCGCCAGCGGCGCGAGCGCGTTGGTGGTGCACGAGGCGTTGGAGACGACGGTGTGCGCGGCGGGGTCGTACGCGTCGGTGTTGACGCCGTAGGCGATCGTGACGTCCGCGCCGTCGGACGGCGCCCCGACCAGGACCGTGCGCGCACCTGCCTCGAGGTGGGCACGGGCCGCGGAGGCCTTGGTGAAGCGCCCGGTCGACTCGAGCACGACGTCGACGCCGAGCTCTGCCCACGGCAGCGCCGCGGGCTCGCGCTCGGCGAGCACGGCGATGCGACGGCCGTCGACGACGAGGGTGTCGCCGTCCACGTCCACGGGCCGGCCCAGCCGGCCGGCGGTCGAGTCGAACGCGAGCAGCCGCGCGAGGGCCGCCGGCTCGGTCAGGTCGTTGACGGCGACGACCTCGAGGTCGGTGCGGCGCTCGAGCAGCGCGCGCAGGACGTTGCGGCCGATGCGGCCGAAGCCGTTGATCGCGATGCGGGTCATGGTGCCCTCCCGGTGGTTCGTGTCGGTCTCCCTGAGGATGCCCGCGCGGGCGCCGGGCGGGACAGCGGCCGCAGCGCCACGGTCCGCAAGGATCTCGCCAGCTGCCGGGCGAGCGCAGCCGGGCGCTACTCGCCGCGGGCGAAGGTGCGGCGGTACTCGCTGGGCGTGGTCCCCAGGACGCGCTGGAAGTGGCGGCGCAGGTTGGCGCCGGTGCCGAGCCCGACGTCGGCCGCCACCTGCTCGACGGAGCGCTCCGAGCGCTCGAGGAGCTCGCGGGCGACGTCGATGCGGGCCCGCAGGACCCACTGCATGGGCGTGTAGCCGGTGTCCTCGACGAAGCGGCGCGAGAACGTGCGCGGCGACACCACGGCGTGCCGGGCCATCAGCTCGAGGGTCAGCGGCTTGTCGAGCCGGTGCAGCGCCCACTCCCGGGTCGCGGCGAAGCGCTCGCCCAGCGGCTCCGGCACGCTGCGCGGCACGTACTGCGCCTGGCCGCCGCTGCGGTACGGCGCGGCGACCAGCCGCCGGGCGGCGTGGTTCGACGCCGCCACGCCGAGCTCGCGCCGGATCATGTGCAGGCACAGGTCGATCCCCGACGCCGCGCCGGCCGACGTGAGCAGCCGTCCCTCGTCCACGAAGAGCACGTTCTCGTCGACGACGACGCGGGGGTGCCGGGCCGCGAACGTCCTGGTGTAGTGCCAGTGCGTGGTGGCGCGGCGGCCGTCGAGCAGGCCCGTGGCCGCGAGGGCGAACGCGCCGGTGGAGATGGCGGCGAGGTCCGCCCCGCGCTCGTGGGCGGCCAGGAGCGCGTCCACCACCGCCCGGGGCGGGTCCTCGCGGTCGGGCAGGCGGTAGCCGGGGATGAAGACGACGTCGGCCCACGTCAGGGCGTCGAGGCCGTCGGCGACGTGGTACGCCAGGCCGTCGCCGCCCCGGACCAGGCCCGGGGCCGGTCCGCAGACGCGGACCTCGTAGGGCATGCTCGGCCGGGTCGTGAACACCTGCGCGGGGATGCCCACGTCGAGCGGCTTGGCGCCCTCGAGCACCAGGACGGCGACGCGGCGCAGGCGGGTGGCTGCCACGGCGTCAGCGTAGGGCTCGCCCGCACCTCGCGTCACGGGACGGCGGCCCTGGATAGCCTGGGGGTGTGACGTCGGACGCCGAGGCACCCGGGCTCGCGCTGCCGTGGGCGCCCGGGACGTTCCCGCCCCGCACGGTGAGCCAGCGCCGCGCGGTGTGGGACCAGCTCATGGGCGTCGCGCTGCACGAGGCGACGCACGCGCTCGCGACCGGGGACGTCCCGGTCGGTGCGCTCGTGGTCGACGACGACGGCCGGCTGCTCGGCCTCGGCCGCAACCGCCGCGAGGAGACGGGCGACCCGACGGCCCACGCCGAGGTGCTCGCGCTGCGCCAGGCGGCCGCGACGCGCGGCGAGTGGCGGCTCGAGGGCTGCACGCTCGTCGTCACGCTCGAGCCGTGCGTCATGTGCGCCGGGGCGCTCGTGGCCGCGCGCGTGCGGCGGCTCGTGCTCGGCGCCTGGGACCCGAAGGCGGGCGCGACCGGGTCGGTGTGGGACCTCGTGCGAGACCAGCGGGCCAACCACGCCGTCGAGGTGGTGGGCGGCGTCCGCGCGGACGAGTGCGGCGCCGTCCTGCGGGACTTCTTCGAGAGCCGCCGCTGACCGGCGTCGGGCACGGTGGCCGCGGAGCGATGAGTCGGGACGACGACGGAGGTCATCACGGCATGGACGTCGACGCCTACGCACGGCACACCCCCTACTCCGACCCCGGCCCGCACGCCGGGCTCCTCGCCGAGATCGACCCGGAGCCGGCGAGCGTCGGCGCCGCCGCGCGTGCCGCCGTCGTGCACTACCGGGCCGGGCGGCCGGCGCTGACCCCGGAGCAGCGCGAGGACCCCGACCGGCGGTGGCTCGCGTCCATCCTCGACGCCGCGGCCGCGCGGCAGCCCGGTCGGCTCGACGCGGTGCGCGCCCCGGCCGCCCAGGTCGCCGGCTGCTGCCGCGACCACACGCTGCTCGCGCTCGGGGTGCTGCGCCAGCACGGCGTGCCGGCGCGCTCGCGGATCGGGTTCGCGGGGTACTTCGCGCCGCCGTTCTGGCACGACCACGTCGTCGTCGAGCAGTGGGACGGTGACCGCTGGGTGCGCTGGGACCCGGAGCTCACCACCGACGGTCCGTGGTCGTTCGACGTGCACGACATGCCCACGGGCCCGGGCACCCCGTTCCGGACGGCGGCCGAGGTCTGGCGGGCGGTCCGCGCCGGCGAGGCGGACCCGGCGTCGTACGGCGTCGACCCGAGCCTGCCCGACCTGGGCGGCACCACGTTCGTGCGCGACTACGTGCTGCTCGAGGTTGCGCACCGGATGGGCGACGAGCTGCTGCTGTGGGACGCGTGGGGGCCGATGCTGCGCGCCGGGACCTCCACCGTGCTCGAGACGCTGGAGCAGGCCGGGATCGTCGTGCCGCGCCTCGACGAGTGCGCGTTCGACGGCCTCGCCGACGAGCTGGCCGCACTGCTCGTCGCGGCGGACGCGGAGGACGCACGGGCCGAGGCCACGCTCGCCGCGCGGTACGCCGACGCTCTGCTGCGCCCCGGGACGCGCGTCGCGACGGTGTCCCCGTCCGGGCGCGGCGGGATCACCGACCTGCGCGCGAGGAGCACCGACTGGCTCGTCAGGAGCGCGTGAGCCGCACGCCGAAGACGTCGCGCAGCGCGCGCCGGGCGGCGTGCCAGCCGCCCATCCCGTGCACGCCGGGCCCCGGCGGGGTCGACGCCGAGCAGAGGTAGACGCCGCCCCCGGCCGCGTACGGGTCGAGGCGCGCGGTCGGGCGCGCGATCATCTGCCACATCGAGACCGCGCCGGCGGCGATGTCGCCGCCGGCGTAGTTGGCGTTGTGCTCGGGGAGCCGGGCGGCCGGCGTGCAGCGCGAGGTCACGACGACGTCGCGGAAGCCGGGCGCGAACCGCTCGATCTGGGACGTCACGCGCTCGGTGACGTCGACGTCGGAGCCGGCCGGCACGTGCGCGTACGTCCACAGCGGACGCAGGCCGGCGTGCTCCCGCGACGCGTCGACGACGGTCGGGTCGCTCACGAGGCACATCGGCCGGTCGGGGTGCCGCCCGGCCGCGACGTCGGCCTCGGCGCGAGCCATGTCCGCGCGGCTCCCGCCCACGTGCACCGTGCCGGCGCGGCCCACCTCGGGGTCCGCCCACGGCACCGGGCCGGAGAGCACGAAGTCGACCTTCGCGGCGCCGTCGCCGTGCCGGAACCAGCGCAGCGCGCTGCGCACCGCGGGCGTCAGGGAGTCGCCCAGGACGTCGACGAGGGTGCCCGGCGTCGTGTCGAAGACGTAGGCGCGCGCGGCCGGCAGGTCCGCTCGCGAGCGCACGCGGTGACCCGTCACGACCGTGCCGCCGTGCATCTCGAGCTCGGCCACCAGGGCGGCGGTGATCGCGCCCGTGCCTCCCCGCGGCAACGGCCACCCGCCGTCGAACCCGGGCGAGCCGGGGGCCGGGCCCTCCAGCGGCGAGGCGTGCGCGAGCGCGCCCAGCATGAGGGCGGTGCCGGCGCCGGCGAGCGACGGCAGCCGCGTGATGGTGTGCGCCGCGACGCCGGTCAGGAGCGCCGGGGCCTCGTCCCCGGCGAAGCGCACGTTCCACGCGTGGGTGCCCTGCTCCAGCATCGCCGTGCCGAACCGCACCGCGCCCGCGAGCGCCGGCACGCTGCCCAGGCCCGGCGGCACGGACCGCTTGTCGCCCAGCGCGAGCGCGGCCACGGCCTCCCACTCGCGCGCGAGCGGGGCCATGAGCCGGCGCCACGCACCGCCGTCGCGACCCAGCCGCTCGACCGTGGCGTCGAGCGACCGGTACGCGATCGCGGACCGGCCGCCGTCGAGCGGCTGCGCGTACGACACCTCGGGCGTGAGCAGCTCGACACCGTGGGCGGGAAGGTCGAACGCGCGGAAGAACGGCGACGCCCACGCCATCGGGTGGATCGCCGAGCACACGTCGTGCACCACGCCGTCCGCCAGGCCCAGGCCGAGCGTGCGGGCTCCGCCCCCGATCGTCTCCTCGGCCTCGAGGACGGTCACGCGCACGCCGGCGCGGGCGAGCGTCACGGCTGCCGCGAGACCGTTCGGTCCCGAGCCCACCACCACCGCGTCGTCCACGCCGCCGCCCTCAGAGCCGCTCGGCGAGGTCGGTGAGCGTCTCGGTCACGCCCGCGTCGACCTTGACCGTGGCGAGCGGGTCGCCGCGGGTCTCGCCACGGTTGACGATGACGATCGGCATCCCGGCCGTGGCGGCGTGCCGGACGAACCGCAGCCCGCTCATGACGGTCAGCGAGGACCCGGCCACGAGCAGCGCGTCCGCGCCGTCGACCATCGCGTAGGCCCGCTGGACCCGCTCGCGCGGCACGTTCTCGCCGAAGTAGACGATCTCGGGCTTGAGGACCCCGCCGCAGAACTCGCACGGGGCGGGGCGGAAGTGCGAGGTCTGCTCGACGACCGCGTCCGCGTCCGGGGCGACCTCCGCGTCCGCGACGGTCGTGCCGCCGTCGAGCACCGACTCGAGGAAGCCGGGGTTGAGCTCGTCGAGCCGCGCGGCGAGGTGCGCGCGCGAGATGACGCGGCCGCACTGCAGGCACACCACGCGGTCGTAGCGTCCGTGCAGGTCGATGACGTTGCGCGAGCCGGCGTCCTCGTGCAGCAGGTCGACGTTCTGGGTGATGACGCCGTGCACGATCCCGCGATCCTCGAGCTCCGCGAGCGCCTTGTGCCCGGCGTTCGGGAGCGTGCGGCGCACGTGCTGCCAGCCCACGTGGTTGCGGGCCCAGTAGTGCCGGCGGAACGCCTCGTTCGACACGAACTGCTCGTACGTCATCGGGTTGCGCGGCGGCGAGCCGGGGCCGCGGTAGTCCGGGATGCCGGAGTCGGTCGAGATCCCGGCCCCGGTCAGCGCGGTGAACGTCCGTCCGGCCAGCACGCGCACCGCGTCGTCGACCGTGCCGTGGTGGACCACGGCGTCCGGCGGCAGCTCCCAGCGGCGCTCCTGGTACGTGGGCGCGAGCGGTCGGGCGGCGGGTTGCACCCGTCGAGCGTACGCCGGTCGG
>JAPSLQ010000112.1 GCA_031180595.1 Isoptericola sp. | reverse complement strand
CGGCCTGACGAGGCAGCACGCGTACCGAGAGCTCCTCGCCGGACAGGTCGGCGCCGGGAAGCTCGAAGCCTTCCGCGGCCTCCGTCTCGTCCTCGTCGACGACACCCGAGCTCTTGTCAGAACGACGGGCCTGGAGCTCCTGGAGCGAGTCCTGCTCCACGTCCTCGTCGTTCTTGCGGGGGGCGTCGTAGTCGGTTGCCATCTGTGGGGTCACGCTCCGTGATATCGGTGTCGGTACGCGCTGATAATGCTCGCGGGTCGGGTTTTGTTCCCGGGTCGGCCACCGGATTGTGCACCATTTCGCGACAGGGCGCGAGCAGGGCACGCACGCGCCCCGCCGCACGGGCCCCCACCTGCGACGACGGTCCGGCTCAGAGTGCTCCGCCGGGGCCGTCCGCGTCCGCTTCCTCGAGCAACCGGACGAGCTCCGCGACACGCGGCGCGGCGCCCGCCACGGCCATGGTGGACCCGGCCGGCTCGCCTCGCAGCCCGGTGACCGTCGCGCCCGCCTCCGCCGCCACGAGCGCGCCGGCGGCGAGGTCCCACGGGTTGAGACCGCGCTCGTAGTAGAGGTCGAGGCGCCCCTCGGCCAGCAGGCACAGGTCGATCGCGGCGGAGCCCAGCCGGCGGATGTCGCGCACGCGCGGCAGCACGTGGGTCAGGACGCGCGCCTGGTCCGCGCGGCGGCTCGCGGCGTAGCCGAAGCCCGTGCCCACCAGGCACGCCGAGAGCTCGACCGGCCGGTTGACCTGCAGCGCCCTGCCGTCGCGCGTCGCGCCCTGACCGCGCGCCGCGGCCCAGGTGCGGCCGTCGACCACAGAGTGCACGGCTCCGGCGAGCGCGGTCCAGCGGGCCGGGTCGGGCGGTCCGGCGACGACGGCGACGGACACGGCGTAGGAGGCGACGCCGTAGAGGTAGTTCACGGTGCCGTCGATCGGGTCGACGACCCACGTCAGGCCGCTCGTCCCGACCACGTCCGCGCCCTCCTCGCCCAGGATCCCGTCGTCCGGCCGCGCGGCGGCGATCCGCTCCCGGAGCAGCTCCTCGGAGGCGCGGTCCATCTCGGTCACGGGGTCGACGGCGCTCGACTTGGTCGCCGCGACCTCGACGCGGTCGGGTCGGCCGTCGCGCACGAGGGCGCCGGCCTCGGTCGCCAGCTCCTCGGCGAGCGCGCGCAGGGCGGCGATCGTGGCGTCGTCCGGCAGGCTGGTTGGCGAGCTGGTGGGCGGGGTGGTGGACGAGCTGGTGTGCGGGGTGGCGGGGAGGGCGGTGGGCGCTGCGGCCTCGGGCGTGGGGTCGGTGCTCACCCTCACATCCTGCCCGAGCCGCGGCCCCAGCGTCCGGGCCAGCCCGAACCGACGCCGGGCACCACCCAGCCCAGACCGAGGGACAGGAGCCGGAAGCCCAGGACGAGCACGACGACGAGGATCTCCGACCACAGCTCGAGCAGGTCGGCGTTCCAGAGCACCGCCGTCAGGGCTGCGCCCACCAGGGCGGGGATCGCGTAGAGCTGACGGTCCGCGAAGACGAGCGGCACCTCTCCGACCAGGACGTCGCGGATGATGCCTCCGCCGACGGCCGTGAGGACACCGACCACCACCGCCGCGAGGATGCCCGTGCCCAGGTCGAGCGCCTTGACCGTCCCCTGCAGCACGAACAGGGCCAGTGCCGCGGCGTCGAGGACGACGATCGCGCGGCGCATGCGCTCGAGGCCAGGGTGCAGCACGAAGATGACGACGCCCGCCGCGAGCGCCGTGGCCACGAGCCGCCAGCTCGAGATCCCGACGGGCGGCACGGCGCCGATGAGGACGTCACGCAGGATGCCGCCGCCGAGGCCGGTGACCCAGGCCAGCACGAGGACGCCGAAGACGTCGAACCGCTTGCGCACGGCGGCCAGCCCGCCCGAGACGGCGGCGACGAAGACCGCGAGGACCTCGAGGAAGGTGACGGAACCGAAGGCGAGCGCGTCCACGGCGCCATCCTCGCAGCCGGTCCGGCGCCGTGCGCCGGGCGACCAATCGGCGGCACACCGGCGTACCTGCGCCGTCCGGGCCCGCCCTGGTGGCACGCTCGAAGCCAGCGGTCCCCCGGCCGAAGCACCGGCCGCCGGTGACGGGGACCGCGAGGCGGAGGAGGAAGCATGGCCGAGCTCGAGCTCGTGAGGCTGAACGAGGACGGTGAGCATCTCGTCCTGCGCGCGCCCGACGGCACCGAACACGCCCTGCCGATCACGGAGGCCCTGCGCGCGGCGGTGCGCCGCGACCGGCCCCTGACCGAGGCGCTCCAGGCCGAGGCCCGCACGACGCTGCGTCCTCGCGAGCTCCAGTCGCGCCTGCGCGCCGGCGCGACCGCGGAGGAGCTGGCCGCCGAGTCCGGCCTCCCGGTCGAGCACGTGCAGCGCTACGAGTGGCCGGTCGTGGCCGAGCGCGAGCACGCGGTCAGCCAGGTGCGCGCGCACCGTATCGACGGAGACCCCGAGACGACGCTCGGCGCGGCGGCGGACACCCGGCTCGCGGCCCGCGGCGTGGCGGCCGGCCAGGCCGTCTGGACCGCGCGACGCGAGGGGACGGCCCCGTGGGTCGTGGAGGTCCGCTTCTCCGCGGGCGAGCGGGAGCGCAGCGCCAGGTGGACGTTCGACCCCCGCGGGCGCGTCGTGACGCCGCTCGACGACGAGGCTCGTTGGCTCGCCCAGCCCGACGACCCGCTGTCGCCCGAGATGGTCGGCGTGCCCTCGATCGCGGCCCGGTTCGCGCCCCGGGGCGACGCGGCCCGCCGGCACCCGGACGCCTCGACGGATGCCACCGCGCTCCTGCTCGACGACCTCGCCGGGCGCCGCGGCCAGCGGCCCGGCGGGCGCAGCGCGCGGCGGGCCGACGACGCCTATCAGCCCGACGAGCTCGACCTCGACCTCGACCTCGACCTCGACCCCGGCCCCGCGCCGCGGCCCGCGACGGGCGCGGTCCCCCGGGTGCCCGGACCGCCGCGGACCGGCCCGCAGCCGGTCGCGCACGTACCGGCTCCGTGGACGCGCGACGCCCGCGCGGACGGCGCGCCCTCCGTCGGCGCAGGCTCGGGCACGGACTCGGGCACGCGCGCCGACTCCCCCGCGGACCCTGTCGCGGCGGACTCCAGCGCGGCCGGCGCTCGCACGGCGCCACCCGACGCCGAGTCCGAGCCCGCCGGGGCGTCCGTCGTCGACCTCGGCTCGCGACGGCAGCGCACGGCCCCCGACCCGGGCCCGGAGCAGCCTCATTCTCCGCCGCCCTCGACGACGACCGACCGCTCGAACGGTGGGGCCGGCGCGCCCGAGCGTGCGCGGACGCCCGTCTCGCCGGTGGTCGAGCCGGCCCCGACGGCCGGGTCCACGTCGACGTCCACGTCCGCACCGACCCCGCGGAGCGGGGCCCAGGGCGCCGCCGACCCGCGTCGGGGCACCGGCCCGCGCCGCCCGGCACGCAAGGGCCGCGCCCAGGTCCCGAGCTGGGACGAGATCGTCTTCGGCGGCGCGCGCCCGCAGAAGTAGCGGCCGCTCAGAGGTCGAGCAGCGCCTCGGCGGCGGACGACCGCCGCGCGACCTCGGCGGTCATCCGCCGCATGTGGTGACGGCGGCACAGCACCTCGTACGCGATCTCGCCGGCGCCGTCGCCGACGTCGCCGACCACGACCTGGTCCCCCTCGACGACCATGACGCCGTCCACGGTGCGCGCGTTGTGCGTCGCCCGCGCCCCGCACCAGCACAGCGTCTGGACCTGCAGCACCTCGAAGCGGTCGGCGAGCTCGATCAGCCGGGCGGAGCCCGGGAACAGCCGGGTGCGGAAGTCGGCCGTGATCCCGAACGCGAACACGTCGATCTCGACCTCGTCGACCAGCCGGGCGAGCTGCTCGACCTGCGCGGGCGAGTAGAACTGCGCCTCGTCGCACACGAGGTAGTCCACGAGCCGGCCCGCCTGGCGCTCCGCCGCGACGACGTCCCAGAAGTCCGTGTCGTCGGTGACCTCGCGCGCGTCGACCTCGAGCCCGAGCCGGGACGACAGGCGCGCGGCGCCGGCCCGGTCGTCGCGAGTGAAGATGAGCCCCGTGCGGCCCCGGGCGGCGTGGTTGTGGTCCATCTGCAGGGCAAGCGTGGACTTGCCGCTGTCCATGGTCCCGGAGAAGAAGACGAGCTCGGCCATGGTCTCCGATCCTGTCAGACGGCGAGCGCGAGCAGCGGCACGTGCATCTCGGTCTCGGTGAGCGACCCGTGCACGCCCGGCAGCGCCCGCGCCTCGGTCGTGTGGAGGCGCGAGTCGACGACGGTGGCCCGCCCCGTCGTCGCGACGACGAGGTCGCCCACGGCGTCCCGCACGTGGTCCGCCACGGGCCCGAACCAGCCGGCGTCCACGGCGTCGTCCCGCAGCACGACGACCGCGTCGCGGCCCAGCACGTCGCGCCACCGGGCCGCGACCGCGTGCGGGTCGGTGCCCGGCTCGGTGTACACGTGCAGGGCGCGCGGCTCGCCGCCGAGGAGCGCGACGTCGCGCGCGAGCTCGGGCGTCGTGGCGACGTCCCTCTGCAGGTCGAAGTCCGTGGCGACCTGACCGTGGTCGGCCGTGACGAGCACGAGCGTGCCCGCGGGCAGGGAGCGCACGAGCCGGCGCAGCTCGGAGTCGGCCGCCTCGAGCGCGTCCCCCCACTGCCACGAGTCGGGCCCGTACTGGTGGCCGGTCTTGTCGACGTCGCCGTGGTAGAGGTACACGAGCCCCGGGTCGCGCAGCGCGCGCACCGTCGCGTCGACCCGCGCACCGAGCGTCTCGGCGACGACGTAGCGCGGCCCGCGCAGCGCCGCTCGCGTCATGCCGGAACCCTCGAACTTGCCCGGCCCGGGCGCGGCGACGCGGACGCCGGCGGCCGCGAGCGCCTCCAGGACGGTGGGCTCGCGCTGCACGTCCTCGGGCGCCGCCCGCATGGGCCCCGCCAGCTTGGTGCCCGGCCGGTACGGGTCGGACTGCTCGGTCCAGGAGACCATCGTCGCCAGGCCGCCGGTCGCGGGGTTGCGCTGCGTGTACCCGAGCAGGCCCGTGCGACCCGGCGCGGTCCCCGTGCCGAACGTCGCCAGGGCGGCCGCCGTCGTCGACGGGAAGCTCGAGGTGAGCGAGCGCGCGTCGCCGAGGAGCGAGCGCAGGAACGGCGCGTGGCCGCCCCGCTCGACGAGGTTGTGCAGCCCGAGCCCGTCGACCAGCACGACCACGACGCGGTCGGTCGCCGGTACCCCCAGCGCGGCCGCGCAGTCGCGCGAGCGCAGCCCGGTCGCCGTCGTGAGGTCGACGCCGAGCGCGCCCGCCGCGGCGGGCAGGACGGCCGCGAGCGAGGCGGTGCCGTAGGACGGGGCGACGAGCCCCGCCGCGAGGCCGGGTGCCGTCATCGAGCCCCGACGCCGGTGGCCGCGGAGAGCGTGCGGGCGAACGAGATCGCCCGGCGCACGGCGTCGCGCCCCTCGGCGGCGCCGCTCACGCGCACGACGACGTCGTCGGGGGTCAGCTGGCCCGTCAGGCCGTGGTCGGCCTCGCAGTTCGGGTCGGGGCACTGGGCCGGCTCGAGGTCGATGCGCGAGACGGCGCCCCAGCCGATCGCGAGGGTGAGCTCGGACGCCGTGTCCCCGGGCCGGTGCTGGGCCGGCTCGTTGACGATGTGCGTCACGGCGACCGAGCGGACCTCGCCCAGCGGGACGGCCTCGGTCGTCGCGGCGGCGGACGACGGGTGGGCGGCGTCGCCCTCGTGGTCGTCGACGTGGGCGGTGACGAGCCGCGTCGGCGTCAGCGCCAGCACGGTCAGGTGCCGTCGCACCTCGTTGTCGAACGTCGTCTCGGCCTGCACCAGGTGCGCGAGGACCGCCTCGTCGGCCAGCGCGACGTCGAGGACGTCGTCCACCAGCTCCGGGTAGTAGCCCGCGCGGTAGACGTGGGCGGTCAGCTCGTCACGAAGGTTCTTGCGAGTGGTGGCGTTGGGCACCTGGGCATTGTCCCACCCTCGGGGCCGGCACGGCCACCGGCGGTCGCGCTGCCGGGCGGCGTCAGCCGGGAAGGGCGCGCCGGAGCGCGTCGGCCCGGCGCGCCGCGGGCCGCAGGCGCGCCGCGGCGTGGAGCACGGAGACGCCCGACTCCGCGACCACGACGGGGTACAGCTCGAGGGACGCGAGCTCGGGAAGGTCGTCTGCCATGACCGACACGCGGGCGAGCACGTCCTCGAGCGCGTCGACGTCGACCGGCGGTGTGCCGCCGTAGCCGAACAGCCGCGGGGCCGCCCGCACGGTCCGCACCATGCCGGCCACGTCGACGTCGGTCAGCGGCGGTACCCCGTGCGCGACGTCGTCGAGCAGCTCGGTCGCGTCGCCGGCGAGCCCGAACGACACCATGGGCCCGAACAGCAGGTCCTCGGCGGTCCGCACGACGCACGCGACGCCCACGGGCGCCATGCGCTGGACCTCGAACACGGGGTCGGGGCTGCCCAGCGCGGACGCGGCGACGTGACGGAGCCGCTCGACGTCGTCGCGCAGCTCGTCCGCGTCGCCGATGTCGAGCCGCACGCCACCCAGGTCGGTGCGGTGCCGCAGCGCCGGCGACGCGCTCTTGAGAGCCACCGGCCAGCCGAGGTCGTCCGCGGCCGCCACCGCCTCGTCCGCCGTGCGCACCTGGCGCGAGCGCCACAGCTCGAGCCCGTAGCAGGCCAGGAGCTCGGCCGCCTCGTCCTGGGTCAGCACCCGCGTGGCGTCGCCCTCGGCTGCGGCGAGCCACCCCTCGACCAGGCGCCGGGCCCGGCGCGCGTGCACGCCGTCGGGCCGCACGTGCGACCCGTGGTCCTCGGTGCGCCAGCGCGCGTGCTCGACGACCTTGCCGAGGGCGGTCACGGCGTCCTCCGGCGTGGAGAACGCCGGGATGCGCACCTCGCGCCCGTCGGGCCCGGACGCCGCGAGCTCGTCCGGCATGCCGTGCAGGCCGAGCATCGAGGCGACCGTCGTGCGTCCGGTGCGTGCCGCCGCCTGCGCGACGGCGCGCGCGACCGCGCCCGTGCGCGGGAGGACCACCGGCACGTCGACCGCGACCACGACGTCGCAGGCACCCGGCGCGTACAGCGCGCCGACCGTGCGGGCGATCTCCTCGTCGGACGCGTCGGGCGGCAGGAAGTCGGACGACGTCGCGACGACGAGCCCCGCCGCCGCGGCCGCCTCGGCCACCAGCGCCGCGAGCGCCGCCGACGACGCGAGGATGCCGACCCGGTTCCCCTGCGGCAGCGGCTGGTGGGCGAGCACCTGCGCGACGTCCATGAGCTGGTGGGTGTTCGCGGCGCGGATCACGCCCGACTGGCGCAGCATCTCGTCGAGCAGGCGGCGGGGGGCGTGCGTGGCGCGCACCGCGTGGCCGGGCGGGACGACCTGGCCCGAGCGGCCCGCGGTGACGACGACGACGGGCTTGACGGCGGCGAGGCGCCGGGCGATGCGCGAGAACTTGCGCGGGTTGCCGATCGACTCGAGGTAGAGGCAGACGACCTCGGTGGCCGGGTCCTCCTGCCAGTACTGCATGAGGTCGTTGCCCGACACGTCGGCACGGTGCCCCGCGGACACCAGCGAGGACACGCCCAGCCCGCGGCGAGCGAGCGTCGCCGTCAGCGTGACCGCGGCCGCGGCCGACTGGCAGAACAGGCCGACGACGCCGGGGGCGGGCGGGCGCTCGGCGAGGCTCGCGTGCAGGCGCGCGCCCGGCGTCGTCGTCACGATGCCGTACGACGCCGGCCCGACCACCCGCATCCCGGCCGCGTGCGCGGTGCGCAGCAGCTCGCGCTGGCGGGCCAGCCCGTCCTCCCCCGTCTCGGCGTAGCCCGCGGCGAGCACGACGACACCGCGTGCGCCGTGCGCGGCGAGCCGGCGCACGGCGTCCACCGCGGCGGCGGGCACGACGGCGAGCAGCGCGAGGTCGACGTCGCCCACCTCGTCCCAGCCCGCGACCGGGACCATCTGCGGCGCGTCCGGCACGCCGTCGGGCGCACCGAGCACGACAAGCTCCGTGTCGCCCGGGTCGGCGGCGGCCGCGTCGAGCACCCGCCGCGCGAGGTGCGCCTCGGGGCTCGACGGGCTCCCGGGCCCCGGGCCCACGAGCAGCACCCGGCGCGCGGAGAGCAGCCCCTGCATCGAGCGGGCCTCGGCGCGGTGCTCGCGGTCGGCCATGACCTCGCGCGACCGCTCGGTCGGGTCGATGTCGAACGCGACCGACACGACGCCGTCGTCGAGGTGCTGCGTGACCTCGTACCCGGCGTCGCGGAAGACCTTGAGCATGGAGGAGTTCTGCGGCAGCACGTCGGCGACGAACCGGCGCACCCCGCGCTCGCGCGCCGCGGCGGCGATGTGCTCGAGCAGCACCGAGCCGAGGCCCTTGCCCTGCATCGAGTCCGCGACGTTGAACGCGACCTCGGCCTCGCCGTCGCCGACCTTGTCGTAGCGGGCGACCCCGATGATGTCCTCGCGCCGTCCGCCGTCCTCGCCGTCGCCGGGACGGACCGCCACGAGCGCGACCCGATCGCCGTGGTCCACGTGCGTCAGCCGCCGCAGCTCCCGCTCGGTGAGGCTGCGCACCGGCGCGAAGAACCGGAAGTAGGAGGAGCGCTCCGACTGCGACTGCTGGAAGCGCTGGAGTGCGGCCGCGTCGTCGGGCCGGATCGGGCGCAGGTGGGTCGTCGTGCCGTCGCGCAGCACGACGTCGGCCTCCCACTCCAGCGGGTACTCGGGGCCATGCTCGGCGGAGCCGTCGCTCGGCGCGTCCGCGGGTACGTCCACCGTCGCAGGCTATCCGGTGGGTGCGACGACGTACTCGGTGGCCGCCGGTCGCCGCGTGCACCGGCTCGCCTCCACGGGTCCGCGCGCCGCGGCGGCTAAGGTTTGGTCGAACGTCCGTACGGAGTGACCACCACCGTCGGGCAGACCGCACGACCAGACCCAGGGAGCCGCACCGCATGGCGCGCAAGTCCAGCGCACCCGCCACCGACGAGCCGTTCGACGAGAAGATCGTCGACATCGACGTCGCGTCGGAGATGGAGACGTCGTTCCTCGAGTACGCGTACTC
>JAPSLQ010000111.1 GCA_031180595.1 Isoptericola sp. | reverse complement strand
CGATCTCGGCGAGGCCCTCGAGGATCTCCTGGGACGTGTAAGCCATGGGGTGGGTTTCTCCTTGAACGGGGTACCGGCCGTCCGGCACCGGGTCGGTAGGTGTTGCGGTGCGATTCTCCCGCACCGCAGGGTCAGGTACTACGAGAGCGTCACGGGAGCACGACCACCTGGGCCGCGTAGACGAGCCCCGCGCCGAACCCGATCTGCAGCGCGAGGTCGCCCGACCGCGCCGAGCCCTCGGCGAGCAGCCGCTCCGTGGCGAGCGGGATGGACGCGGCGGACGTGTTGCCCGTGTCGGCGATGTCACGTCCCACGACGACCGTCTCGGGCAGCCCGAGCTGCTTGACCATCTGGTCGATGATCCGCATGTTCGCCTGGTGGGGCACGAAGACCTGGATGTCCTCGGGCTCGACGCCGGCCTCCGCCATCGCCTTGGCGGCGATCGGAGCCATCTGGAAGCTCGCCCACTTGAACACCGACGGGCCGTCCTGGCGCAGCGTCGGCATGCCGAGCGACGGGTCCTGCGCGAGCTCGGCAAGCGAGTGCGTCTGGCGGATCGCCTGCGCCTTGGCGCCGTCGGACCCCCAGACGGTCGGGCCGATGCCCGGCGTGTCGGACGGCCCGACGATCGCGGCACCCGCGCCGTCCCCGAGGAGGAACGAGATCGACCTGTCGGTCGGGTCGATGATGTCGCTCAGCTTCTCCGAGCCGATGACGAGCACGTGGCGGGCGGCGCCGGAGCGCACGAGCGCGTCGGCCTGGCCGATGCCGTAGGCGTAGCCCGCGCACGCCGCCGAGATGTCGTACGCGGCCGCGGGGGTCGCACCGAGCCGCTCGGCGAGGACGGCGGCGCCCGACGGCGTCTGGTGGAAGTAGGTGATGGTCGACAGGATCACCGCGTCGACGTCGGCTCCCGTGAGGCCCGCCGCGTCCAGCGCCTTGCGGGCGGCGGCCTCGGCGAGGTCGAGCGCGTCGACGTCGGCGGTCGCCCGGCGCCGGGTGACGATCCCCGTGCGCTGACGGATCCACTCGTCGGACGAGTCGATCGGTCCCGCGATGTCGTCGTTGGTCACGACCTCGGTGCCGCGCTCGCCCGCGATCGACAGGATGCGGGAGTACCGGACCGGCTCCGCCTGGCGCAGGGTGCGCCGCGCGGTCATGCGGTCACCCCGGCGCCGCCGGCGACCGAGTGGCGGGCGACGAGGTCGCGGGCGGCCTCGACGTCGTCGGGCGACTTCACGGCCACGAGCTCGACGCCCTTGAGCGACCGCTTGGCCAGACCCGTCAGGACACCGCCGGGCGCCAGCTCGAGGATCGCCGTGACGCCGCGCTCGGCGAGGGTCGCCTGGCACAGGTCCCACCGCACCGGGGCCGTCACCTGTGCGGCCAGGCGGGCGAGCACGTCCGTGGCGGTGCCGTGGCCGTGCGAGCCGGGCGCCAGCGTGTCGTAGGTGGCGCCGTCGGCGTCGCTGAGCAGCGGGAGCCGGGGGTCCGTGGCGAGCCAGCCGCGCGCGACCTCCTCGAACGCTGCGCGCGCCGACTCCATGTACGGCGTGTGGAACGCACCTGCGACCTGCAGCGGGATGACCCGCGTGCGGGCGGGCGGCCGCTCCGCGAGCGCCGTGAGCTCGGGGAGCCCGCCGGCCGCGACCACCTGGCCGCCGCCGTTGACGTTGGCCGGGAAGAGGCCGGCGGCCTCGATCGCGGCGAGCACCTCGTCGGGGTCGCCGCCGACGACGGCGCTCATGCCGGACTCGGCCGCCGCGGCCGCCTCGGCCATGGCGCGCGCCCGGTGGGACACCAGCCCGACCGCGCCCGCGTCGTCGAGCACGCCCGCGACGGCCGCCGCGGCGAGCTCACCCACCGAGTGGCCGGCGGTGACGTCGACGACCTCGGTCGTGTCGCGTCCGTCGAGGATCGCGCGCAGCGCGACGAGCGACGCCGCGACGATCAGGGGCTGTGCGACCGCCGTGTCGCGGATCGTGTCGGCGTCCGACGCCGTCCCGTGCGTGACGAGGTCGGTCCCGGCCGCGGCCGAGAACGCGTCGAGCAGGTCGGCGGTACGGGGCAGCTCGAGCCACGGCGCGAGCATCCCGGGGGTCTGAGAGCCCTGTCCAGGGCAGACGACGGCGAGCACGGACCCACGGTGTCACCCCGCGCGGGGCGCGAGGCGTCGCGACCCGTACCAACCTCGCCGAGGGCGATTGTGGGAATCGTCAAACGGCGCGGATCACTGGCGCTCGGCCGCGTCGAGCTGGCCGAGCGCGAGCGCCATCTGCAGGACGAACGACTCGCGGGCGTCGAGCGGGTCCCACCCCGTGATCTCCGAGACCTTGCGCAGCCGGTACCGCACCGTGTTCGGGTGCACGTACAGCCGGCGCGCCGCGGCCTCGAGCGAGCGCCCGGTGCCGAGGTAGGCGGACAGCGTCTCGAGCACCGACCCCGTCGCGTCCTGGAGCGGGCGGAAGGCCTGCGCGACGAGCGTGCGCCGCGCCGTCGCGTCGCCGATGAGGACGCGCTCGGGCAGGAGGTCGTCGGCGAGGACGGGGCGCGGGGCCTGGGGCCACGCCGGTGCCGCGGCGAGGCCGGCGAGCGCCGCCCGCGCCGACCGGGCCGCGGCGCTCACGTCCGGCACGACCCCGCCGATGACGACCGGTCCGGGGCCGAAGCGCCCGAGCAGCGCGGACGCGGCCGCCACCAGGTCGCCCTCGCCCCCGAGCACGAGCACGAGGCGGTCGCCGTGGATGCCGACCAGGGCGTCGCCGGCGGCCCGCCGGGCGACGCGGCGCAGGTCGGCGGTGCGCACGTCGTCCAGCCCGGACGTCGCCTCGCCGACCACGACGAGGGCCTGCCCGCGGCCGCTCCAGCCGAGCGCCGAGACGCGCGAGCGGATCGAGTCGTCGTCGTCCCCGCGCAGCAGCGCGTCGACGACGAGCGCCTCGAGGCGTGCGTCCCACGCGCCGCGCACCTCGGCGGCGCGCGCGTAGACCTCGGCGGCGGAGAAGGCCACCTCGCGCGAGTAGCGCAGGACGGCCTCGCGCAGCTCGCGCTCGTAGCCGGGCGCGGCGATCTGGTCGGAGTGCGACTCGACGACGTCGACCATGATCCGCACGAGCTGGAGCGTGTGCTGCAGCGAGATGGAGCGCGTGAGCTCCGGCGGGGCGGCCGCGAACATCTCGCCGACGCCGTGCGGCGTCTGCGTGGGGTCGGCGAACCACGACACGAACGCGTTGATGCCCGACTGCGCCACGAGGCCCACGTACGAGCGGTCCTCGGCGGGCAGCTGGCGGTACCAGGGCACCTCCTCGTCGAGGCGGCGCATCGCCGCGGCGGTGAGCATCCCCAGGCCGTCGCGGACGCGCTGGATGTTCTCGCCGCGGGAGACGCTGGTCGGTGCGGGGCTCGGCATCCTCCGAGGATACGGGGCTCGTTGTGGGGAGTGCACAAACGCTCCGCTGCGCGGTCGAACGCCGGGCTCATTGGATATGGTCGAACACATGGCTCTGCTGCCCCGCCTCCGCAAGCTCATCCGCCGACCCCTGTCCGCCTCGACCGTGGGGGCCCGGCGCCCGACGGTGGGGCGCCGCCAGGGCGACACCCTGCACGAGGACGCGCTGCGGGCCATGCTCATCGACGACCCGAACGACGAGCGCGCGTTCCACGCGCTCGCGGAGATCGTGCGGCGCCGGGCCGAGGAGTCGCCGAACCCGGAGGACCCGCTGAGCGCGCCGCCGGACGAGATCGAGAAGCAGCGGGCGGCCGACCTCGCGGTGTGGTCGCTCGCCGAGGAGCTCGCGGGGCACCCGCGCGGCTGGCGGCCGCTGCTCGAGCTGGGGCGGCTCTCGGTCGGCGACGACCCGGAGGGCGCGGTGCGGCGTCTGGCCACGGCGGCCGAGCGCGACCCGGAGGGCACCGCCCTCGCGGAGGGGCTGGCGATCCTGCGCGGGGCCGCGATGCCGGTGGAGGCGCTCGGCCTCGGCGTGGGGCACTGGCGGGCGCGCGAGCACACGCCCGAGGTGGGGCGTCAGCTCGTGTACGCCGCCATCGAGGCCGACCGGGTGTTCGAGGCGCGCCAGCACCTCGAGTCGCTCTCCCTGCACCCCGACACCGAGGCGGTCGCGCCCGTGCGCGCCGAGCTCGAGCGCGCGATCGCCGAGGCCGAGGAGGCCACGCCCTAATTGCGCCACGGACGATGCCGGACGACGTGGAGGCTTGAACGAGCACGGGGCCCCGGACCGATCGGTCCGGGGCCCCGCGCTCGTACGTGCGTACGCGCTACCGCGGTGTCAGCTCTCCCCGCCGGCGCTGCCGGACGTGCCGGCGGTGACGTCGAGCAGACGGTACTTCTCGACCGCCTTCGCGACGACGTCGGCCGGCACCTCGCCGCGGCGGGCGAGCTGCTGCAGCGTCTTGACGACCATCGACGGGCCGTCGATGAGGAAGTGCCGGCGCGCGGCGGCGCGCGTGTCGGAGAAGCCGAAGCCGTCCGCCCCGAGCACCGCGTAGTCGCCGGGCACCCAGGCGCGGATCTGGTCCGGGACGAGGTGGTCGTAGTCGCTCGTCGCGACGAAGACCTGGCCCTGCGCCTCGGACAGCTTCTGCGTCAGGTACGGCGTGCGCGGCTCGGCCGACGGGTCGACGAGCGCGTCGTGCTCCGCGGCCAGCGCGTCGCGGCGCAGCTCGTTCCAGCTCGTCACGGACCACACGTCGGCCGACACGCCCCAGTCCTCGGCGAGGAGCTGCTGGGCCTCGAGCGCCCACGGCACGCCGACGCCGGAGGCGAGCAGCTGGGCCTTCGGGCCCTCGACGCCGGACGTCGCGACGCGGTGGATGCCGCGGACGATGCCCTCGACGTCGACGTCCTCCGGCTCGGCCGGCTGGACCATCGGCTCGTTGTACACCGTGAGGTAGTACATGACGTCCTGCTCGCGGCCGTCGGAGCCGTCGCCGTACATGCGCTCGATGCCGTCGCGCACGATGTGGCGGATCTCGTACCCGTACGCCGGGTCGTACTGGACCATCGCGGTGTTGGTGCCGGCCAGCAGCGGCGAGTGGCCGTCGGCGTGCTGCAGGCCCTCGCCGGTCAGCGTGGTGCGTCCCGCCGTCGCGCCGATGATGAAGCCGCGCGTGAGCTGGTCACCGGCAGCCCAGAACTGGTCGCCGGTCCGCTGGAAGCCGAACATCGAGTAGAAGATGTAGACCGGCACCATGAACTCGCCGTGCGTCGCGTAGGACGTGCCGACGGCCTGGAACGCGGCCGCGGAACCGGCCTCGTTGATGCCGGTGTGCATGATCTGCCCGGCCTCGGACTCCTTGTAGCTCAGCATGAGCTCGCGGTCCACGGCGAGGTAGTTCTGGCCCTGGGTGTTGAAGATCTTCGCGCTCGGGAAGATCGAGTCCAGGCCGAACGTGCGGGCCTCGTCCGGGATGATCGGCACGATCCGCTTGCCGAACTCCTTGTCCTTCATGAGGTCCTTGAGGAGCCGCACGAAGGCCATCGTCGAGGCGACCTCCTGGTTGCCCGAGCCCTTCTTGAGCAGCTCGTAGACCTTGCCCTCGGGGAGCTTGAGGGGCTGGGCCTTGGTCCGCCGCTCAGGGAGGAAGCCGCCCAGGTGCCGGCGCCGGTCCAGCATGTACCGGATGCCCTCGTCGTCGGGTCCGGGGTGGTAGTACGGCGGCAGGTAGGGGTCGGCCTCGATCTGCTCGTCCGTGATCGGGATGTGCAGCGAGTCGCGCAGCGCCTTGAGCTCGTCGCTCTTGAGCTTCTTCATCTGGTGCGTGGCGTTGCGGCCGGCGAAGCCCGAGCCGAGCCCGTAGCCCTTGACCGTCTGCGCCAGGATGACCGTCGGCTGGCCCGTGTGGGCGCGCGCCGCCGCGTACGCGGCGTAGATCTTGCGGTAGTCGTGCCCGCCGCGCTTCATGTTCCAGATGTCCTCGTCGGTCATGTTCTCGACGAGGGCCTTGGTGCGCGGGTCGCGGCCGAAGAAGTGCTCGCGGATGAACGCGCCCGACTCCGCGCGGTACGTCTGGTAGTCGCCGTCGGGCGTCGCGTTCATGAGGTTGACGAGCGCGCGGTCCTTGTCGGCGTTGAGCAGGGCGTCCCACTCGCGGCCCCAGACGACCTTGATGACGTTCCAGCCGGCGCCCTTGAACTGGGCCTCGAGCTCCTGGATGATCTTGCCGTTGCCGCGGACGGGGCCGTCGAGACGCTGCAGGTTGCAGTTGACGACGAACGTCAGGTTGTCGAGCCCCTGGTGCGCCGCGTGCTGGATCATGCCGCGCGACTCGGGCTCGTCCATCTCGCCGTCGCCGAGGAACGCCCAGACGTCCTGCTGGCTGGTGTCCTTGATCCCGCGGTTGTGCAGGTACTTGTTCGTCCACGCCTGGTAGATCGCCGACGCCGGGCCGAGGCCCATCGAGACCGTCGGGTACTCCCAGAAGTCCGGCATGAGGCGCGGGTGCGGGTAGGACGGCAGGCCGCCACCGGGGTGGGACCTCTCCTGGCGGAACCCGTCGAGCTGCTCGGCGCTCAGGCGCCCCTCGAGGTAGGCGCGCGCGTACAGGCCGGGGGAGGAGTGCCCCTGGAAGTACACCTGGTCGCCGCCGCCCGGGTGGTCCTTGCCGCGGAAGAAGTGGTTCAGGCCCACCTCGTACAGCGTCGCGACCGACGCGTACGAGGAGATGTGACCGCCGACGGAGAGGCCGGGGCGCTGGGCGCGCGTGACCATGACGGCCGCGTTCCAGCGGATCCACGAGCGGTACCGGCGCTCGATCGCCTCGTCACCCGGGAAGTAGGGCTCCTCGTGGACGCCGATGGTGTTGACGTACGGCGTCGTCGTCGACGCGGGGATGTGCACGTTGCGCTCGCCGGCGCGGCGCAGCATGTTGAGCATCACGTACCTGGCGCGCGGGCCGCCCTTGTCGTCGATCAGGCCGTCGAGGGACTCGACCCACTCCGCCGTCTCGGCGGGGTCGATGTCCGGCACAGCGCTGAGCAGACCATTGATCAGCGGTCCGGTCTCGTCGTACGAAGCCACCAGCAACCTCTCTCTTCTGCGGGCGCGTGCGGACGTGGTCGTCGCGCGAGCCCCTTCAGGCGTCCCCGTCGGTGGGTCCCGCGCCGTCACGGTGGCGGCGGCGCACTCCACGTACAGGTGGTCATCACTCATTGTGTCCCCAGATCATCCGTAGGCACACCATCGCGGGGTCAAGGAACCGTGATATGCGTCATGCTTCCTGCCCGGCGCACGCCGCGGCAGGGCGGGTCTTGCCGAGGCGGCACGCTCTCCGGTGGACTACGTTTGCCACACGCGGCGTGAGTGACGATGCCAGGCGCCGTCGTCGGACAACGAGAGGAACGAAGAACCACGTGGGACAGCAGGCGGATTCCCTGGCCGTACGCCTCGGGTTCAAGCCCGGTCAGGTGGTGCAGGAGTTCGGATGGGGCGACGACGTCGACGACGACCTGCGCACCGAACTGGAGAGCATCGTCGGCAGCGAGCTCGTCGACGAGGAGTACGACGACGTCACCGACGGCGTGATCATCTGGTGGCGCTCGGACGACGGCGACCTCACGGACATGCTCGTCGACGCCCAGACGGTGCTCGACGACGGCGGGCTGATCTGGCTGCTGACGCTCAAGCCGGGACGCGACGGGCACGTGGGCCACGACGAGATCCAGGAAGCGGCCACGACCGCGGGCCTCCACGCGACGAGCACGTTCGCCGTGGCGGCCGACTGGTCGGCGACAAAGCTGGCCAACCGGGGCCGCGGGCGCTGACGTGGCGGCCCAGGACGTGCGCCCGGCGCCCGGCCCCGCGCCGCGGCCGGGCGACCCCGCACCCGACTTCACGCTGCCTGACACGCACGGCACGCCCGTGCACCTGGCGGACCTGCGCGGCGAGACCGTGCTGGTCGTCTTCTACCCCTTCGCGTTCTCGGGCACCTGCACGAGCGAGCTGTGCGAGCTGCGCGACAACATCGAGGACTTCGAGACCACCGGCGTCCGGCTGCTCGCCGTCTCGACCGACCCGGTGTTCAGCCTCAAGGCGTGGCAGGAGGCCGAGGGCTTCGGCTTCGACCTGCTCAGCGACTTCTGGCCGCACGGCGAGGCGGCCCGCGCCTACGGCGTGCTCGACGAGGAGGCCGGCAACGCGCTGCGGGGCTCCTTCCTGATCGACGCCGACGGCATCGTGCGCTGGTCGGTCGTCTACCCGCGCGGTGGCCGACGTCGGCTCGAGGAGTACCGGCAGGCGCTCGCGGAGGTCTGACGGCGACGGTGCCGGGCCCCCTCGGCGGCCGGTATCCTTGCCTGCGCTGCCAGGGCCTGTAGCTCAGCTGGTCAGAGCGCCACGCTTACACCGTGGATGTCGGGGGTTCGAGTCCCTCCGGGCCCACCACCTGCCGAGACGGCTGGCCGACCTGCGACGACGGCTCTAGGAAGCCTGGTCATGCCTCGAAGCGGTACCCGGCTCCCGGATGGGTGAGGATGTGGCGCGGGTGGGCAGGATCCGCCTCGAGCTTGCGGCGGAGCTGGGCGGTGTACACGCGCAGGTAGTTGGTCTCGCTGGAGTACGCAGGTCCCCACACCTCGTGCAGCAGCTGCTGACGGCCGACCAGGCGGCCGCGGTGCCGGACGAGGACGTCGAGCAGCGCCCACTCTGTGGGCGTGAGCCGGACGTCGTGCCCGGCGCGGGAGACGACCCGGCGGGCCAGGTCGATCCGCAGGTCGCCCGCCTCGACGACCGGTTCCGCGTCGTGGCCGGGCTGCGCCCGGCGCACGGCGGCACGCAGCCGGGCCAGCAGCTCGTTCATCGCGAAGGGCTTCGTCACGTAGTCGTCCGCGCCGGCGTCGAGGGCGGCGACCTTGTCGTCGCCCAGCTGGCGCGCCGACAGCACGACGATGGGCACGCGGCTCCAGCCCCGGACGCCCGCGATGACGTCGAGCCCGGCGAGGTCGGGCAGGCCGAGGTCGAGCAGCACCACGTCGGGGTGCGCGCTCGCGGCCGCGCCGAGCGCCTCGGTCCCGGTCGCGGCGGTCGTCACCTGCCAGCCGTGGGCGCGCAGGTTGATCGCCAGCGCGCGGGTCAGGCCGGCGTCGTCGTCGACCACCAGCACGTGGTTGCCCGACGGCGGCGCCGCGTCCGGCTGCCGGCTCACGCGTCGATCCCCTCACGTCCGCGGTCGCCGGGGGCTGCGTGGGCGT
>JAPSLQ010000110.1 GCA_031180595.1 Isoptericola sp. | reverse complement strand
CGACACCGCCGGCGGAGAGGACGCCGCCGCTTGACCGTGCCCGCGCGCCCCGGACGCGCCCGCGCCGCCCAGACCCTGGCCGGCGCGGCGCTGCTCATCACGGCGGTGACCCTCGCCAGCCGGGTCGTCGGGTTCGGCCGGTGGCTCGCGCAGGCGCACTACCTCGGGACAGGCGGGGTCGACGCCCCCTTCAACTCGGCGAACCTGCTGCCGAACGTCCTGTTCGAGGTGGCGGCCGGCGGGGCGCTCGCGGGAGCGGTCGTCCCGCTGCTCTCCGGCTACCTCGTGCGGGGCGACGGGGAGCGCGCGTCGCGGACGGCGTCGGCGCTGCTCGGCTGGACGCTGGTTGTCCTGGTGCCGCTCGGGGCACTCATGGCGCTGCTGGCAGACCCGGTCGCCCGCATGCTGCGGCTGGACGACCCGGCGCACGTCGAGGTGGCCGCCGACTTCCTGCGGGTGTTCGGGCTCCAGGTCCCGCTGTACGGCGTCGCGGTGGTGCTCGGCGGGATCCTCCAGGCGCACAAGCGGTTCTTCTGGCCGGCGTTCGCCCCGCTCGTCTCGAGCCTCGTGGTGGTCGGCGTCTACGCGATGTTCGGCTCGCTCGCCGACGGCAACCAGCAGGACGTCGCGGCCCTCTCGTCGGCCGCGCTCGGCTGGCTCGCCTGGGGCACGACGGCGGGCGTGGCGTTCCTGGCGCTGCCGCTCGTGCTGCCGACCGTGCGGACCGGCATCCGGCTGCGCCCGACGCTGCGGTTCCCCGACGGCGAGGGCAGGCGCGCCGCGCGGCTCGCGTCGGCGGGCGTGGGCGCCCTCGTCGCGCAGCAGCTCTCGCTGCTCGCGATCATGGGTGCGGCCAACGAGGCGGGCGACAGCGCCACGTGGACGATCTACCTCTACGCGCAGCAGGTCTACCTGCTCCCGTACGCGGTCCTGGCGTTCCCGATCGCGACGAGCGCCTTCCCGCGCTTCGCCGAGCACGCCGCCGAGCGGCGCTGGGACGCGCTGGGACGACTGGTGTCGTCGACGACGCGCACGCTGGTGGTCACCGTGACGGCCGGGGTCGCGGCGCTCGTCGCGGCGGCGCCCCTCGTGGAGAACGTCTTCGACCTCGTCGCGCGCGGGGACGCGCACGGGCTCGCGCCAGCCCTGACCTGGATGGCGCCGGGGCTCGTCGGGTACGCGCTGATCCTGCAGCTCTCGCGCGTGCTGTACGCGGTCGACGCAGGACGCGCGGCGGTGGTGGCGACCGCGACCGGGTGGGCGGTCGTCGCGCTCGGTGCCGGCGCGACGGTGCTGGCGTTCGCCGGACCCACCCCGACGGTGGGCACGCGCCCGGCCGTGCTGTCCTGGCTCGGCGGTGCGGTCGCCCTCGGCATGACGGTCGCCGGCGCCGGGCTCCTCCTGGCCGTGCGGCGCCGTCTCGGCGCGTCGTCCCTGCAGGGCGTCCTGCGCACCGTCGCGGTCGCGGCCGTCGCGGCGGCTGCCGGCGGGCTCCTGGGCAGGTGGGCGGTCCAGGCGCCGTCCCGCGGCGCGGGGACGGGGCCCGCGGGCGCGGACCAGGCCCCCGTCGAGACACCGTTCGACCTCGGGTGGTTCGTCGCGGACGTCGGGCTCGGGCTGCTCGCGGGTCTGCTCGCGGCCACCGTCGTCCTGGTGGCCGGCGCGCTCGCCGACGCCGACGTGCGCGGCCGCCTCTCGGCGCTCGCCCGGCGCCCCCGGCGCGGCGGGTCCGACACGCCGACCGCCGGCTGATCTTCCGCGCACGCGCTCCCAGCGAGCAGACTGGCGCAAGAGCGCCGGAGCGCCGCTGTGCCGAGTCACACAGCGCCGGGCCACCCTCGCTGAGTTAGGATGGAGTTCCGTGGCCGACACCGTGAATCGAACCCAGACCCGCTCCTCCAGCCGCTCCGGTGCCACGCACCAGACGCGCCACATCTTCGTGACGGGCGGTGTCGCCTCGTCTCTCGGCAAGGGTCTGACGGCCTCCTCCCTCGGCCGCCTCCTGCGGTCGCGCGGCCTGCGCGTGACGATGCAGAAGCTCGACCCCTACCTCAACGTGGACCCCGGGACGATGAACCCGTTCCAGCACGGCGAGGTGTTCGTGACCGAGGACGGCGCGGAGACCGACCTCGACATCGGCCACTACGAGCGCTTCCTCGACGTCGAGCTCCCGGCGTCGTCGAACGTCACGACCGGCCAGGTGTACTCGCGCGTGATCGCCAAGGAGCGCCGTGGCGAGTACCTCGGCGACACGGTGCAGGTCATCCCGCACATCACCGACGAGATCAAGTCGCGCATGCGCGACCAGGCCGGTCCCGAGGTGGACGTCATCATCACGGAGATCGGCGGCACGGTCGGCGACATCGAGTCGCAGCCCTTCCTGGAGGCGGCGCGCCAGGTGCGCCACGAGCTCGGCCGCGACGACTGCTTCTTCCTGCACGTGTCGCTCGTGCCGTACATCGGTCCCTCGGGCGAGCTCAAGACCAAGCCGACGCAGCACTCGGTCGCCGCGCTCCGCTCGATCGGCATCCAGCCCGACGCGATCGTCCTGCGGGCCGACCGCGTCGTCCCCGAGTCGATCAAGCGCAAGATCGCGCTCATGTGCGACGTCGACAACGAGGCCGTGGTCAACGCCGTCGACGCGCCGAGCATCTACGACATCCCGCGGGTGCTGCACTCCGAGGGCCTGGACGCCTACGTGGTGCGCCGGCTCGACCTGCCGTTCCACGACGTCGAGTGGGAGGGCTGGAGCCAGCTCCTCGAGCGCGTGCACGAGCCCGACCACCGCGTCGAGATCGCCCTGGTGGGCAAGTACATCGACCTGCCCGACGCGTACCTGTCGGTGACCGAGGCGCTGCGCGCCGGCGGTTTCGCCAACGACGCCAAGGTCGCGATCCGCTGGGTCGCCTCGGACGACTGCCGCACGCCGGAGGGCGCGCAGGCGTCGCTGGAGGGCGTCGACGCGGTCCTCGTGCCGGGTGGCTTCGGGGTGCGCGGCATCGACGGCAAGATCGGCGCGCTGCGCTGGGCGCGCGAGAACCTGGTCCCGACGCTCGGGATCTGCCTCGGGCTGCAGTCGATGGTCATCGAGTACGCGCGCAACGTCCTCGGCCTGACCGAGGCGTCGTCGACGGAGTTCGAGCCCGACAGCGCCCACCCGGTCATCGCGACGATGGCCGAGCAGCTCGCCATCGTCGGCGGCGAGGGCGACCTGGGCGGCACCATGCGCCTCGGTGCCTACGAGGCACAGCTCACGCCCGGGTCCGTCGTCGCCAAGACGTACGGCACCGAGCGCGTCTCCGAGCGCCACCGCCACCGCTACGAGGTCAACAACGCCTACCGCGAGCGCCTCGAGGAGGCCGGGCTGGTGGTCTCGGGCACGTCGCCCGACTCCACGCTCGTCGAGTTCGTCGAGCTTCCGGCCGAGGTGCACCCGTACTACGTCAGCACGCAGGCGCACCCGGAGTTCAAGTCGCGCCCGACGCGGTCGCACCCGCTCTTCGCAGGCCTCGTCGCGGCCGCGCTCGAGCGGCAGGCCGCGACGGCGTGAGCGAGACCGGCCCGCCGCGCACCGTCGACGAGCTCGACCCGCGGCCGGTCCTGCGGCACGAGACCGTGCACGCCGGGCGGATCTTCGACCTCGTGCGGGACGACGTCGACCTCGGCGCCGCCGGCACGGTCACCCGCGAGTACCTCGACCACCCGGGAGCCGTCGCGGTCGTCGCCCTCGACGAGGCCGACCGCGTCCTCCTGCTGCGGCAGTACCGGCACCCCGTCCGCGCCTTCCTGTGGGAGGTGCCGGCGGGCCTGCTCGACGTCGAGGGGGAGGACGCGCAGGCCGCCGCGGCGCGGGAGCTGGCCGAGGAGGCGGACCTCACGGCGGCCCGGTGGGACGTGCTCGTGGACTACACGACGACGCCGGGCGCGAGCAACGAGGCGCTGCGCGTCTTCCTCGCGCGCGACCTCGGCCGCGTCCCCGAGCACGAGCGGCACGTGCGTTCGGGCGAGGAGGCGGACATGGTCGAGCGATGGGTGCCGCTCGACGAGGCGGTCGGGCTCGTCCTCGACGGCAGCCTGCACAACCCCTCGGCCGTGGTCGGCATCCTCGCGGCCGCGGCGAGCCGGGCGGGCCGCTGGGCGTCGCTGCGCCCGGTCGAGGCGCCGTGGCCGTACCGGCGCGTCCGGCGCTAGCGGGTGCGCAGGCGGAGCACCGCGTTCGCCGTCGCCCACACGAGCGCGCCGGCGCCGAGCATGTGCAGGCCCACGAGCAGCGCCGGGAGCCCGGTGAAGTACTGCGCGTACCCGACGGCACCCTGCGCCAGCGTCACCGCGAGCAGGAGCCAGGCGGCGCCTCGTGCTGCCCGCGCCCGCGGGTCGTCGCCGGGCAGCCGGTGCAGCAGGACGAGCAGGACGACGAGCGCCGCGACGAACGCCCACACCGCGGCCGAGTGCGCACGCGTGACCGCGAGCGGGTCGAGGGCGAAGCGGTAGCCGACCTCGGCGTCCCCCGAGTGCGGTCCCGAGCCCGTGACGAGCACGCCGAGGGCGATCACGGGGACGAGCAGCGCGCCGAGCACCCGACCGGTGGCGGTGAGCGCGCGGGGGCCGACGGGCGCGGGCGGGCCGTCGCCCTCGCCGTGCCGGTGCAGCAGGTAGGCCGACACCCACACCAGGGCCGCCGACACGCCGAAGTGCAGCGACACCCAGC
Source organism: Isoptericola sp. (assembly GCA_031180595.1). GTDB lineage: Bacteria > Actinomycetota > Actinomycetes > Actinomycetales > Cellulomonadaceae > Isoptericola. The sequence continues at coordinate 4,561 of JAPSLQ010000110.1, read as the reverse complement.
CGGGGTGGAGCTCGAGCAGGACCACCACGCCGCCGATGACCGCCTGCGCGGCGACGCCCACGAGCGGCACGACGCCGAGCAGCCGGTACGACCGGGCCCGGCGGCGGTCGGTCCAGACGAGGAGCAGGACGAGCAGGCCGATGACGGACAGCACGCCCGTCAGCGTGCGGTTGCCGAACTCGATGTAGGGGTGCAGCGACGTCGCCTCGTGGAACTCGGGCGTGAAGCGGCCCGGCTCGCAGTGCGGCCACGTCGAGCAGCCGAGGCCCGACCCGGTGAGCCGCACGGCGCCGCCCGAGACGATGATGCCGATCTGGGCGACGACGTTGGCCAGCAGCACGCCCCGGGTCCAGCCGCGGAAGCGGCCGAGGCGGTCCGGGCGGGCGACGGGGGAGGACTGCAGGACGGGCGTGCTCACGGCGTCCACGGTAGTGCCCTCCGGCGGTCCGACGGCCCGCCGTGGCGCACCGCGGATGTGATCTTTGCCCTCGAGGGGCCGCTCAGTGCCACCGGAAGAGGCGCGTCGCGCCCCAGCCGAGGGCGGCCGTCCAGCCCAGCAGGACGACGACCGACAGCGCCGGCACGCCGGTGCCCAGGAGCGCGCCGCGCAGCGCCTCGCCGAGCGCCCCCGACGGCAGGAACGCTGCGAGGTGCGCGAGCGCCCCGGGAAGCTGGTCGGGCGGGACGAGCAGCCCGCCGCCGACCACGAGCAGCACGAGGACGAGGTTGGCGACGGCGAGCACACCCTCGGCACGCAGCGTGCCGGCCAGCAGCAGGGCGAGCGCCGTGAACGCGGCCGTGCCGAGCAGACCGGCACCGATCGCCGCCGGCACGCCCGCGAGGTCGGGGCGCCAGCCCAGTGCCAGCGCGGCGGCGCCGATCACGACGACCTGCACGATTTCGACGGCCAGGACGCCGAGCACCTTGCCCGCGAGCAGGCCGCCGCGTCCGAGCGGCGTGGTGGCGAGCAGTCGCAGCACGCCGTTGCGCCGGTCGAACGCCGTCGCGATGGCCTGGGAGGTGAAGGCGGTCGACAGGCACGCGAGCGCCAGGACGCCCGGGGTCACGAAGTCGACGCGCGAGGCGCCCGCGGTGTCGAGCTCCACGAGCGACGTCTGGACGAGGCCCACGAGCAAGAGCACGGGCAGCACGAGCGTGACGAGCAGCTGCTCGCCGTTGCGCAGGATCGCGCGCGTCTCGAACGACGTCTGCGCCAGGACGCGCCGGGCCGGGGGAGCAGAGGTCATCGCAGGTGCCGTCCCGTCAGGTCGAGGAAGACGTCCTCGAGCGTGCGCCGTCCCACCGTGATCCGGCTCGCCAGGACGTCGGCGTCGGCGAGCCAGGCCGCCAGGCGGGCGACGGCCCGCGGGTCCGCGGGCCCGCTCGCGACGTAGGAGCCCGGCTCGCGCTCCGTGATCGCCCACCCGTCCCCGCCGTCGCCGCCGAGGGCCGCGGACAGCGCCGCACGGTCCAGCCCCGGGGCCGCGTCGAAGCGCACGGTGCGCTCCCGGGCGCCCTCGTCGACGGCGAGCAGCTCGCGCACCGTGCCCGAGGCGATGACGCGCCCGTGGTCGACGACGTGGACGTGGTCGGCGAGGTCCTCGGCCTCGTCCATGAGGTGCGTGGTCAGGACGACGGCGACGCCGTCGTCGCGCAGCTCGCGCACGAGGTCCCACACCGCGAGGCGGCTCTGCGGGTCCATGCCGGCGCTCGGCTCGTCGAGGAAGACGACCTCGGGCCGCCCGACGACGGCCGCGGCGAGCGCCAGCCGCTGCCGCTGGCCGCCCGACAGGCGGCGCACGGTGGTGCGCGCGAAGGAGTCGAGCCCGAGCCGCTCGGACAGCGCGCCGAGGTCGCGCGGCGCGGCGTACATGGCCGCGACGTGGCGCAGCATCTCGCCGGCGCGCGCCCCCGTGGGCAGGCCGCCGTCCTGGAGCATGACGCCGACGCGGGGTCGCAGCGTCCGCGCGTCCGTCACGGGGTCGAGGCCGAGGACCCGCACCGCGCCGGCGTCGGGGGTGCGCAGCCCCTCGCAGCACTCGACCGTCGTCGTCTTGCCCGCCCCGTTGGGCCCGAGCACCGCGGTCACGGCCCCCGCGCGCGCCTCGAGGTCGAGGCCGTCGACGACGGCCCGCCCGCCGTAGCGCTTCACGAGACCGCGCACGACGACGGCGGCGCCGGTTGGCGCTGGGGACGTGGGCACCGGAAGATTCTACGAGTCGAGAACGCCCCACGATCCCGGAGCGGTGATGGTCTTCCCCACGTTCGCCCAGCCCGACGACGTCGCGCGCCTCGCCCGCCGGATCTGGTACTGGCCGGCGGTCCGAGGTGTCCTGGCGCTGCTCTTCGGGCTCGTCGCGATCCTGCTGCCCGACAGGACCCCCGCGGTGCTCGTTCAAATCTTCGGTGCGGTCGTCCTCGTCGACGGGCTCGTGAGCCTCGTCGACGGGCTGCGCCGCCGCGGCACGCCGGCGGGCTCGGCGAGCACGGGCGTGGGCGTGGTGGCCGGCGTCCTCGGCGCCGTGCTGCTGCTCGTCCCCGAGGTCGTCCTGGGCGTCGTGCTGGTGCTCGTCGCCGTGTGGGCGCTCGGCCTCGGGCTGCTGCTGCTCCTCGTGGCCTCCGCCCTGCGCCCGCGCGGCGGTCCGACGTGGACGTGGAGCCTCGTGGCCGGCCTGCTGCTCCTGGCGCTCGCGGTCGTGTGCCTCGTGAGCCCGAGCGTGTCGGTCGCGGTCCTGTCCGTGGTCGTGGGCGTCCTCGCCGTCGTGATCGGCAGCGCACTCCTCGCGCTCGGCCTGCGGCTGCGGGCTCTCGCCCACGAGCCGCCGCCGCCCGGCCCGGGACGTGTGATCGAGGGCGAGGTCGCCGGATAGCCGTGCGACGTGCGTCGCGGGCCCCCTGGGGCCCGGTGTGAGGCATGCCTTGCTTGACCATCCCGCATTACGCAACAAGGATGTTCCCTATATCGACGACGCTGCCCGGGGCGGGTCCGCCCCGGGGTGCCCACGAGCCGGACGGGAGGTGACCCATGTCGACGACGCACGCCGTCACGCACACCGTGCCCACGCCGGTGCACGTCGCGAGCGCGCACGACGTCGACGGCACCACCCGTCGCCGCGTGCTCGAGCTCGTGGCCACCGAGGGGCCCGTCACGGCGGCCGAGCTCGCGGCCGAGCTGGGGCTCACCTCGGCGGCCGTGCGCCGGCACCTGGCGCTGCTCGAGGACGACGGCAAGATCGCCGTGCACGACGCCGGCCCGGCCGCCGGACACGCCCGTCGCGGGCGACCGGCCCGCCGGTACGTCGTCAGCGCGGGCGGTCAGTCCGAGCTCGCCGGCGGCTACTCCGAGCTCGCCGCCCAGGCGATGCGGTACCTGCGCGAGGCCGTGGGCCCGGACGCCGTCGCGGCGTTCGCGGCCCAGCGCTACGAGACCGTCGTGCGGCGGTACGCCCCGGAGCTGACCGCGACGGACCCGCAGGCACGGGCCGCCCAGCTCGCCGAGCTGCTCTCCGCCGACGGCTACGCCGCCTCGGTCCGGCCCGTCGCCGGACCGCGGGTGCCCACGCTCCAGCTGTGCCAGGGGCACTGCCCCGTGCAGAACGTCGCCGAGGAGTTCACCGAGCTGTGCGAGGCCGAGGCCCGGGCCTTCTCCCGGCTGCTCGGCACCCACGTGCAGCGTCTGGCCACGATCGCGGGCGGAGCGCACGCCTGCGTGACGAACGTCCCGCTCGCACCGACGACCCAGACCCCTTCGCCCCCCACCCCCGCCGTCCGCGTCAGCGGCACGCAGGAAGGATCACGATGAGCGCTCCTACCCAGGACGCCGCCCAGGCGGCACCGGAGCAGCGCACCGACGAGCAGATCATCGCCTCGATCGGTGCCTACGAGTACGGCTGGCGCGACAGCGACGTGGCCGGCGAGACCGCGCACCGTGGCCTCGACGAGAACGTCGTGCGCAACATCTCGGAGCTCAAGTCCGAGCCCGAGTGGATGCTCAAGGCGCGCCTGAAGGCGCTGCGCCTGTTCGACAAGAAGCCCATGCCGAGCTGGGGCGCCGACCTGACCGGGATCGACTTCGACCGGATCAAGTACTTCGTGCGGTCCACGGAGAAGCAGGCCACCAGCTGGGAGGACCTGCCCGAGGACATCCGCGCCACCTACGACCGTCTCGGCATCCCGGAGGCGGAGAAGCAGCGCCTCGTCGCGGGCGTCGCCGCGCAGTACGAGTCCGAGGTCGTCTACCACCAGATCCGCGAGGACCTGGAGGCGCAGGGCGTCATCTTCGTCGACACCGACACGGGCCTGCGCGAGTACCCGGAGCTGTTCCAGGAGTACTTCGGCACCGTCATCCCGGCGGGCGACAACAAGTTCGCCGCGCTGAACTCCGCGGTGTGGTCGGGCGGCTCGTTCGTCTACGTGCCGCCGGGCGTCCACGTCGAGATCCCGCTGCAGGCCTACTTCCGCATCAACACGGAGAACATGGGCCAGTTCGAGCGGACGCTGATCATCGCGGACGAGGGCTCGTACGTGCACTACGTCGAGGGCTGCACCGCGCCGATCTACT
>JAPSLQ010000109.1 GCA_031180595.1 Isoptericola sp. | reverse complement strand
TCCCGGCCGAAACGGGCGCGGAACGCCTCGTTGAGCGCGCTGAGCGCCACCGCGGCGTCGGGTCGCAGGCGCTCCCCCGGCTGCCACAGCTCGCACAGCGAGTGGTCGGCGAGCCGGCCGTTGGAGCCCTCGACCGGGGCGTCCGGGTCGCACCCCGGCAGCGGGTCGCGCTCGGCCGAGCGGCTCGCGGCGAGGTCGACCCGCGTCTCGCGCACCTGGGCGGCGATCGCGGTCGACGTGCGCTGCGCCTGGCCGGGCTCGCGGAGCACCTCGAGCGTCGTCGGGCCCTGCGGCCGCGCGTCGAGGTCGAACGGCGACCGGTCGCCCGCGGCGGCGCCGTCGGACCCGAGCGGCACCGCGATCGTCGCGGCGGCCAGCGAGCCCAGCACCGTCAGGCGCGTGATCCAGGCCTGCCCGGGCGGCGGGGCGGCGTGCGACGGCGTGACGCTGCGCCTGCGGGGACGCTTCCCGGACCGGGCACGCTCCGCCTCGCGGATCGCACGACGGGAGGCGAGGGGCCGGTCGTCGCCCTGGGGGCTCGGCTCCACGACACCTCCGTACCTCGTGCGTACGGGCCGTCGGAGCGACGACCCGTCACGGAACCATAACGGTGACGCGCGCAACAGCCAAGTCCCCAGGTCGCGAGTACGCGCGCCCTCTGCTATCCCCGCGGTCACGCCGGCGGACGACGGCGCTGCATGGCGTCGCGCACCTCGCCGACGAGCTCCTCGAGGATGTCCTCGAGGAACACGACGCCGACCGCCCCCGCGGCGCTCCCGGCAGGCTCGACGCGCGCGAGGTGCGAGCCCGTGCGCTGCATGGCGCGCAGCGCGTCCTCGACCTCGGCGTCGGGCCGCACGGACGCGAGCGCCCGGACGCGCCACGACGGCACGGGATCGAACCGGTCGCCGTTCGTCGCGTACAGCACGTCCTTGAGGTGCAGGTAGCCCACGAGGACGTCGGCGCCCGTGCCGTCCTTCTCGACGACCGGGAACCGGCTGAAGCCGGTCCGCGAGACCAGGTGCTCGACGTCGTCGGGCGTGGTGCCCTCCCCCACCGTCACGAGCTCGGAGACGGGGACCATGACCTCGCCCGCGGTCCGCGAGGAGAACTCGATCGCGCCGGTGAGCAGACCGTGCTCGTCACGCAGCATCCCCTCGGCCTGCGAGTGCTCGACGATCGACTGCACCTCCTCGGCGGTGAACGCCGAGGCGACCTCGTCCTTGGGCTCGACGCCGGTCAGGCGCACGGCGTGGTTGGCGACCCAGTTCAGCGCCACGATGACGGGCCTGATCAGCCGCGCGAAGAGCACGAGCGGCGGCGCGAACCACAGCGCCGCGGCCTCCGGGCCCGCCACGGCGAGGTTCTTCGGGACCATCTCGCCGAGCACGACGTGCAGGTAGACCACGATCGACAGGGCGACGACCATCGCGACCGGGTGCAGCAGCTGGTCGGGCACCCCGAGCGCGTGGAACGGTCCCTCGAGCAGGTGGGCCAGCGCCGGCTCGGCGATGATGCCCAGGCCCGTGGAGCAGACGGTGATGCCGAGCTGGGCGCAGGCCAGCATCAGCGAGACGTGCTCCATCGCCCACAGGACGACCTTGGCCCGGCGGTCACCCGCCTCGGCGCGCGGCTCGATCGCGCTGCGCCGCACCGACAGCACGGCGAACTCGGCCCCGACGAAGAACGCGTTGGCCGCGAGGAGGAGCAGGCCGACGACGAGCGCGGTGGTGGTGCTCATCGCGATCCCTTCCTCGAGCCGGCCTGGCGCCGCGAGGCACCACGGGCGTCGCCGCCCTCATGGGCGCCGTCGCCGCCCGGGCCCCCACCGACGTCGACCGGCCGCACGCGCACCCGCTCGACGCGGCGTCCTTCCATCGCCTCGACGCGCAGCGCGACGTCGTCGACCTCGACCATGTCGCCGACCTCGGGCACGCGGCCGAGCTCGGCCATGACGAGGCCGCCGAGCGTCTCGTACGCCGGGCCGTCGGGCACGACGAGCCCCGTGGTCTCCTGGAGCTCGTCGGGCCGCAGGACACCCGGCACGACCCACGACCCGTCCGCGCTGCGCACCGCACCGGCACGGCGACGGTCGTGCTCGTCGGCGACGTCGCCCACCAGCTCCTCGACGACGTCCTCGAGCGTGACGATCCCGGACGTACCGCCGTACTCGTCGACCACGACGGCCATCTGGAGCCCGAGCGAGCGGAGCTCGACGAGGAGCGGGCCGAGGCTCACGGTCTCCGGCACGCGCGGCGCCTCGTCCATGAGCGCGGCGGCCGGCACCTCGGCCCGCTTGGCGTGCGGGACGCCGACGGCGCGGCGCAGGTGCACCAGGCCCACGACGTCGTCACGGTCGTCGCCGATCACCGGGAAGCGGGAGTGACCCGTGCGGCGGGCGAGGGACACGACCTCCTCGGCCGTGGTGTCGCGCTCGACGACGACCATGCGGGTCCGGTCGGTCATGACGTCGCGCGCGCTGAGCTCGTGCAGCTCGATCGAGTTGGCGAGCAGGATGGCCACGGACTGCTCGAGCGTGCCCTCCTGCGCCGAGCGGCGCACGAGGGACAGCAGCTCGGACGGCGACCGCGCGCCGGAGAGCTCCTCGCGCGGCTCGACGCCCACCTTGCGCAGCAGCCCGTTCGCCGAGCCGTTGAGGACCCGGATGAGCGGCAGGAAGGCGATGGTGAACAGCCGCTGCACGGGCACCGCGAGGCGCGCCGTGGTGTGCGGCGTCGAGAGCGCGTAGTTCTTCGGGATGAGCTCGCCGAAGAGCATCGAGAAGCCGTTGACGACGATCAGGGAGAGGACGCCCGCGAGGACGCCAGACACGCCACGCCCGAGCGGGGTGGCCGCGAACGCCGCGTCGAACAGCGACAGCAGCGCGGGCTGCGCGGTGTACCCGAGCAGGATCGTGGTGATGGTGATGCCGACCTGCGCGGAGCTGAGCTCCGTGGACAGGTGCTTGAGCCCGGCGCGGACGGCGCGGTCCCGCCTGTCTGACGGGCCGGTCCGGCCGGGCGAGGGACTGTCGCCCTCCTCGTCGTCGGCGCCGACGACGGCGGGATCCAGCGTGACCAAGGAGAACTCGCTCGCCACGAACACGGCGGTGCCTGCGGTGAGCACCACGCCGAGCGCGACCATGAGGATGTCGCCTAGCACGCGAGGCCCCTCAGAGGACAGAGCTGGCTGGGTCGGCTGCTATATCGACTGTCGTCCATCGTGGCACCGATCGTAACCCGCCCGGCCGAGTCCGTCCCGGACAGCGTGTGCTCAGCGTGCGCCCAGGCACGCGGTGCAAGATGGGGCCATGACGACCACTCCCCCTGCCGCGGCCGGCGGCACCGGCCAGGCCGTCGCCGGCCAGCAGAGCGCGACCGTGCTCGTCGTCGAGGACGAGCCCGCGATCGCCACGGCGATCGCGCAGCGGCTGTCCGCCGAGGGCTGGCGCGTCGAGGTGGCGCGCGACGGCCTCTCCGGGGTCGACGCCGCGAGCCGGCTGCAGCCCGACGTCGTCGTCCTCGACGTGATGCTCCCCGGCATCGACGGGCTGGAGGTGACGCGCCGCATCCAGGCCGACCGCCCGGTGCCGATCCTGATGCTCACGGCGCGCGACGACGAGACCGACATGCTCGTCGGCCTCGGCGTGGGCGCCGACGACTACATGACCAAGCCGTTCTCGATGCGTGAGCTCGTGGCGCGGGTCAAGGCGCTGCTGCGCCGCGTCGAGCGCGCGACGCAGGTCGCCGTCGCGACGCCGTCCGAGCCCCCGATCGTCATGGGCGACGTGACGATCGACCGCGCCCAGCGCCGCGTGCACCGCTCGGGCGAGGAGGTCCACCTCACGCCGACCGAGTTCGAGCTCCTCGTCATGCTCGCGAGCTCGCCCAAGACGGTGCTGACGCGCGAGCGTCTCCTGGCCGAGGTCTGGGACTGGGCGGACGCGAGCGGGACGCGCACGGTCGACTCGCACATCAAGGCGCTGCGCCGCAAGCTCGGCGCCGACCTCATCCGGACGGTCCACGGGGTCGGCTACGCCTTCGAGCCACCGGCGGGCTGAGGTGGCCGAGCCGCACGCCCCGCACGGCAAGCCGCGCAAGGAGCACCACCGGCTGCCGGACGTGCGCCCGCTGGACCCGGTCCGGTCGATCAAGACCAAGCTCGGGCTGCTCGTCGCGGCGACGGTCACCTTCGCCGTGCTCGTCACGTGGATCGGCCTGCGCAACGAGCTCGGCCCGAGCCGGACGTTCCCGCTCGCGATCTTCCTGTCCCTCGTGCTGACGCAGCTCCTGGCGCGCGGGATGACGTCGCCGCTGCGGGAGATGACGGCTGCCGCGCAGGCGATGGCCGACGGCGACTACGGGATCCGCGTGCGCGCCACGAGCCGCGACGAGGTGGGCCAGCTCGCGGAGGCGTTCAACATGATGGCGGCCGACCTCCACAACAGCGACCGGATCCGGCGCGAGCTCATCGCGAACGTCTCGCACGAGCTGCGCACCCCGGTCGCTGCTCTGCAGGCCCAGCTCGAGAACATGGTCGACGGCGTGACGGAGCCGACGAAGGCGTCGCTCGAGCTCTCGCTCGAGCAGACCGAGCGCCTGACCCGGCTCGTCACCTACCTGCTCGACCTGTCGCGCGTCGAGGCCGGCGCGTCGGCGCTCGTGCTGAGCGACGTGGCCGTCGGGGACTTCCTCGAGGAGTGCGCGCAGGCGGTCTCGATGGTCGACGCCGCCAAGGGGCTGGGCTACGTCGTCGACGTGACCCCGCCGGACCTGCGGCTCGAGGCGGACGCCGAGCGCCTGCGCCAGGTGGTGACCAACCTCCTGCAGAACGCGATCCGGCACTCCCCGCACGGCGGCACGGTGCGCCTCGACGCCTACCCGGTCGACGACGACGTGGTGATCGAGGTCAGCGACGAGGGCCCCGGGATCGCGCCCGAGGACCGCGAGCGCATCTTCGAGCGGTTCGCACGCGGCTCGGCCCCGGCGCGGGTGCAGGCGGGGGCGACGAGCGGCGGCACCGGGATCGGGCTCGCGATCGTGCGGTGGGCGGTGGACCTCCACGGCGGTCACGTCGAGGTCGCGGACACGACGCGCGGGGCGACGATGCGGGTCACCCTGCCCGCCGTCGCGCGACCGGCGCCCGGCGTGACGACCGACGCCGAGGCCTGAGACCCCGTCGCAGACGGGCGCCGCGGCGTGAGATGCGTCACACCGAAACATGATCGTTCACCGATCGTGGCCCGTGCATGACGGTGCCCGACGCAAACGTCGACGCGTCGTTTCCCGAGGTATTACCCGCCGGTCGCGCAAGGTGTCCAACGGCCATATCCCGCCGGATCAGGCCTTCCGCGCGGCCCTGGCGGGTGCCGCGCGAGGGCATAGGCTGGACTCTGCCCGACCTAACGGGCAACGGCACAGATCCGACATAGCAATGTGGTGAAAGTGGGCGATCCGCGCGTGGTGTCCCCGAAGGCTGGTTCAGAGTCGATCAGCGCAGCGAGCGCGTCGTTCGGAGCCAACGAGTGGCTCGTCGACGAGCTCTACGAGCAGTACCTCAAGGACAAGAACGCGGTGGACCCCGCGTGGTGGGACTTCTTCGCCGACTACACGCCGGCCGAGTCGCGGGAGGGGTCCGACGGCGTCTCGGGGCCCGAGGCCGCGAAGGAGTCGGCGTCCGGCGCGCAGGCGCAGTCCGCGCCCGCGCAGCAGTCGCCCGACACGCAGAGCCCGGCCGCGGTCGAGTCCCGGCCGCAGGCGCCGCGCGGCCAGGGCCGCTCGACGTCGGGCACCGCGGCCGCCGAGGAGTCGCAGCCCGAGCGTCCGGCGCCCGTCCCGGCAGAGCCGGCCCCGAGCGTGACCGAGCCGCTCGACACGCGACCGGTCGCCGAGGCCCAGCCCGCGACGGCACCGTACGCCGAGGTGGCCCGCAGCAAGCCGCGGACGGGCGACGACGAGGCGACGGACGAGGTGCAGAAGCTCCGCGGTCCCGCCGCCCGCGTCGTGACCAACATGGAGGCGTCGCTCGAGGTCCCCACGGCGACGTCGGTGCGCGCCGTGCCCGCCAAGCTCATGGTGGACAACCGCATCGTCATCAACAACCACCTGGCCCGCGGGCGCGGCGGCAAGATCTCGTTCACGCACCTCATCGGCTTCGCGCTCGTCGAGGCGCTGGCCGACATGCCGGTCATGAACGCGCACTACCAGGTGGTCGACGGCAAGCCGGGCATCGTGCAGCCAGCGCACGTCGGCTTCGGCCTGGCCATCGACCTGGCGAAGCCGGACGGCTCCCGCCAGCTCCTGGTACCGAGCATCAAGAAGGCGGACGAGCTCGACTTCGCGGGCTTCTGGGCCGCCTACGAGGAGCTCGTGCGCAAGGCGCGCGGCGGCAAGCTCACGGTCGAGGACTTCGCGGGCACGACGATCTCGCTGACCAACCCGGGCGGCATCGGCACCGTCCACTCCGTCCCGCGCCTCATGCAGGGGCAGGGCACGATCATCGGCGTCGGCGCGATGGACTACCCCGCCGAGTTCGCCGGTGCGTCCGAGGAGCAGCTCGCCCGCATGGGCGTGTCGAAGGTCATGACGATCACGTCGACCTACGACCACCGCATCATCCAGGGCGCCCAGTCCGGCGAGTTCCTCAAGATCCTCGCGAGCAAGCTGCTCGGGCTCGACGGCTTCTACGACCGCGTCTTCGCGGCGCTGCGCGTGCCCTACGAGCCCGTCCGCTGGGTCCGCGACAACACGACGGACGCCGACGTCGAGGCCGCCAAGCCGGCCAAGATCGCCGAGCTCATCCACGCGTACCGCTCGCGCGGCCACCTGATGGCCGACACCGACCCGCTCGCGTACCGCCAGCGCAAGCACCCGGACCTCGACATCCAGAACCACGGCCTGACGCTGTGGGACCTCGACCGGACCTTCCCCACGGGCGGTTTCGGCGGCAGGCCGAAGGCGACGCTGCGCGACACGCTCGGGCTGCTGCGCGACTCGTACTGCCGCTCGATCGGCGTCGAGTACATGCACATCTCCGACCCGGCCCAGCGCCGGTGGCTCCAGGACCGGCTCGAGTCCGGGTACGCCCGCACGCCGCGCGAGGACCAGCTGCGCATCCTGCGCCGCCTCAACTCGGCCGAGGCGTTCGAGACGTTCCTGCAGACCAAGTACGTCGGCCAGAAGCGCTTCTCGCTCGAGGGCGGCGAGTCCGTCATCCCGCTGCTCGACGCGGTCCTGTCGAAGGCGGCCGAGAACGGCCTCGACGAGGTCGGCATCGGCATGGCGCACCGCGGTCGCCTCAACGTGCTCGCCAACATCGCCGGCAAGAGCTACGCGCAGATCTTCAAGGAGTTCGAGGGTCAGCTCGACCCGAAGAGCGTCCAGGGCTCCGGCGACGTGAAGTACCACCTCGGGACCGAGGGCGTCTTCACGGCCGAGTCTGGCGCCACGACGAAGGTCTACCTCGCGGCGAACCCGTCCCACCTCGAGGCGGTCGACCCGGTGCTCGAGGGCATCGTGCGCGCCAAGCAGGACCGCATCGACCTGGGCGGCGACGGCTTCTCGGTGCTGCCGATCCTGATCCACGGCGACGCCGCGTTCGCCGGGCAGGGCGTCGTTCCCGAGGTGCTCAACCTGTCCCAGCTGCGCGGTTACCGCACCGGCGGCACGATCCACGTGATCATCAACAACCAGGTGGGCTTCACGACAGGTCCGTCGTCGTCGCGCTCGACGACGTACGCGACCGACGTCGCCAAGGGGTACCAGATCCCGGTGTTCCACGTGAACGGCGACGACCCCGAGGCCTGCGTGCGCGTGGCGGAGCTGGCGTTCGCGTACCGCGAGCAGTTCGACCGCGACGTCATCATCGACATGATCTGCTACCGCCGTCGCGGTCACAACGAGGGCGACGACCCGTCGATGACGCAGCCGCTCATGTACAACCTCATCGAGGCCAAGCAGTCGGTCCGCAAGCTCTACACGAAGAACCTCGTGGCGCGCGGCGACATCACGGTCGAGGAGGCGGAGCAGGCGCTCAAGGACTACCAGGCGCAGCTCGAGCGCGTCTTCACCGAGACCAAGACCGGTGCGTACACCGCGCCGGAGGGCACGGAGGAGATCGCGGGCCTCGAGCGGCCCGAGTCGCAGCGCACCGACGCCGGCACGATGGTCGGCTGGAAGACGGCGATCCCCCACTCGGTCCTCGAGCGCGTCGGTGACGTGCACGTGGCGCCGCCGGAGGGCTTCACCGTCCACCCGAAGCTGATGCAGCTGCTCGAGAAGCGCCAGCTCATGGCCAAGGAGGGCGGCATCGACTGGGGCTTCGGCGAGCTCGTGGCCTTCGGGTCGCTCCTCATGGAGGGCACGCCTGTCCGCCTCGCCGGCCAGGACTCGCGCCGAGGGACGTTCGTGCAGCGCCACGCCGTGCTGCACGACCGGAACACCGGTGCCGAGTGGACCCCGCTGCTGTACCTCTCGGGCGACCAGGCGAAGTTCTGGGTCTACGACTCGTCGCTCAGCGAGTACGCCGCCCTCGGCTTCGAGTACGGCTACTCGGTCGAGCGTCCCGACGCCCTGGTGCTGTGGGAGGCGCAGTTCGGCGACTTCGTCAACGGCGCGCAGACGGTCATCGACGAGTTCATCTCGTCGGCCGAGCAGAAGTGGGGCCAGTCGTCGTCGGTGGTCATGCTGCTGCCGCACGGCTACGAGGGCCAGGGGCCGGACCACTCGTCCGCGCGCGTCGAGCGGTTCCTGCAGCTCGCCGCCGAGGACAACATGATCATCGCCCAGCCGTCGACCCCGGCGTCGTACTTCCACCTGCTGCGGCGCCAGGCGTACGACCGCCCGCGCCACCCGCTGGTCGTCTTCACGCCCAAGCAGCTGCTGCGCCTCAAGGCCGCGGCGTCGAGCGTCGAGGACTTCACGAGCGGCACGTTCGAGCCGCTCCTCGGCGACGCCGGCGTGGCGGACGGATCGATCGACCCGGCGGCGGTCGACCGCGTCCTGCTCTGCACCGGCCGCGTGTACTACGACCTGCTGGCCGAGCGGATCAAGCGCCAGGACGACAAGATCGCGCTCGTGCGTCTCGAGCAGCTCTACCCGCTGCCCGAGCAGCAGATCCGCGACGAGCTCGCGAGGTACCCCGGTGCCGAGGTCGTGTGGGTGCAGGACGAGCCGGAGAACCAGGGTGCGTGGTCGTTCCTGCACCTGGCCCTGCCGGAGGACCTGCCGCACGTCCGCGTCGTCTCGCGGCCGGCGTCCGCGTCGACCGCGGCCGGCACCGCCAA
>JAPSLQ010000108.1 GCA_031180595.1 Isoptericola sp. | reverse complement strand
TTCCGGAGACGGCCCGAGACACGACGAAGCCCCCGGCCGGCGAGGCGGCTCGGGGGCTTCCGGTGAGCGGGTGACGGGAATCGAACCCGCGCTGTCAGCTTGGGAAGCTGAAGTTCTACCATTGAACTACACCCGCGCTGCACGCCGATGACGGTGTGCGCGCCCCGATCATACCGAACCTCCCGGACAGGTCCGAACCGGGCGAGACATCCGCGGCGGCGCCCAGGGTCCCGGGCTACCGTGTGCCCGTGCTGCTCTCCGACCGTGACATCCGCGCCGAGCTCGACGCCGGGCGCGTCGTCCTGGACCCGTACGAGCCGGCCATGATCCAGCCGTCGAGCATCGACGTCCGCCTGGACAAGCTGTTCCGGCTGTTCGACAACCACAAGTACCCGTTCATCGACCCGTCGCAGGAGCAGCCCGAGCTCACGCGCCTGGTCGAGGTCGACGCCGGCGAGCCGCTCGTGCTCCACCCCGGCGAGTTCGTCCTCGGCTCGACCTTCGAGACGGTCACGCTGCCCGACGACGTCGCTGCGCGGCTCGAGGGCAAGTCCAGCCTGGGCCGGCTCGGGCTGCTCACGCACAGCACGGCGGGGTTCATCGACCCGGGGTTCTCGGGGCACGTCACGCTCGAGCTGAGCAACGTCGCGACGCTGCCCATCACGCTGTGGCCGGGCATGAAGATCGGGCAGCTGTGCTTCTTCCGGCTCTCGTCGCCGGCGGAGAACCCCTACGGGTCGGGCCTGTACGGCTCGCGCTACCAGGGCCAGCGCGGCCCGACGGCGAGCCGGTCCTGGCAGTCGTTCCACCGCACCGACGTCTGAGCCGGCGCCGATGAGCACGTTCGGCCCGGACGGCGCGCGTCGCTACGCTCGGTCCCGCCGCGCCGGCCCGGGCGCGGGCCACGCCGCCGGCGTGCGCAGGACCCGTAAGGAGCTCCGCCAGATGGCCCAGTCCGCCGCGACCCCTCCCGTGCCGCGCACGTCCGCGCAGGGTCACCAGGCCCGCCACCTGCTCGCGCTGCCGGCCGACGTCGTCGTCGACGAGGTCGAGGTCCTCGCGATGTCGCGCTTCGCGGGCACGCGCTGGGACGTCGTGCCGCGCGACCTGCCGGGCGCCGACCTGCCCGTGGGCCGCATGGCCGGGCCGGGGGAGACCGGCCTGCTGCGCCTGACCCGGCACAGCACGATCGCCGGTCCGTACGCGCCGCACGGCGACGGCTTCGAGCTCGGCCTTCCCGCGGGCACCGCGACGGCGTTCGACGTGCTGTGCCCGCGCGAGCGCTGGGACGACGCCCCGCCGGCCTTCGGCGGCGACCGCGACGGCCTGGCGCGCTCGTTCCCCACCGGGCTGCCCAACCGCGAGGAGGAACGGGTCGTCACGTGGCTGATCGCGGCCGCCCGGCGGCTCGGCGGCTCGCTCCGGCTCGACGTCGCGGGCCTGTGGGACCCGGCCGAGGCCGGCCGTCGCGGTCCGGGTGCCGGCGTCGTGCTCACCCCGGACCCCGGCGTCGCCGTCGACATGACGGTCTACTCCGACGTGTGGCTCGACCCGCAGGCGGCGGAGCGCGTGCTCCAGGCCGTCCATCCCCGCATGCGGCTCGCGACCGAGGGCAAGGAGTACCTCGGCCCGCCGGAGGGCATCGCCGACCGCCCGATGTACCCCGGCGAGCCCCTCGACCCCGAGCTGCGCCGCGCGATCCACGCGCGCGCCGACGACTTCGACATCGCGGCGCTGCAGGCACCGACCGTGCTCGACGGGTACGGGCTCATGGCCGACCTCGGCCTCGACGGCTGGGTGAGCGTCGAGATCAACGGCGAGGAGCACCTGCCGCTCCTGCTGCGCGACCTGCCGTGGGCCTCGGGGGGCGCCGTGTCCTACCGGGTGCGCTGGGACCCGCCGGACCTGGTCGAGTCGCAGCAGGAGTTCCCGCAGCCGGCGCACGTCGTCGCGCGCAAGCGGGCCGCCGACCTCGTCGCCCGCGTCGCCAAGGCGCTGCACGACGCCGTGGGTGGCGAGGTCGCCGACGAGTCCGACTTCCTGCTGGACCCCGCCGACCTGTGAGTCCGGTCACGGCACCCCTCGCACGGCGCGAGCCACGGGCCCGACCTCGATAGGGTGGAGCCCCCCGCCCCCTGACGGACGGAGAGCTCGTGCTGCTCGTGCTGCTGGCCCACCTCGTGCTGGCGGTCGGCGCGCCCTGGCTCGTCCGCGCCTGGGGGCGCCGGGCGTTCTTCGTCCTGGCGCTCGCGCCGGCGTCGGCGGCCGCGTACGCGCTGTCGTGGACGAGGGGCGTGGCCGACGGCGAGGTGCCGACGTCGCGCACCGAGTGGGTCCCGGGCCTGGAGCTCGCGGTCGACCTCCGCCTCGACACCCTCTCGTGGTTCCTGCTGCTCGTCGTAGGCGGCGTCGGGGCGCTCGTGATGCTGTACTGCGCGGCCTACTTCTCGCGCGACGCGCAGGGGATGGGCCGGTTCGCCGGGGTGCTCACCGCGTTCGCGGGCGCGATGGCAGGCCTGGTCGTCGCGGACGACCTGCTGCTCCTCTTCGTGTTCTGGGAGCTGACGACGGTCTTCTCCTACCTGCTCATCGGCCACCACGCGGACCGCAAGTCCTCGCGCCGGGCGGCCATGCAGGCGATCGTCGTCACGACGGCGGGCGGCCTGGCCATGCTCGTCGGCCTCGTGATCCTGGGCGTGGAGACGGGGGCGTGGCGGCTCTCCGAGGTGGTGGCCGACCCGCCGTCGGGCACGGCCGCGACGGTCGCCGCGGTGTGCCTGCTCGCGGGCGCCGCGACCAAGTCCGCGCTCGTCCCGTTCCACTTCTGGCTCCCCGCCGCGATGGCCGCCCCGACGCCCGTCTCCGCGTACCTGCACGCGGCGGCCATGGTCAAGGCCGGCGTCTACCTCGTGGCGCGCTTCACACCGGCCTTCGGCGATCTGCCCGTCTGGCAGGTCGTCGTGGTCGCCCTCGGCGGCGGCACGCTGCTGCTGGGCGGCTACCGTGCGCTGCGGCAGCACGACCTCAAGCTCGTCCTGGCGTTCGGCACCGTCTCCCAGCTCGGCCTGCTCGTGCTGCTGCTGGGCGTGGGGACGCGCGGGGCGGCGCTCGCCGGGCTCGCGCTGCTCGGCGCGCACGCCCTCTTCAAGGCCGCGCTGTTCCTGGTCACCGGAGCGGTGGACGCGGTCACCGGGACGCGGGACCTGCGGCGGCTGTCCGGCCTGTGGCGCACCATGCCCGTCACGGCCGCCGCCGCCGGGCTGGCCACCGCGTCGATGATCGGCCTGCCGCCCTTCGCGGGCTACGTGGCCAAGGAGGCCGCGCTCGAGGCGCTCTCCCACGGGCACGGGCCGCTGGGCCAGGTCGCGTTCTGGGCCGTCGTCGTCGGTTCCCTGCTCACGGTCGCCTACGGGCTGCGGTTCTGGTGGGGTGCGTTCGCGACCAAGCCGGCCGGCGTGCCCGGGGGCGTGGTCGCCGAGGGTGAGGAGGTGCGCACCGCGCCCAGCCGCCGCGTGCCCGCGCTGCTCGTCGTCCCGCCGGTGATGCTGGCACTCGGCGGGCTCGCGATCGCGGTCGTGCCGAGCGTCGGCGAGCACCTGCTCGCCCCCTACGCCGACACGTACCCGACCGGCGAGCCGGGACACCTCGTCCTGTGGGCCGGCGTGACGCCCGTGCTCGCGGTGACGGCGGCCGTGCTCGGCCTCGGCGCGCTCGCGTTCTGGCAGCGTGCACGGGTGGCGCGGTGGCAGGACGCGCTGTGGTCGCCGCGCGGCGCGGACCTCGTCTACCGCCGCTCGATGCGCCGCCTCGACGACCTCGCCGCCGACGTCACGGCGTTCACGCAGCGCGGCTCGCTGCCGTTCTACCTGGCCACGATCCTCGTCGTGCTGGCGGTCGGCCCGGGCCTCGCGCTCGCGGTCGGGCTGCTCGGCGGGGCCGACGGCGGCGGGCCGGTGGTCGACGTCGTGCCGTGGGACCGGCCAGCCCAGGTCGCCGTCGTGGCGATCGTGGCGGTGGCGGCCGTGCTCGCCGCCCGGGCGCGGCGCCGCCTCAAGGCCGTGCTGCTCGTGGGCGTCGCCGGGTACGGCAACGCGGCTCTGTTCCTCCTGCACGGCGCCCCCGACCTGGCCCTGACGCAGGTGCTCGCCGAGACCGTGACCATCGTCGTCATGGTGCTCGTCCTGCGCCGCCTGCCCCCGTACTTCTCCGACCGTCCGCTGCGCGCCTCGCGCTGGGGCCGCGTGGCGCTCGGGGTCGTCGCCGGCGTGGTCATGATGGCGTTCGCCGTGCTCGCGCCCTCCGCCCGGGTCGCGGCACCGGTCAGCGTCGACTTCCCCGAGGAGGCCGAGGTGTTCGGGGGCGGCAAGAACGTCGTCAACGTGACGCTCGTCGACATCCGAGCCTGGGACACCGTCGGCGAGATCTCGGTGCTGCTCGTCGCCGCGACCGGCATCGCCTCCCTGGTGTTCCTGCGCCAGCGCAGCGGCAAGGTGCTGCGCCTCGCGCAGGCCGACGACGTCGAGGACCGTCACACCCGCAGCGTGTGGCTGGCAGCCGGCCGCACGCAGGACCCGCGCCGCCGGTCGGTGATGTTCGAGGTCGTCACGCGCGCGATCTTCCACGCCATGATCGTGTTCGCGCTGTTCCTGCTCTTCAGCGGGCACAACGCGCCCGGGGGAGGGTTCGCCGCGGGCCTCGTGGTCGGCATCGCGCTCACGGTGCGCTACCTCGCCGGCGGCCGGTACGAGCTCGGCGAGGCCGCGCCCGTGCATCCCGGCCTGCTGCTCGGCACGGGCTTGTTCCTGTCGGCCGGCGTGGGGCTGGCGGCGCTCGTCGCCGGCCAGGAGGTGCTCGAGAGCTTCATCGTGGACCTCTACGTCCCCGTCCTGGGCAAGATCCACCTCGTCACGTCGCTGTTCTTCGACGTCGGGGTCATGCTCCTCGTCGTCGGGCTCGTGCTGGACATCCTGCGCACGCTCGGCGCGGAGCTCGACCGCCAGGCCGAGGTCGAGGGGCGGGTGCTCTGATGGTCGTCCTCGAGAACACCCCGTCCGCCGTCCTCGTGGTCGCCGTCGGCGTGCTGGTCTCCGTGGGGGTCTACCTCCTGCTCGAGCGCTCGCTGACCCGCGTGCTGCTCGGCTTCGTCCTGGTGGGCAACGGGGTCAACCTCACGCTCCTGCTCGCGGGCGGGCGCGCAGGCTCCGCCCCGATCATCGGGACGGCCCCGGACGGCGAGCCGATGAGCGATCCGCTGGCGCAGGCGATGATCCTCACCTCGATCGTCATCGCGCTCGCGCTCAGCGCGTTCGTCCTCGCCATGGCCTACCGCTCCTTCCAGCTCGGCGGCCACGACGAGGTCGCCGACGACGTCGAGGACCGCCGCATCGCCCGGCTCGCCGCGGCCAACGCACCCGCGTACACCGACCTCGACGCCGAGGGGTCGGACCAGACGCTCGACGAGGAGGCGGCCGAGGTGCACGACGACGTCGAGGCGGGCGGGCAGCCCGACGGCTCCGGCGAAGGAGGTGCGCGATGACCTGGGGCGTCCACTCCCTCGTGCCGCTGCCCGTGCTCCTGCCGCTGTTCGCGGCGGGTCTCACCCTCGCGCTGCACCGGTACACGCGCGTGCAGCGCGTCGTCAGCACGACGGCGCTCGCGGCCACCACCGTCGCCTCGGCCCTCCTGCTCGTGGCCGCCGACCAGGGACCGGTCGTGGTCGACGTCGGCGGCTGGGCCGCGCCCGTCGGCATCCCGCTCGTCGCCGACCGGCTGTCGGCCCTCATGCTCACGGTGAGCGGCGCGATCATGCTGTGCGTCCTGCTCTACTCGATGGGCCAGGGCGTCGCCGGCGAGTCCGACGTCGAGGGCCGGGCCGTCGAGGTCGTGCCGGTCGCGATCTACCACCCGACCTACCTCGTGCTCGCGGCCGGCGTGTCGAACGCCTTCCTCTCGGGCGACCTGTTCAACCTGTACGTGGGCTTCGAGATCTTGCTCGCGGCGTCGTTCGTCCTGCTCACGCTCGGCGGCACGGGCGAACGCATCCGTGCCGGCTCTGTCTACGTCGTCGTCTCGCTCGTCTCGTCGCTGCTGTTCCTGTCGGCGGTCGCGCTCGTGTACGCGGCGACCGGCACGGTGAACATCGCGCAGGTCGCGCAGCGGCTGCCCGACGTCGACCCCACCGTGAGCCTGGGTCTGCAGCTCCTGCTGCTGCTCGCGTTCGGGATCAAGGCCGCGATCTTCCCGCTGTCCGCGTGGCTGCCGGACTCGTACCCGACGGCGCCGGCCCCGGTGACGGCCGTGTTCGCCGGCCTGCTCACGAAGGTCGGCGTCTACTCGGTCATCCGCACGCAGACCGTCCTGTTCGGCGACCAGCCCCTCGTCGACCGCGTGCTGCTGGTCCTCGCGCTGGCGACCATGCTCGTCGGGATCCTGGGAGCGGTGGCCCAGGACGACGTCAAGCGACTGCTGTCCTTCACGCTCGTCAGCCACATCGGGTTCATGATCTTCGGCATCGCGATGGCGTCCGAGGCCGGGACCGCCGCGGCGATCTTCTACGTCGTCCACCACATCACGGTGCAGACGACGCTGTTCCTCGTGGTCGGGCTCGTCGAGCGGCGCGGTGGCTCGACGTCGCTCGAGCGGCTCGGCGGCCTGGCCCGCGTGGCGCCGGGCCTGGCGATCCTGTTCTTCGTGCCGGCGATGAGCCTGGTCGGCATCCCGCCGTTGTCGGGGTTCCTCGGCAAGGTGGGGCTCCTGACGGAGGGTGCCCGCCTCGGCACCCCACTCACGTGGGCTCTCGTCGTCGGCTCCGTCCTGACCTCGCTGCTCACGCTCTACGCCGTCGTCAAGGCGTGGAACAAGGCGTTCTGGCAGACCCCGCCGGAGGAGGTCGTCCAGAGGCCCGACGACGCCGCGCGCCTCCCGCGCGGCATGGTCGGCCCGACCGCGGCGCTCGTGGCCGCCGGGGTCGCGCTGACCGTCGTCGCGGGCCCGTTGTACGCGTACGCCGAGCGGGCCGCGGCCACCTCGATGGACGGGACAACCTACGTCGACGCGGTCTTCCCGGGTGGAGCCGAGCGGGGCACCGGGCACTCCGACGAGGTGACGGAGGGAGGTGACGACTCGTGAGCCCCGAGCGGTGGCAGCGGCGCCTGCGTCGGCTGACGACCCACTGGCCCACGCTCCTCGTCCTCGCCGGCGTGTGGGTGATGCTCTGGGGTGACCTGTCGTGGGCGAACGTGATCGGCGGGCTGCTGGTCGCGGCCGTCGCCGTCGTGCTGTTCCCGCTGCCAGCGGTCGCCACGCACGGCACCGTGCGGCCCGTGCCGTTCCTCCGGCTCGCCGGGTACTTCGTCGTCGAGGTGTTCGTGGCGTCGTTCCAGGTGGCGTGGCTCGCCCTGCGGCCGGGGCCGAGCCCGCGCAGCGGCGTCGTCGCGGTCCGGCTGCGCAACCCCGACGACATCGTGCTCACGGTGACGGCCGAGATCAGCTCCCTCGTCCCCGGGTCGGTCGTCATCGAGGCCCAGCGCCGATCGGGGATGCTGTTCCTGCACGTCCTGGACCTGGAGGGCTCGGGCGGCGCCGAGCGCGTCCGGGAGCGCACGCTCGACCTCGAGGAACGGGTCCTGCGCGCGCTCGGCGGCAAGACCCTCCTCGCCCACGCCGACCGGAACCGGAGGGAGGACTGATGGAGCTGGTGCTCGTCGTCGCCGTCGTCCTCACGGCCGCGATGCTGGCAGTCGGTGCGACCCTCGCGGTCGTGCGTGTCGAGCGCGGGCCGTCGATGCTCGACCGGACGGTCGCCTTCGACGTCCTGACGACGACGCTCGTGGGTGCGGTCGCGCTCGAGGCGGCCTGGTCCCGCCGCACCGAGACGATCCCGATCCTCGTCGTCCTGTCCCTCGTGGGGTTCGTCGGGTCGGTCGTCATCTCGCGCTTCGCCGCCCGCGAGCGGCCCGACGAGGGGACGGGGCGCGGTCGCGCGGACGCGGCCGCCGAGGGAGCCCAGCGCCACCAGGCCGAGCGGCAGGAGCGGGGGGCCGCCGTCGACACCGAGCACCACGGGGGCTCACCAGACGGGGAGGTGCGCTGATGGGCGGGGAACCCGGGTGGGTGACCGCGGTCGCGGACGCCCTGGCGGCGCTCTGCCTGCTGCTCGGCGGTTTTCTGGCGCTGTCCGCGGGCGTCGGGGTGCTGCGCTTCCCGAACCTGCTGGCGCGCGTGCACGCCGTGACGAAGCCCCAGGTGCTGGGGCTGATCCTGCTCCTGTTCGCGGTGGCGCTCCGCGTCCGCAGCTGGCCCGTCGTCGCGATGCTCGCGCTCGTCGTCGCGTTCCAGCTCGTGACGTCACCCGTGGCGGCGCACATGGTCGGGCGCGCCGCCTACCGCACGGGCAAGGTCGGTCCGGAGGACCTCGACCTCGACGAGCTGCCGCACGGCGACGACGAGAACGAGAGCGCGCGGGGACCGAGCGCATGAGCGTCCCGGCGGCCGGCCTGGTGGTCGGCATCGACGTCGGAGGCACGGGCAGCCGGCTCGCCGTCCGCGCGCCGGGCGGGCCGCGCCGGGAGACGGTCGGCGAGCGCGTCGGCGTCTCCACTGCGGGGAGCTCGGTGGGTGACGTCCTGCTCGGGCTCGTGCGCGCCGCTGCGGCGGCATGGCCCGACGACGTCGCACGTGTGGTCGGCGTCGGCGTCGGCGCGACGGGCGTCGCCTCGCTCGTGGAGCGGCCGGCCGAGCTGGTCGGGGCGCTGCGGGGCGAGCTGGCGCGCTGGCCCGGGATGCGGGACGTCCCGCCGCTCGCCGTCGCCGCCGACGCGGTCACCGCGCACCTGGGGGCGCTCGGCGGCGACGGCGGTGCCGTGGTTGCTCTCGGCACGGGCGCGATCGCCGTCGGCTCGGACGGCCAGGCGTCGTGGCGACGCGTGGACGGGTGGGGTCACCTGCTCGGCGACCGCGGCGGCGGCTCCTGGGTCGGGCGGCGGGCGCTCGAGGCGGCGCTGCGCGCGCACGACGGCGTCGACGACGGCGGGGCCGCGCTGCTGGCAGCCGCCCGGCGCCGCTTCGGCGACCCGACGACGTGGCCGGCCCAGATCTACCCGCGCGCCGACCGGGCGGGGGTGCTCGCGGGCTTCGCCGCCGACGTGGCGGCCGTCGCGGCGTCGGGCGACCCCGTCGCGCGCGGGCTGCTCGCGGAGGCGGGCACCGAGGCTGCCCGCAGCGCGCTCGCGGCGCTGGGCGACGACCTGCCGCCGCGCGTCGCCCCGACCGGCGGGTTGTTCCGGGCCGGCGGCGCGCTCGTCGAGGCGTTCGAGGCTC
>JAPSLQ010000107.1 GCA_031180595.1 Isoptericola sp. | reverse complement strand
CCGTCGCAGCTCCTCTCCACGGGTTCCCCACCCCAGTCCCGGGGCTGTGACCGCCCTCTACGACCTATCCGCTCGCCGCCAGGCGAACACACCAGGAAGTCCACCAGTGGCAAACATCAAGTCCCAGATCAAGCGCATCAAGACGAACGAGAAGGCGCGCCTGCGCAACAAGGCCGTCAAGTCTGAGCTCAAGACGTACGTTCGCAAGGTCCGCGAGGCCGTCGCCGCCGGCGACAAGGAGGCCGCGACCACGGCGCTGCGCCAGGCCTCGCGCAAGCTCGACAAGGCCGTCTCGAAGGGCGTCATCCACACGAACCAGGCCGCGAACCGCAAGTCGGCCATCGCGAAGGCCGTCGAGAAGCTCTGATCTTTCCCGGGAGGTCGGCTCGACCCCCCGGTACCGGACGCCCCTCCGCGCACCGCGCGGAGGGGCGTTCGTCATCTCCGCGCCCGGGCGATGGTGAGCACGGCCGTCTCCACGGCGTAGACCGGGTCGCGGCCGCCGCCCTTGACGTCGGCGTCGGCCCGCGCGACGGCGGTGATCGCCGTGGCGAGCCCCTCGGGGGTCCACCGGGCCAGGTCGCGGTTGGCGTTGCGGACCTGCCAGTCCTGCAGGCCCAGCTCGCGCGCGGTCACGCCGCCGCCGCGGATCGCCGCGACGCGCGCGAGCGTCCGCAGCCGGGTCGCGAGGGCTCCGACGATCGGGACCGGGTCGGCACCGGTCGCCAGGGCGTGCCGCAGGAGCGCCACGGCGGCACCGGCGTCGCCAGCGACCGCCGCGTCCGCGACCTTGAACCCCGTCGCCTCGACGCGACCGCCGTAGTAGCGGGCGACGACCGCCTCGCTGATGGTGCCCGTGGTGTCGGCGGCGAGCTGCCCGCAGGCCGAGGCGAGCTCGCGCAGGTCGCTGCCGAGCGCGTCCACGAGGGCCCGCACGGCAGCGGCGTCCGCGCGCCGCCGCGCGGCGCGGAACTCGGCGGCCACGAACTGGACCTTGTCGGCGTCCTTGGTGATCGGGTCGCACTCGAGCACGGGCGCGCCCGACGCGACGACCGCGTCGAGCATCTTCTTGCCGCGCTGGCCGCCACCGTGCACGACGACGACCGTGGTCTCGGGGTCCGGCGCCGCGACGTAGTCCACGACGTCGGCGACGAGGTCGTCCGTGCACGCCTCGGTGCCGCGCAGGACCACGACCTTGGCCTCGCCGAACAGCGACGGGCTCGCCGCCACCGCCAGCTGGCCTCCGGCGTACGTCGCGCCCTCGAGCTCGACCTTCTCGACGTCGGGGTCACGCTCGCGCGCGAGCCGCACGACGCCGTCGACCGCGCGCTCGGCGAGCAGGCCCTCGGGGCCCCGCACGAGCACCACGGGGGCGAGCGTCGGGTCGTCCCAGGGACGGCTGTTGGCGGGGGTGCGGCCGCGGCGGGGGGTGCGGGTGGCGGAGGGCACGGACACAGCCTCCCACGGGTCACCCACACGCCCCGCCGGCGATCCACCGGCTACCGCGAGCGCTGGGCCACGACCCGTACCACCCGGTCGTCGCCCGCCTCCCGGCCGAGCACCAGGTCGTGCGGCCCGGGGCGGACGTCCGGCATGACGAACCGCACGACGATCGTGCCGCCCGCGTCGGCCGACGCGCTGCCGAGCGGCAGCGCCTCCGGCGCCGTGCGGCCGCTCCCCCGCGGGCGGAGCGCCACCTGCACGGTCTCGCCGGGCGCGTACCCGCTGTCGGAGAACGCGATCTCCTGGCCCACCCTGGCGCGCAGGTCGCCGTCGAGCGGCGGTGCCGGCTCGGCGGGCTCCTCGGGCTGGTCGCCTGGGAAGCCGGTGCCCGCGAACGTCGCGACCGAGGCCCCGCTCAGGTTGTTGCCCGCCGCGTAGAGACCGGCGTCGAGCAGCTCGGGCGCCGGTCCCGTCAGGGGCGCGGTGCCGACGACGGACCACGCGTCGTCGGGCGAGGGCCGCCAGTAGCCCGTGACGGCGTCGGCCGCGGTGCGCTCGAGCCGCAGGTGCACCGGCCACGTGGCCTGGGAGACCTTGGCCGACTCGGTGTCGAGGAACCCGTCGGCGTTCGCGTCCCACTGCAGGAACGTGCCCGACGGGCTCGTCGTGAGCGTCACGTAGGCGGTCGCCGAGCCCTTGCCCGCGAGCGCCAGGTCGTCGCGGACGACGATCCCGGACCGCGGGTCGGCGTTCTCACCGCGGTCCATCCGCACGGCCTGGGTCTCGACGGCGTCACCGACGGCCAGCCGGTCGGGCTGGTGGATCACGCTGAGGTTGTCCTTGCCGGTCCAGGCGCCGTCGTTCGCGTCCGAGATCCGGAACGCGCCCTCGACGCCCGCGCAGAACTCGGCGCGCGCCGGGTCGCCCCACGCGACGGCACGCCACGGCTCGCGCACCTCGCCGGTGCACGACGGTGCGTCCTCGAGGCGCACGGCGTAGGTGCGGGCCGCGACCGGGGTGTCGCCGTCGAGCGCGGTCACGGTCGCGAAGGCCCACGGCCGGTCGCCCGTGGCCTGGTCGACGGTGACGGTCGCCGACGCGTCGGCGGGCACGGCCGCGACCGCGGCGCCCACGGGGCTCGCGGTGTACTCCCAGACCGCGGGGTCGAAGCCGGGCACGGTGGCACCGTCGACCGTGAGGTCGGCCAGCTCGGTCCCGGAGGCGGGCGCGAGCCCGAGGATGCGGACCTCGGCGATCGACTGCCACGTGCTCGTCTCCGTCGTGAGGTCCAGCCGGAGCCCGGTGGTCGGGGGCAGGCTCGTGACGTCGAGGTGCACGACGGGCGCGCCCGCCGCCGGGTCCTGCGCCACGTCGGCCGCGACGCTCGTGGCGACCCACGCGCCGTCGAGGTCGCGGTAGCGCACGGCGACGCGCGACGGCCAGGTCGCGGTCGGTCCGTCGGCGTAGGCATGGACCACGACCTCGCGCGGCGTGCGCGGCTCGGACCAGGTGTAGGCGAGCCAGCTCGAGCGCGGGTGCTGGCCGCCGGAGACCCAGTCGTCCCAGCCCTTGCCGAGGCTGCCGTCCTTCGTCGTCGCCGCGAGGTTCTGGCGGCTCGACGCCGTGACGGTCGCGGTGCGCGCGAGGTTGTGCTCGCCGTACGGCTCGACCTCGACGGTGCGGTGGAAGGTGCGGCCGGGAGCGAACGTGTCGTCGCCCGCCAGCGTCCCCGTGATCCGCTGCGTGCCCGGGTCGGTCAGCACGGTGGGGCTCCACGTGACCGCGACGTCGGTGGTGACGCCGCCCGCGGTCACCGCGACCGTGCTCGGCAGCTGCGCCGAGACGTCGGTGCCAGCGCGGACGGTGCGGGGCAGGTCCGGGGCGTCGACCGTCCAGATCGACGGCCCGGCACCCTTGTCGTCCCAGTACGCGGGCGTCCAGCCCTCGGCCCAGCGCGCGTCCTCGGTGACCGGGTTGCGCATCTCGATCCGCCCGTTCTCGCCGACGACCAGGGGCAGCCAGACGTACGTCGAGTCGGCGGCGCCCGCGTTCCACCGGTCGCCCATGTAGACGAACCGGCCGTCACCGAGGGGCAGGACGTGCGTGGACTGGGAGCCGAAGGTCGTGCGGCGCACGTCGCCGACCGCGAGCAGGCCGTCGCCGCCCTCGGGGATCGTGTTGTACTGCACCGTCTCGTGGGGGTCATCGGGGTCCACGCCGCGGATCCACGTGCCGAGGATGTCGTCGGCCGTGTAGTACGTCAGCGGGTTCGGGTTCCAGCCCGTCGCCCCCGAGGCCACCACGTAGTAGCGGCCGTCGTGGACGAAGATCGCCGGCGCCTCGAGCAGCCCGCACCGGCGGACGATGGTGTAGTCCTCGCCGGCCACGGGTGCGCCCTCGGTCCCGTCGGCGAAGATCCGCGGGTAGCGACCGTCGGCCGAGTACTGGATGCCCACGGCGTCGCTCGCCACGGTCTTGGCGACGTTGGTGTAGTCCTCGTCGAGCCGCGCGATGTACAGCGACCGGTTCTCCTCGGACGAGTACGCGATGTACGCGACGCCGTCGTCGTCCTTGAAGACCGTCATGTCCCGCGCCTGGCCGGGCACGGCGCTCGGCATGTTGCACGCCGTGCGGTACGTCGGCTCGTTGTAGAGGCGGTAGACGCCCTGGACCGCGAACGGTCCGGTCGGCGAGTCCGCGACGGCGACGCCGGCCATCGAGCGCGCGTAGTTGCTGCCCCCGGGCGTCACGCTGCCGTCGGAGTGCCACCACATGACCCACTGGCCCGTGCGCTCGTTGTGCAGCACCTTGGGCCGCTCGAAGATCGCGTTGAGCTGCGCGCTGCCGTCGGGCGCCGTGGCGTCGACGTTGAGGTGGAAGTACAGGTCGTCCACGAGCTCCTCGCGGACGGTGCCGTCGTCGGCCACCGTGTCGTAGAGGTCGTCGAAGTACGGGGTGGTCAGCTCGTCGCGCGACGTGACGGACCTCAGCACGACGCCCTCGTTCGTCCAGTTGTACGTGTCTGTCGACGAGTACATCGACACGCCCGGGCTGTCGTAGTAGCCGTTCGATCGGTCCTCGCCGTACCAGTAGTAGACGGTCTGGCCGTCGTCCTCGGCGGTCACCACCGCGTCGGCGTCCACACCGAGCTCGTCGGAGGTGGCCGTGCCCCCGGCCGCAGGGCCCGTCTCGTGCACGACGACCTGCCCGCCGTGCGCCTGCACGTGCCGCCCGTCCGTGTCGTACCAGTGGGGCCGGAAGTAGTCCGCGGCTCCCACCCCCGGGTCGCGCACCGGCGGGTAGGCGTCGTACGTCACGGGCTCGGGGACCGTCGGGACGGCGGCCGCGGCCGGGCCGGCGACGGCCAGCACGGAGCAGGCCACCGCGGCGGCCGTGGCGCCGCCGAGCGCGGCTCGCAGGGGTCGGGAGAGTCTCAGCATCGATGTCGTCCTCACGCGTCGTTGCGTCCGATGTTTGCGTCAACATGCCGGGCGTCGTCAGAGTAGGCGGGCGCCCTCGCCGTGTCCACGGACTGCGCGAAAGGGACAGGAACGATCACCGTCACCGGGTGCAGGACAGCCCGAGCTCGCCGTCGCGCACCACGAGCACGGCCGTGCCGCACTCGTCCGTCCGCACGATCGCCGAGCCGGCCGAACCGTAGAGGTCGAGCGCCGCGTCGGTCGGGTGCCCGTACGTGTTGTCGTCGCCGACGCTGACCAGCGTGACGCGCGGGCGCAGCAGCGCGGCGAGCCGCTGCGACTGCGCGGCGGAGCCGTGGTGCGCCATCTTGACGACGTCGACACCGCCGGGCCATCCGGACGCGCGCAGGTCGGCGAGGAGCGCGTCCTGCCCGGCGCGCTCGAGGTCACCGAGCGCGACGACGTCCACGCCCGCGGGTGTGCGCAGGGCGAGGACGACGCTCGCGTCGTTCGCCCCGTCGCCCTCCTCCCCCGCACCCGACCCGTCGTCGCGGGCCGCGAGCACGCGCCACGACGTCGCGCCGAGCGAGCCCGACCGGCCCGGCGTCGCGGTCTCGACCGGCACGCCGGCGTCCGCGAGGACCCCGCGCACCCGCGCCGCGGCGGACGCCGGCTCCTCGAGCGGCGAGACGAGCGCCGACCGGACCGCGCGCCCCGCGAGCACGGGTTCGAGCCCGCCCACGTGGTCGGCGTGGAAGTGGCTGAGCACGAGCAGGTCGACCCGTGCCACCCCGAGCCGGTCGAGGCACCGTCCGGCGGCGTCGCCGGGCGGGCCGACGTCGACCACGACCGCGGACGCGGCGCCCGTCCGCACCACGAGCGCGTCACCCTGGCCGACGTCGCACGCGACCACCTCCCAGTCCGCGGGCACCCCGCTCCCCGTGGTCAGCGCGCGCGGCAGCACCAGCGCGACGACGAGCACCACCAGCGGGACCCCGAGGAGGAACCCGACCGCCGTGAGGGGCGAGGCTCGTCGCCCACGGGCACGACGCCACGTGCGCGGCAGGAGCTCGCGCCACGCCCGTGGCCACCCCTGCCCGACGGGCCGGCGCAGCACGCCGACGAGCGCCGCCGCCGTCACCGCCGCGAGCAGCAGCGCCCCGCCGGTCCCGCCCGGCCAGGGCACCGAGGCGCCCGGGAGGCCGGCGCACCAGCGTGCGACCACCGCGATCCAGCCCGTCGCGAGGCCGGCGAGCCACGCGACCGCGTGAGCGAGGCCGGGCGCCCCGGGCGCGAGCACCGTCGCGAGGAGGCCGAGCACGGTCGCGGGTACGAGCGCCGGCGCGGCCAGGAGGTTCGCGAGCACCGCCGTCGTCGGCACGGTGGGGTCGAGCAGGACGAGCACGGGCCCGACGGCGGCCTGGGCGGCGAGCGGCACCGCGAGCGCGAAGGCGAGCGGACGCCCGAGCCACGGCGCGAGCCGCCGCGCGAGCGGGCCCGCGACGAGCACCAGGCCGGCCGTCGCCGCGCACGACAGCGCGAAGCCGAACGACCGCGCCAGCCACGGGTCGACCACGAGCAGCACCGTCGACGCCGTCGCGAGCGCGGCCGGCCCGGCCGACGGCCTGCCGAGCGCGAGACCGAGGAGCGCGACCGCGCACGTCCAGGCCGCACGCAGGACGCTCGGCTCGGGCCGCACCAGCAGGACGAAGCCGACGGCGGCGCCCACGAGGAGCACCACCCGCACCGCGCGCGGTGCTCGCAGGGCGGCGCACGCCGCGGTCAGCGTGGCCACGACGACGGCGAAGTGCCCGCCGGAGACGGCCGTGACGTGGGTGAGCCCGGTGACGCGCATGGCCTCGGTGAGCTCGGGCGGCACGCGCGTCGTGTCGCCGACGGCGGCGCCCGGCACGAGTCCGCGCGCCTGCGGGGAGAGGTGGGCGGTCACCTCGAGCAGCGCCGACCGCAGCGTCTGCGTGCCGGCGAGCACCGCGCCGGGAGGGGCGACGACGACGGCCTCCTCCGCGCGGGCGCGCGCGGCGGTGTCGCGGCCCGGCTCGTCCGGCCGCAGCCGCGCGGACGTCGCCACCGTCGCCCCGTACGCGGGCGCGGGGGGCGGGGCGGTGACCTCGACCGACCCGGTCGTGCGCACCGTCGTCCCGCGTGCGGTGACGCTCTCGACCGACAGCACCCATCGCAGGTCGCCGCCGAAGGCGGCCGGGCGGGGCTCGCTCACGACGCGACCGGTGAGCCGGGCGGTCGCGCCCGCCTCGGCCAGCGCCTCGAGGGGTGCCCGCGCGGACGCCTGCACGTGCACGCCGAGCGCGACCGCGACGACACAGGCTGCCACGAGCAGCCCGTGCGCGAGCACGGGCACGCGCCACCGGCCCCGGGCGAGGGTCAGCGTGACGACACCCGCCACGGCGAGCGCCCAGGCGCCCGCGACCGCGAGCCCCCCGGCCGCCGCCGGCTCGCCGCAGAGCCACCACGCGGCGGCCCAGGCCGCGAGTGCGGCCGGGGCGAGCCGCAGGTCGCCGGTCACACCCGGGCCGCGTCCCGGAGCCCGTCGAGGACGGCCGGGCCGATCCCGGAGACCTCGCCGAGCTCCTCGACGCTGGCGAACGGCCCGTTCTCCTCCCGCCAGGCGACGATCCGCTCGGCCAGGACGGGCCCGATGCCGGGCAGCGTCTGGAGCGTCGAGGCGTCCGCCGCGTTGAGGTCCACCGGGTCGTGCCCCGCCGCCGTGCCGTCGCCCGCCGCCGTGCCGCCCGTCGCGCCCGACGCGCCCGGAGCGACACCGCCGGCGGTCGGCGGCGGCTCCTCGCCCGGCTCGGGGACGTACACCTGCTCGCCGTCCACGACCGGCCGTGCGAGGTTGACCGCGGCGAGGTCGGCGCGGTCGGTCGGGCCGCCCGCCGCCTCGAGCGCGTCGCCGACCCGGGAGCCGGCGGACAGGGTCACGACCCCCGGCCGCCCGACCTGTCCCACGACGTGCACGACCACCAGCGCGTCGCCCGCCGCGGGCTCGGCCCCGGCCTCAGGTGGGCGCGCGGGGTCGGGTGCAGGAGCCGCTCCGGCGGCCGGCGTCTCCACCCCGCCTGCCGCGGCCGCCTCCGCCGCGGCAGGGTCACCGAGCGGCGCGAGCGGCTCGACAGCGGCGCCGTCCGGCCAGAACGCCACGAGTCCCGCGCCGAGACCCACGACCAGCACGGCCGCCGCGGCGACGAGCGCCGCGCGGCTCCCGAGCGCCCACCGCCGTCCACCGAACCCCTCGTCCGCCTCGGCCGCACCGCCCGGTCCGAGC
The DNA here is from genome assembly GCA_031180595.1 of Isoptericola sp. Classification (GTDB taxonomy): domain Bacteria; phylum Actinomycetota; class Actinomycetes; order Actinomycetales; family Cellulomonadaceae; genus Isoptericola. The sequence goes on along the minus strand of JAPSLQ010000107.1, from coordinate 1,167 downwards.
GGGTGCCCGTGGGCGGCCGAGTACGCGGCAGCGACATGACCGGCCGACCGCCGGGCGCGAAGGCGCTCGACGAGCTCGTCGTCGCCGGCCGGGGCCGGTACGGGTGGGGTCGGACGGGCGGCGCCTCCCGCCGCGCGGGCGGCGCGGAGCCGCGCGACGGCGTCGTCGAGCTCGCCGTCGTGCGGGTCCACCGGGGCGGGCGTCCGCGGGACGGCCGGGAACGGAGAAGTCGTGCTCACGGGCGCGACGCTAGGAGCCCCCGTACCGCGCCGGAGGCGTCGCCCGCGCGTCCTGTGGAGACCGCCGCCCTGGGGGCGGCCTCAGGCCGCCTCCCCACCCGGCGGCGTGCCGTCAGTGCTCGTGCGCGCCGAGCTCGGCGACCGACACCGCGAGCGCACCCGGCCCGGCGTGCGCCCCGAGGACCGCGCTCACCGGGGTCACGACGACGTCCACGCCGAGGCGTACCCCCAGGGTCGTCGCGACCGCCTCGGCGCGGTCCGGGGCGCCGAGGTGGTGGACCGCGACGCCGGGACGCTCGAGCCCTTCCGCGTGGCGCACCGCCCGCTCCACGAGGCGCTCGGTCGCCGCGGCACGCGTGCGGACCCGCTGCAGCAGCTCGATCGCGCCGTCGCGCACGCCGAGGATCGGGCGCACGCCGAGAGCCGTGCCGAGCGCCGCGGCGGGTCCCGAGAGCCGGCCTCCTCGGCGCAGGTGGTCGAGCGAGTCCACGAGGAAGACGGTCTCGCTCGACCGTGCGACCTCGAGCGCGCGCTCGGCGACGTGCGCGGCGTCGTGCCCCGCGGCCGCGCAGCGCGCCGCCTGGGTGGCGGCGAACCCGAGCGCCATGGCGACCGTCCGGGTGTCGACGACCCGGACCGGGAGCATCGCGCGCTGCCCGGCGTGCTCGGCCGCGCCCACGGTCCCGGACAGCTCGCCCGACAGGTGGACGCTCACCACGGCGCGCGCGCCGGCGGCGGCCGCGGCGCGGTACGCCTCGAGGAGGTCGGCGGGCGGCGGCTGGGACGTGGTGAGCCGCTCCCCCGCCGAGATCCTCCGTGCCACCTCGTCCGGCCCGACGTCGGTGCCCTCGCGGCGGACCTCCTCGCCCGCCAGCACCCGCAGCGGCACGACGACGACCCCGGCGGCGCGTGCGGCGTCGTCGGGCAG
>JAPSLQ010000106.1:5123-9367 GCA_031180595.1 Isoptericola sp. | reverse complement strand
GTCGACCGCGTAGACCAGGACGACGTTGTCCGACCCGTCGAAGCGACGAACCTCGCGCAGCCGCAGTCCGCGCACCTCTTCCCGGGGGAGCGGCCGACCGCCACCCAGCATCAGCGGACCCACCATGAGGTGCAGCTCGTCGACGAGCCCCTGGGCAAGGAGCGCCTGCCACGTCGTGGGGCTGCCGAACACCACGGCCTCGCCGTCGCGCGAGGCCTTGAGGTTGGCCACGCCCGTGCGCGGGACCACCGCCGTGCGGTCCGCCCATGGTGCGGACGGGTCGACGACCAGGGAGTCCGAGACCACCACGACGTCCACCTCCCCGAACCGGCGGCTCAGCGCGCGGTTGTCGTCGCTGTACGTCAGGACGGACTCCGGGTCGTCCGGGTCCGGCTCGTGGTGCTGGACGTCAGGCCAGTAGGAGCTGAAGAGGCGGTAGGACGCGACCCCGACCAGAACCGTGTCCGCCGCGGTGATCCGCTCGAGGTTGTAGGCGTCGAACGCCTGGTCCATCGGCAGGTCGAGGACGTCGTCCTGCGGTCCGGCCACGAAGCCGTCGAGCGAGACGATGTTGCTCACGACGATCTTCATCATGTGAGAGCTCCCTCCAGGTCTGTGGTGTGCAGACCTGGAGGGAGCCCAGAAGTCATCGGCCGGCGCCGGTCAGCGGCCGCGCATGCCCTTGCGGTCGGGCCGCGCCTTGGTCGGGTCGATGCCCTTGGGGATCGGCAGGCGCGCGCCGCCGAGCGCGCGCAGCCGCTTGCTCACCTCGGCCGCCTCGGGGCGGGTCAGGGTCTTCTTGAGCTTGCGCACCTTGCCGGCCACCTTGGGCAGCGGGACCTGGCCCTCGTCGGTGCCGCACTGGATCGTGGTGATGGGCACGTTCGGCAGCACGCGCGCGACGCGCTTGCGCTCGTCCTCGAGCAGCCGCGTCACGCGGTGCTTCGGGCCCTCGCTGACCAGGACCACGCCCGGGCGGCCGACCCCGCGGAAGACGAAGTCCTGCGTGCGCGGGTTGACGGCGACCGGCTCGTCGTCGAACACCCAGCCGCCGCGGACCGTGCCGAGCGCGGCGCGGACGGCACCGGGCTGGCCCTCGATCTGCGTGTACGCGGCGCGCTCGGCACGCCGCGTCAGGATGAACATCGCGCCGAGCAGCGCGAACGGCAGGCCGACGATCGTCGCGTAGATCGGGTGGTCCGTGAGGAACCCGATGAGCAGCGCGACGGCGAGGATGCCCACGAACACCGCCAGCATGACCCACGTGACGAGCGGGTCCTGCCGCTTCGTCATCGTGTAGGCGGCCCACACCTGGTGGTACCAGCGCTGCTTCTTGGGCTTCTTCTGCTTCTTCGGGCTGGGCGCCTCGGCACTCTCGCCGGCGCCGGACTTCGTGCGGGCCATGGTCGTCGAGTCTACTGGGCGGCGCGGGCGACGAGGCTCGCCGCCTCCTGGCGCGAGGTCGTCGGCTCGGCCAGGTGCGCGAGCGAGTCGGGGATCGCCCGGCCGCGCTTCGTCATGGCCTGCCCCCACAGCCGACCCGCGCGGTACGAGGAGCGCACGAGCGGCCCGGCCATCACACCGAGGAACCCGATCTCCTCCGCGTACTGCGAGAGCTCGACGAACTCCTCGGGCCGGACCCAGCGCTCGACCGGGTGGTGGCGCACCGACGGGCGCAGGTACTGCGTGATGGTGATGAGGTCGCAGCCGGCCTCGTGCAGGTCGACGAGCGCCTGCTTGACCTCGTCGACCGTCTCGCCCATGCCGAGGATGAGGTTGGACTTGGTGACCAGGCCGGCGTCGCGGGCCCGCGTGAGCACGGACAGCGACCGCTCGTAGCGGAACGCCGGGCGGATCTGCTTGAAGATGCGCGGCACGGTCTCGACGTTGTGGGCGAGCACCTCGGGGCGCGAGTCGTTGACGGCGTCGAGGAGCTCGGGGATCGCGTTGAAGTCGGGGATGAGGAGCTCGACGCCGGTGCCCGGGTTGAGCGCGTGGATCTGGCGCACCGTCTCGGCGTAGAGCCACGCCCCGCCGTCGGCGAGGTCGTCGCGGGCCACTCCCGTGACGGTCGAGTACCGCAGGCCCATGGCCCGGACCGACTCCGCCACGCGGCGCGGCTCGTCGGCGTCGAAGTCCGCGGGCTTGCCCGTGTCGATCTGGCAGAAGTCGCACCGCCGCGTGCACTGGTCGCCGCCGATGAGGAACGTGGCCTCGCGGTCTTCCCAGCACTCGAAGATGTTGGGACAGCCGGCCTCCTCGCAGACCGTGTGCAGGCCCTCGCCCCGCACGAGGCCCTTGAGCTCCTTGTACTCCGGCCCCATGACGGCCCGGGTCTTGATCCACTCGGGCTTCTTCTCGATGGGCGTCTCAGCGTTGCGGGCCTCGATGCGAAGCATGCGGCGGCCCTCGGGTGCGATGGTCACGACGTCGGTCCCTCCGTAGACGTCGTCAGCCTACGACGGCGTTCGCCGGCTCCGGGGGCTTCTCCCGCTGGGTGGGCGTGACGTCGGTCACGAGCGGTGCGAGGTGGCGCTCGAGCGCCTCCGCGAGGAGCGGCCGCACCTCGGCGACGGTCACGTCGCGGCCCAGCTCCGCGGACAGGGAGGTGACGTCCGCATCGTCGATGCCGCACGGCACGATGCGCCCGAACGCCGCGAGGTCGGGGTCGCAGTTGAGCGCGAGGCCGTGCATCGTCACGCCGCGCGCGACGCGCGCGCCGATGGCGCACACCTTGCGCTCGCGCCGGTCGTCGCCTGCGGCGAACCACACGCCGGACCGGCCGTCGACCCGGACGGTCGAGAGCCCGAGCGCGGAGCACACGTCCATGACGGCCGCCTCGAGCGTGCGCACGTACTGCACGACGTCGACGGGGGAGCGCAGCGCGACGATCGGGTACGCGACGAGCTGGCCGGGCCCGTGCCACGTGATCTTGCCGCCACGGTCGACGTCGACGACGGGCGTGCCGTCGGTCGGGTACTCGTCGCGCCGCGTCCGACGGCCGGCGGTGTAGACGCTCGCGTGCTCGAGCAGGTACAGGGTTCCCTCGTGGCCGCCGGCCTGGACGTCGGCGTGCGTGCGCCGCTGCAGGTCCCAGCCTTCGTGGTAGTCGACGAGGCCCGGCAGGCTCACCAGCTGCATGGGCCCCAGGCTATCCCCACCCGGCGCGGGCCGGGTCGCACTGGCACGATGCTCAGCATGCAGAGCGAGAGGCGCCGGGGAGCGCTGCGCGGAGCGCTCGTCGTGGCCGTCCTGGCGCTGTGGCTCGCCGTGGGGGCCGTCGGCGGGCCGGCGCAGGGGTCGCTGAGCTCGGTCCAGACCAACGACGCCGCCGCGTTCCTCCCGGCGAGCGCGGAGTCCACACGCGTCGCCGAGCTCGCGGCGCGGTTCGTCGACTCGGAGACGCTCCCGGCCGTCGTCGTCGCGACGTCCGACGACGGGGGCCCGCTCGGCGAGGACCAGCTCGCGGCGCTGCAGCGCCTCGTGCAGGAGCTGCCGGACGCCGCGCTGCCGGGCGCCGGGCCGGGCGACCCGCGCACGGTGGGCGACGTGCTCGCCGCCGACCCGGTCCTCGTGCCGTCCGAGGACGGCGAGGCGGCGCTCGTCCTCGTCCCGCTCGACGCCGCCGTCGCGGAGCAGACCGTCGGCGCGCAGGCCGAGTCGGCGACCCTGCTGGCGGTCGAGGCGCTGCGCGAGCTGGCGCGCGGGGAGCCGGCAGAGGTGGGCGTCACGGCGCTCGTCACCGGCGCGGCCGGCTTCGTGGCGGACCTCGTCGGTGCCTTCGGCGCGATCGACCTGGTCCTGCTCCTCGTCGCGCTCGGGGCGGTCCTCGTGATCCTCGCCGTGGTGTACCGGTCGCCGATCCTGCCGTTCGTCGTCATCCTCTCGGCCGTCCTCGCGCTGTGCCTCGCGGGCCTCGTGGTCTACGAGCTCGCGGCGCGCGGCGTGCTCACCCTCAACGGCCAGTCGCAGGGCATCCTCTCGATCCTGGTCGTGGGCGCGGCGGTCGACTACTCCCTGCTCCTGGTGGCCCGCTACCGGGAGGAGCTGCGCCGCCACGCCTCCGCGGCCACCGCGCTGCGCCGTGCCCTGCGGGCGTCGGTCGAGCCGGTCGCGGCGAGCGCCGGCACGGTGGTGGCGGGCCTGATGTGCCTGCTGCTGTCCGACCTCGCGTCGAACCGGAGCCTCGGACCGGTCGCGGGCATCGGGATCGTCGCGGCGTTCCTCGCCTCGATGACGCTGCT
>JAPSLQ010000106.1:0-5023 GCA_031180595.1 Isoptericola sp. | reverse complement strand
CTGGACACCCAGCTCGCCGGCCAGCGCGACCTGGTCGTGATCGTGCCGGTCGTGCTCGTCGTGATCCTGCTCATCCTCATGGCCCTGCTGCGCTCGGTGCTGGCCCCCGTGCTGATCCTGGTGGCGAACGTCCTGTCGTTCGCGGCGTCCCTGGGGGTCGCCGCGCTCGTGTTCGAGCACGTCCTCGGCTTCCCCGGCGCCGACCCCGCGGTCCCGCTGTACGGGTTCTGCTTCCTCGTCGCGCTCGGCGTCGACTACACGATCTTCCTCATGACGCGGGTGCGCGAGGAGACGGTGACGTGGGGGACGCGCACCGGTGTGCTGCGGGCGCTCGCGGTCACGGGCGCGGTCATCACGTCGGCCGGCGTGGTGCTCGCCGCGACCTTCGCGGCGCTCGGCGTGATCCCGCTGCTGTTCCTCGCGCAGATCGCGTTCGTCGTCGCGTTCGGCGTCCTGCTCGACACGTTCGTCGTGCGCAGCGTCCTGGTGCCCGCGCTGGTCCACGACGTCGGACCGCGCGTCTGGTGGCCGAGCCGCCTCGACCGTCCGCGGCGCGTGCCCGCTCGTTGACCACGGGCGCCCACCCGAGACCCGTCCGCGGCGGCGGCAGGGGCGGCGGTCAGCCGGTCGGGAGCGGCTCGGCCGGGCAGGTCTCGAGGACGTCGCGCATCGCCGCGTTCTCGTCGGGGCTCACCGCGAGCTCGTAGGCGACCTTGACCGCCACCTGGCGTGCCACGTACGGGCAGCGGAACGCGGCGTCGGGAGGGAGCCAGCCCGCGGCGTCGCGCGCCCCCTTCGACATGTTGGCCGGGCCGTCGGACGCGACGAGGTTGAGCGGGTCGTTGGCGAACTCCAGCCGGGTCTCGTCGTCCCACTGCGCGGCGCCCTTGACCCACGCGTCCCTGAGCGCGACGACGTGGTCGACCTGGACCGCACCGGAGGTCTGCACGCCGCGCAGGAACGCGACCGTCGCCCCGGTGTACGGGTCCTCGAGGACGCCCTCGCGCACGACGCAGGCCGTCGTCGCGTCCGCGTAGGCCACGCGCGCCAGGTCGCGCGCGAGGATGTCGTTGCGCGTGTCGCAGCCGTTGGCGTCGACGTCGTACCACGGCGGGCCGAAGGCGTCCCGGTCGTAGTCGTGGGCCGCGACCGGCTCGCGGACCGCGAGCGTCTCGAGGGCCTCGAGCGCGGAGCCAGGGGCGGGCACGGCCCGGGTGTCCTGCTCGAGCCAGACCTGGGCGAGCACGACCGCGAGCGCGACGAGGACGAGCGCGAACCGCAGGAGCCGGCGCGGGCCCGCACCGCGCGTGCGCAGCCGGTCGGGCGAGATCCGCGGGACCTCCCGGGGGACGGTGGCGTCACGCTCCACGGTGACCATCGGCCGGTACGACCTCCGCTTCGAGCACGCTCGCGCAAAAGCGCCCAAGGCGTGCAGACCTCCGATTCGGGCCAACCCTGGAGCAGACGTGATGAAGTTGTCAACATGGTGCGAACCGGACGTCGGAGCGGTGCGACGACGGTGCGGGCGGCGGTGCGGCGGTGACGTGCGGCAGGTGCCGCGGCGTCGTGCACCATGGGGGCATGGTGACGGGCAACGTGCGGGTGGCGATCGTCGGGTACGGGGGAGCGGGACGGCAGATCCACGGCCGGCTCGTGCGGGAGGCGGGGCTGACGGTGGCGGCCGTCGTGACGCGGGACCCGGCCCGGCGGAACCAGGCCGCGGGCGACTGGCCGGGGGCGCGGCTCGCCGACGACCTCGAGGCGCTGGTCGCGATGCGCGGTGCGTACGACGTCGTCGTCGTCGCGAGCCCGACCGCGCTGCACGCGAAGCACGCCGCGACGCTGGCGCGCGCCGGCGTCCCGTTCGTGCTGGACAAGCCCATCGGCGTCGACGCGCACGAGGCTCGTGCCGTCGTCGCGGAGGCCGAGCGCACCGGCACGCCGTTCACCGTGTTCCACAACCGGCGCTGGGACCCCGAGCAGCTCACGCTGCAGGCGCTGATCGAGCGGGGCGAGCTCGGTGACGTGCACACGTTCGAGCGGCACTGGGAGCGCTGGCGCCCGACCCCGCGGCAGCGGTGGAAGGAGAACGACCTCGCGGGCGGCGGCCTCCTGCTCGACCTCGGCCCGCACCTGGTGGACTCGGCGACCCGGCTGTTCGGGCCCGTCACGTCGGTGTGGGCCCAGACCCGCGCCCTGACCACGCCGACCGAGGACGACGTCTTCCTCGTGCTCGAGCACGAGGCGGGCGGCGGTCTGGCCGCCAGCCCGCGGGCCGTCGTGTCACGGCTGTGGGCGGGCTCGGTCGTGGGTGCACCCGGCCCTCGCACGCGGGTCCTCGGCTCCGGCGGCGCGTACCTGGTGACGACGTTCGAGGAGGACGCGTCCCCGCTCGAGGTGCTCGACGATGAGGCGCCGGACGGCACGCTCGGCTGGCTCACGCGCGGGCGCGAGCGGACGCCGGTGCCCGCGGCCGAGGGTGGCCACGCCGACTTCTACCGCGCGCTCGGGCCCTGGCTGCGCGGTGACGTGCCCGCTCCCGTCGACCCGCGCGACGCGGTGCGCACCGCGGAGGTGCTCGACGCGGCCCGTGTCGCCGCGCGCGAGGGCCGGCGCGTCAGCGTCTGACGACGGTTTTCCACAGGGCGCGCGACGACCCCGGCGCGACCGGTCGCCGGCGGTGTTCGATGGGCCCGTGCACGACGCGACACTCACCGAGATCCCCGTCCCGGCGGACGCCGCCGCGCGCGAGGCGCTGCTGCACCGTGTCCGGGTGCTCGCAGCGACCTCGCACCCGCACCTGGTGCCCGTCACGGGCGCGGACCTCCGGCCCGAGGGCGTGCTCGAGGTCCGGCGGGCGGGCGGCGAGGCGGCGGACCTCGCGACCGTGCTGGCGGTGCGGGGCGCGCTCACGCCGCCCGAGGCCGCCGGCGTGCTCGTGTGCGTCGCCCAGGCGCTCGCGGCGCTGCACGGCGCGGGGCTCGTCCACGGGCCGCTCGACCCTCGCGACGTGCTGCTCGACACCGGCGGCACCGCCGCGCTGCGCCCCCGGCTCGAGGCTGGAGCCCCCGACGACCGTGGGACGGCGGACGACGTGCACGCGGCCGCGCGCCTCGCCGCGGAGCTCGTCGGGCGCCGCGACGACGACTCGGCGACCGCCCTGCGCGCGGTGCTCGCGGCCGCGCTCGCACCCGACCCGCACGTGCGGCCCGAGGCGGGCACGCTCGCGGCGTGGGCGCACGACGCCGTCGAGCCGGTCCCCGTGCGGCTGCCCGAGCCCGCGGCGCTCGCGGCGGCGGCGCTCGGCGGCGTGCGCCCCGCCGGGTCGCCCCGGCCCGGCGACCTGGCCGACCGCGCGGTCGCCCCGCGCCGCCGCCGGGCCTTCGCGGGCACGACGACGCCCGCGGCCGGGCGCGACGGTCTCGGGACCCGGCCGGCGGGAGCGACGCGCCGTCGCTCGTCCGGTCGCACGGGTCCGCTGCTGCGCACCGCGTCGGGCGTGGGCGCGGTCGTGGTGGCGGTCGTCGCCCTCACGGCCGTCGCGATGCAGCTGCGCGGGCCGCAGGCCCCGGTCGTGGAGGCGGTCGGGACGACGCACACGCCCACCGCGTCGGTCGTCGCAGGCGAGGACGACCCTGCCGGCCCGACGCTCGACCGCACCGATCCGGAGGGCGCGGCCGCGGAGCTGACCCGAAGACGTGTCGACGTGCTCGCCGCCACCGGGTCCGACGCCGAGGACCTCGCGGCGGTCAGCGCCGTCGGGTCGCCGGCGTTCGCGGCCGACGCCGCCCTCCTCGAGCGGATCAGGGCGCAGGGTGGCGCGCCCGGCGGTACCGCCGTCGTCGTGCACGGCACCGAGCTCGTGGCGCGACCCGCCACCGAACGAGCCGAGGTGGCCGTCACCTACGCGCTCGGCACCGACGAGAGACGCACGGCGACGCTCGCGCTGGTGTGGACGCCGGACGGCTGGCGGGTGGAGGGCGTCTCCTGAGCGAGACCCGGAGACGCCGAGGGCGCCCCGGCACTGCCGGGACGCCCTCGGTGGTGCTGGCCGGAGCCGTCAGAGGCCGACCTCGGACTCGAACGCACCCTCCTCGATCCGAGCCTTCACGGCAGTGAGGAAGCGCGCCGCGTCGGCGCCGTCTACCAGGCGGTGGTCGTACGACAGGAACAGGTAGGCCATCTGGCGGATCGCGATGGTCTCCTCGCCGTCCGGCTGCGTGACGACCACGGGCTTCTTGGTGATGGTGCCCGTGCCGAGGATCGCGACCTGGCCGACCGGGACGATCGGCGTGTCGATCAGGGCACCGCCGGAGCCCGTGTTGGTGATCGTGAACGTCGCGCCGCTCAGCTCGTCCGGGCCGACCTTGTTGGCGCGGGTCCGGGACGCCAGGTCGCCGATCTGCCGGGCGATGCCCGCGAGGTTGAGGTCACCGGCGTTCTTGATCACCGGCACGACGAGCCCGCGCTCGGTGTCGACGGCGATGCCGACGTTCTCCGAGGCGTGGTAGGTGATCTCGCCCTTCTCGGGGTCGATCGAGGCGTTGATCTTGGGGAACGCCTTGAGCGCCTCGACGGCCGCGAGCGTGTAGAACGGCAGGAACGTGAGGTTCGCGCCCTCGCGCGCCTTGAACGACTCCTTGGCCTTCGCCCGGAGCTTGGCGACCTTCGTGACGTCGACCTCGACCACCGTGGTGAGCTGGGCCTGCGTGTGCATGGCCTCGACCATGCGCTCGGCCACGATCTTGCGCAGGCGCGACATCTTCTCGGTCGTGCCGCGCAGCGGGGAGACCTCGGGGATGCTCGGGGCCTTGGGGGCCGACGGAGCGCTCGGGGCCGCGGCGGTGGCCGGCTGAGCGGCCTTCTCGGCGGCGGCGAGGACGTCCTCCTTGCGGATGCGGCCACCCACGCCGGTGCCCTGGATGCTGGTGACGTCGACGCCCTTCTCGGCCGCGAGCTTGCGCACGAGCGGCGTGAGGTACGAGGACTTGCCGCCGGCGGGTGCCGCTGCGGGCTTCTCGGC
>JAPSLQ010000105.1 GCA_031180595.1 Isoptericola sp. | reverse complement strand
ACCGTGAGCCCGGCCCGATCGCCGCGTGCCTCGCGGCCGCCGCCCGGGGCGAGCTCGTCGTCGAGCTCATCGCCGACGGGGTGCACCTGGCCCCGGCGACCGTGCGCAGCGTCGTGCGCACCCTCGGGGCGGACCGCGTCGCGCTGGTCACCGACGCCATGGCCGCCGCCGGGATGCCGGACGGCGCGTACGAGCTCGGGCCCATGGGGGTCACCGTGCGCGACGGCGTCGCGCGCGTCACCGACCCGACGCACCCCGAGGGCGGCCCGATCGCGGGCGGCACCGCGCACCTGGTCGACGTGGTGCGCGCGACGGTCGCCGCCGGCGTCCCGCTCGCGGACGCCGTCCGGTCGGCCTCCTGGGTCCCCGCACGCGTCCTGGGCCTGACCGACGTGGGCGGGCTCGTCGCCGGGCGGCGCGCCGACGTCGTCGTGACCGACGCCGACCTGCGCCCGCTGCGCGTGCTGCGCGCCGGCGCCGAGGTCTGACCCGGCACCGAGGCTGATCCGGCGCACAGGTCTGGCCCGGCAGCACCGCCCGCGCTCCGGCTTCCGGGCGGCTGGCCGTCCGGCGTGAGCCGCGGGCAATTAAGCGCATCGACTGAATCAATTCTTCCGAAACCCTTGACGCGGTGTTCCGGGTTCCCCATACTCGACGTCGAAGCGCTTCGACGAAGCGCTTCGACCACACGTTTCGACCATCCGTCTCGATGCAGAGCGACGGGAACGAGGAGGTGACCCGATGGCGACGATGCACGACGTCGCGCGACGCGCAGGCGTGTCGCTGAGCACGGTGTCCTACGCCCTCTCGGGCACCCGCCCCGTGTCTCCCGCCACGCGCGAGCGCATCGAGGACGCGATGCGGGAGCTGGGGTACCAGCCCAACGCGATGGCGAGGAGCCTCGCGAGCCGCAAGAGCAACGTGCTGGCCCTGATCTACCCGGCCATGGAGCGCGGCCTGGGCGGGACGGTCGCGGAGTTCGTCTCGGCCGCGGCGGACACGGCTCGCGCCGAGGGTCACCACCTCGTCCTCTGGCCGTTCCGCACGACGCAGGCCCCGGAGATCCGCGACCTCGTGCGCCAGGGGATGGCCGCGGGGGTCCTGCTCATGGAGGTCGCGCTCGACGACGACCGCGTCGACACGCTCCAGGACGCGGGGATCCCGTACACGATGATCGGGCGCACCCGCGACGTCACCGGGCGACCGCACGTCGACATCGACTTCGAGCGCACGACCGACGACGCGGTCGCGCACCTCGTCGAGCTGGGGCACCGGCACATCGCCTTCATCAACCACTCGACAGAGAGCCGGGACGCGGGCTACGCGCCGGCGCACCGCGCGGACGCCGGGTACACGGCGGCGATGCGGTCGCGAGGTCTCGAACCCGTGTCGATGTACGTCGACGACTCGCCGCACGCCGGGCGGGCGGCCGTCGCCCGGTTGCTCGACACCGAGCCGCGCCTCACGGCGCTGATCACGATGAACGAGATCGCGACCTTCGGCGTCGTGGCCGAGCTCCAGCAGCGGCAGATCGCCATCCCCGACGCGATGTCGATCCTCTCGATCGTCACCTCGCCCGGCGTGGGCGACATGAGCAACCCCCCGCTCACCACCATGCACTCCCCGGGCGCCGAGCTGGGCCGCCTCGGGGTACTCAAGCTGCTCTCGCAGATCGACGAGAGCCGACCGGGCACGCCCGACGTGCTCATCCCGTGCCTGCTCGAACCAGGACGGAGCGTGGCCGTGGCGCCAGGCACCGCCGGCGCCCGATAGGCGTCGGACGCACACACCAGACCACCGGGCGGCACCGCCCGGACGTCCGGCTCGCGCCGGAGCTCAACAAGGAGGACCGCGATGACGCGTACCCGCAAGGCAACGATGGTTGCCGCGCTCGCCGTGCTGCCGCTCGCACTGACCGCTTGCGTCGGAGGCGGTGGTGGCGGTGGTGGTGCCGAGGGCGGCGACACCGATGACCAGACCCTGACCATCTGGCACTACGAGAACGACGACTCCGCCATGGGCCAGGCGTGGGCCAGGGCCATCGAGATCTTCGAGGAGGAGCACCCCGAGGTCGAGGTCGTCGTCGAGAAGCAGACCTTCGAGCAGATCCAGAAGAACGCCAAGATCGTCCTCACGGGCGACGACGTCCCGGACGTCATGGAGTACAACAAGGGCAACGCCACGGCGGGACAGCTCGCCTCGCAGGGCCTGCTGACCCCGCTCACCGACGCCGCCGAGGAGAACGGGTGGGCTGATCTCCTCCCGGGCTCGCTCCAGACGACGGCCCGGTACGACGAGGCCGGGCTCATGGGCGACGGCGAGTGGTACGGGGTGCCGAACTACGGTGAGTTCGTCGGCGTCTACTACAACAAGGAGATGTTCGACGAGCTCGGGCTCGAGGTGCCGACGACCCTCGAGGAGTTCGAGGCGGTCCTGAAGGCCTTCAAGGACGCGGGCGTCACGCCGCTGGCCGAGGCCGGCGCGGAGTACCCGCTTGGCCAGCTCTGGTACGAGCTGGTCCTCGCCAACTCCGACCGCGAGCTGGTCGACCAGTACCAGCTGTTCGCCTCCGACGTCGACTTCCACGGACCGGAGATGACCGCGGCCACCGAGAAGCTCGACGAGTGGATCAAGGCCGGCTACGTCGCCCCCGACTCGGCCGCGCTGACCGCCGAGGACATGGGTGTGTCGTTCATCAACGGCACCTACCCGATGATGGTCTCCGGCTCGTGGTGGTTCGGCCGCATCGTCGCCGAGATGGAGGCCGACTGGGGTCAGTTCAACTTCCCGGGCAACGACCTGCACGTGGGCTCGTCCGGCAACCTGTGGGTCGTGCCGGCGAACGCCGACTCGAAGAGCCTCGCGACCGAGTTCATCGACATCACGCTCCGGCCCGAGGTGCAGGACATCTTCGCCCAGGCCGGCGGCCTGCCCGTCGCGGGTGACGCCTCCGCCATCACCGACGAGAAGACGCGCGAGCTCACGGAGAACTTCCAGGCGATCCTCGACGCCGACGGCCTCTCGTACTACCCCGACTGGCCCGTCCCCGGCTACTACGACGTCATCGTCAGCCAGCTCCAGTCGCTGGTGAACCAGTCGAAGACGCCGGACGAGGTGCTCGACGGTCTCCAGTCCGCCTACGAGGACGGCAAGTCCGACCTGCTCGGCAGCTGACCGAGGTGGGCCGCCGGCGCCGCCGGCGGCCCACCGGGTCGCACGCCAGTGAGGAGCTCATCATGTCCGCACCCGTTGCAGCACGTCCGCGCCGCCGCAGGCCCGCGTGGCTCCCGTACGTGCCCTATCTGATCCCGGGCGCCGTCGCGTTCGTCGTCGTGATCGGGTACCCGCTCGTCACGAACGTGTACATCAGCCTGTTCTCGTGGCGGGGCGGACTCGCGCCGCTGAGCTGGGTCGGGCTGGGCAACTACGTCGAGCTGTGGCACGACACCGCGTTCTGGACCTCGTTCGAGAACTCGCTCGCGATGATCGTCGCGATGGTCGTGGTGCCGACGCTCATCGGGCTGGTCCTCGCGGCCGTCCTCTTCGACTACCTCGGCCGACGGTTCGGTTCCCGCGTCGCGGCCGTGCTGCGTGCCACGTACTACCTGCCGCAGATCCTTCCCGTGGCCGTCGCGGGCGTCCTGTGGAACTGGATCCTCAACGCGCAGACCGGGGCGCTCAACGTGATCCTGCGGGGCGTCGGGCTCGACAGCCCGCCCAACTGGCTCGGCGACCCGTCGACGGCGCTGCCGAGCGTCATGCTCGTGCTCATCTGGGTCCAGATCGGCTACCCCGTCGTCATCTTCATGGCCGCGCTGCAGCGCGTCGACCCTGAGCTGTACGAGGCCGCCGAGCTCGACGGGGCCGGCTGGTGGCGGCGGTTCCGGGCCATCACGATGCCGCAGATCCGCCCGGAGACGTTCGTCGTGACCCTCACGTGCACCGTCGCGGCCCTCAAGGTCTTCGGCCCCATCTACGTGCTGACCCGGGGCGGGCCCGAGAGCTCCACGCTCGTGCCGAGCTACTACTCGTACCTCAACTTCTTCGACAAGTCGCGCGTCGGCTACGGAGCCGCCGTGGCGACCGTGCTCACCATCGTGATCATCGTCGTCGCGGCCGTCATCCTGGCACTCCAGGCGCGCGCCGAGCGGCGTGAGGAGGCAGGAGCCTGATGGCCGCGATCACCCAGGAGACCCCGGCGCCCGCACCGGTCGCCCCCGCACCGCCGCGCCGCTCGCGGCCCGGCGCCCGACACCGCCGGGGCGCCGCACGCTGGTTCGTGCTCGCCGGAGCCGTCGTCGTCGGCCTCGCCGTGCTGGCCCCGTTCGTCATCATGGTGCTCAACGCCGTCAAGTCGCCGGCCGAGTACTCGCAGAACGGCCCGCTGAGCCTCCCCACCGAGCTCTACTTCGACGGGGTGGTGAGCTTCTGGCAGCGCGTCGACTTCCCGACCAAGCTCTGGAACTCGTTCTTCATCTCGGCGATCGTCGCCGTGGTGGGGGCCGGGCTGTCGCTGCTCAACGCCTACGCGATCGGCATCGGCCGCATCAAGGGCCGGCTCTGGATCGTCATGCTGTTCCTGCTCGCCAACATGCTCCCGCAGGAGGCGCTGATCTACCCGCTGTTCGACATGGCGCGCCAGGTCGGGCTGTCCAACTCGCAGTGGTCCGTGATCATCATCTTCACGGTCATCCAGTCGGCGTTCGGGACGTACCTCCTCGCCTCCGTGCTCGGGACGTTCCCCCCGGCGCTCCTGGAGGCCGCTGCCCTCGACGGCGCCGGCCGGTGGCGGATCCTGTGGCAGGTCGTGTTCCCCATCGTCCGGCCGACGCTCGCGGTGCTCGTGATCTTCTTCTTCATCTGGACCTGGAACGAGTTCTTCATCCCGCTCGTGATGCTCACGAGCAACGACACCCAGACGATCCCGATCGCGCTCGCCTCGCTGCAGGGCGACCGCATGATGGATGCACCGACCACCAACGCGGGCTCGCTGATCTCCCTGCTGCCCGCACTGATCTTCTTCCTGATCTTCCAGCGCACCCTGACCCGCGGGGTGACGGCCGGAGCGGTGAAGTGATCTCGACCGCCCCGACCACGATCGACGAGAGGGTGACCCACCCATGAAGTTCACCGACGGCTACTGGCAGACGCGGCGCGGCATCAGGCCGCTCTACGCGGTCGAGGTCGACGACGTCCGCGTCGACGAGGCGGCCGGCACCATGACGGTCTACGCCCCGACGGCCGTGATCCGCCACCGCGGTGACACGCTGAACCGGCCGATGGTCACCGTCACGTACTCCTCGCCCGCGCCGGGCGTGGTCAAGGTCCGCGTCGAGCACTTCGCCGGTGCCGCGGCGCCCGGGCCGGCGTTCGCCGTGACCGGCCAGGACGGCTACCGCCCGGTGGTCAAGGTCGACGAGCACGCGGGCGTCCTGGAGTCGGGCGGTCTCACGGTGCGGGTCCACCGCGGCGAGCGCTGGCACGTCGACTTCGAGCACGAGGGCCGGCCGCTCACGTCGAGCCTGCCGAAGTCGGTGGGCGTGATGTCGGCCGAGCACGGTCCCCTCGCGGGCGGCACCTGGGTGCACGAGCAGCTCACGCTCGACCCCGGCGAGCACGTGTACGGGCTGGGGGAGCGGTTCGGCCCGTTCGTCAAGAACGGCCAGGCGGTCGACGTCTGGAACGAGGACGGCGGCACGTCGAGCGAGCAGGCGTACAAGAACGTCCCCTTCTACCTCACGAGCAAGGGCTACGGCGTCTTCGTGGCGCACCCGGAGAAGGTCTCGCTCGAGGTGGCCTCCGAGGTGAACACGCGGGTCCAGTTCTCGGTCGAGGGACAGGCGCTCGAGTACTACGTCGTCGCCGGGCCGACGCCCAAGGACGTGCTGCGCCGCTACACCGCGCTCACCGGCCGTCCCGCGCGGGTGCCGGACTGGTCGTACGGGCTGTGGCTCTCGACGTCGTTCACCACGAGCTACGACGAGAAGACCGTCACGAGCTTCATCGACGGCATGGCCGAGCGCGACCTGCCCCTGAGCGTGTTCCACTTCGACTGCTTCTGGATGCGCGAGTACCAGTGGTGCGACTTCGAGTGGGACCCGCGCACGTTCCCGGACCCGGACGGCATGCTCGCCCGGCTGCACGAGCGCGGTCTGAAGGTGTGCGTCTGGATCAACCCGTACATCGGCCAGCGGTCGCCCCTCTTCGCCGAGGGCAAGGAGAAGGGCTACCTGCTGCGCACGACCGACGGCGGCGTGTGGCAGTGGGACATGTGGCAGGCGGGCATGGCGCTCGTCGACTTCACGAACCCCGAGGCGACCGCCTGGTACGTCGGGCACCTCGAGCGCCTGCTCGACCAGGGCGTCGACTGCTTCAAGACCGACTTCGGCGAGCGCATCCCCGTCGACGACGTCGTCTGGCACGACGGCTCGGACCCGCGCAAGATGCACAACTACTACGCCCACCTGTACAACGAGGCGGTCTTCCGGCTGCTCGAGCGCAAGCGCGGCGCCGGCGAGGCCGTCGTCTTCGCCCGCTCCGCCACGGCCGGCGGCCAGCAGTTCCCGGTCCACTGGGGCGGCGACTGCGACTCGACGTACGCGTCGATGGCCGAGTCGCTGCGCGGCGGGCTGTCGCTGTCGCTCTCGGGCTTCGGCTACTGGAGCCACGACATCGGCGGCTTCGAGGGCACGCCCGACGCGGGCGTGTTCAAGCGGTGGCTCGCCTTCGGGCTGCTGTCGAGCCACTCGCGGCTGCACGGCTCGAGCTCGTACCGGGTGCCGTGGGCGTTCGACGACGAGGCGGTCGACGTCGCGCGCCGGTTCACGCACCTGAAGATGTCGCTCATGCCGTACCTCGGCCGGCTCGGCGAGGAGGCGCACGCCGAGGGCACCCCCGTCATGCGGCCCATGGTGCTCGAGTTCCCGCACGACCGCGGCACGTACGGCGTGGACACGCAGTACATGCTGGGCGACTCCCTGCTCGTCGCCCCGGTGTTCGACGCCGGAGGGTCGGTCGAGTACTACGTGCCCGAGGGAACGTGGACCCGGTTGATCGGTGGCGACGACGGTGCGGGTGGTGCGGGCGGTGCTGCGTCGGCGACCGTGACCGGTCCGCGGTGGGTCACCGAGACGCACGGCTACGACACGCTGCCCGTGCTCGTGCGCCCCGGTACCGTGCTCCCCGTCGGGGCGCGGACGGACCGCCCGGACTACGCGTGGGCCGAGGACGTGACCCTGCACTGCGTCGAGCTGCCCGACGGGTACGACGCCGTCACGAGCGTCCCCGGCGGACAGGGTGCGCCCGCGACGTTCCGCGTGCGGCGCGAAGGAAGCACCGTCGTCGTGACCACCGACGACGCACCTGGTGGATGGAACGTCCAGGCCGGCGACGAGCGCGCCGCCGCGACCGGACCCGGAGAAGTGAGGATCCAGCTGTGAGCACATCGACGACCGACGGGACCACCCCGACGACGAGCACGCCGCGCACCTTCCCGAGCGACTTCCTGTGGGGCACCGCGACCGCGGCGTACCAGATCGAGGGGGCGGCGCGCGAGGGTGGCCGCGGCCCGTCGATCTGGGACACGTTCTCGCACACGCCCGGACGGACGCAGGACGGCGACACCGGCGACGTCGCGTGCGACCACTACCACCGCTGGCCCGAGGACGTGGAGCACCTGGCCCGCCTCGGCGTCGGCGCCTACCGGCTCTCGATCTCGTGGCCGAGGGTCCAGCCGGGTGGCCGCGGGCCGCTCAACCCCGAGGGCGTGGAGTTCTACCGGCGGCTGCTCGAGGCGCTGCGCGAGCGCGGCATCCGGCCGTACGTGACGCTCTACCACTGGGACCTGCCCCAGGAGCTCGAGGACGCGGGCGGCTGGGCGAACCGAGACACCGCGCTCGCGTTCGGCGAGTACGCGCGCCTCATGGCGACCGAGCTCGGTGAGCGCGTCGAGGTGTGGACCACGCTCAACGAGCCGTGGTGCTCGGCCTACCTCGGGTACGGGTCGGGCGTGCACGCCCCCGGACGCACCGAGCCCGAGGCGGCGCTCGCGGCCGTGCACCACCTCAACCTCGCGCACGGGCTCGCCGTGCAGGCGATCCGGTCCGTGCTCCCCGCCGCCCAGACGTCGATCACGCTCAACCTGCACGTGATCCGACCCGCCGACCCTGCGTCGGACGCCGACGCGGACGCCGTCCGCAAGATCGACGCGCTCGCCAATCGCGCGTTCCTCGGCCCGCTGCTCGACGGCGCGTACCCGCAGGACCTCCTCGACGACACCGCGCACGTGACCGACTGGGCGTTCGTCCACGAGGGGGACCTCGCCGAGATCCGCCAGCCACTGGACGTCCTGGGCATCAACTACTACTCGACGACGAAGGTGCGGAAGTTCACCGGCGAGGGCACGCCCGAGCAGGCGGACGGGCACAAGACGGCCGACGCGTCGCCGTGGATCGGGGTGACCGACGTCGAGTTCCTCCGTCAGCCCGGGCCGTACACCGAGATGGGGTGGAACATCGAGCCGGCCGGGCTGACCGACCTGCTGCTCGACGTCCACCGGCGCTACCCGGACGTGCCGCTCGCGGTCACGGAGAACGGCGCGGCGTTCGCCGACGAGGTCACCACCGACGGCTCCGGCCGCCGCCGCGTGCACGACGAGCGCCGGGTGCGGTACCTGCACGACCACGTCGAGGCGCTCGACGCCGCCCGGGACGCCGGTGCCGACGTCCGGGGGTACTTCGCCTGGTCGCTCATGGACAACTTCGAGTGGGCGTACGGGTACTCCAAGCGGTTCGGCATCATCCACGTCGACTACCCGACGGGGGAGCGGACCTGGAAGGACTCCGCGTACTGGTACGCGCGTCTTGCCGCGACGGGCTCCCTTCCCGAGGTGTCCGACACCGAGCCGCTCGACGCCTGAGACCGGGGAGCCGCTCCGGCCGGACCGGCTGTGGGACACGCCCGCCCGCGCGACACGCCGGGGAACGGGCGAAATTTTGGGCCGCTCGCGCGTCTGGAATGTCCGATCTGCCGGGGCCCGCGGAGCGGCTCCGCCCGGGCTCACCGGCTGCGCGGGCGGCCCTCGCCGCCGCGGCACGGGTCTCGCACATGCTGTGGACGTCGTCCTCCACCGCCTGTGGACGTCCGCACGCGACTGGCGCAACGACGCCGTTGCCTGACCCGCCGACCGGTGCACAGCGCGGTGCAGAACCGTCCTCCGGCGGCCGTGTCAGACCCTCGTGGCACCATCGAAGGTGGAGCTCAAGGGTGCTGGCGGAGGCGGATGACACGCGTGTCAACCACAACATGTCGTTGCCGCGTACGAACGCACCACTAGGTGTAGTGTTTTGGCAACGCGGGGCACACAGGCCCGCGGCAGAACAACATCGGCGTAGT
>JAPSLQ010000104.1 GCA_031180595.1 Isoptericola sp. | reverse complement strand
CAACGTTACGGCGGCCATAGCGAAGGGGAAACGCCCGGTCCCATTCCGAACCCGGAAGCTCAGCCCTTCAGCGCCGATGGTACTGCCCCCGCCAGGGGGTGGGAGAGTAGGACGCCGCCGGACACCCTTCACGCGAAAGGCCCACCATCTGGTGGGCCTTTCGTGCGTTCCGGGAGGTGTACCAGCTCACGTCCGCGCCGCCGGCATCGATAGGCTGCGTGCGTGACCACCGACGACGCCACTCGCCAGACGACCGCGCCGGATGCCTCGTGGCGTCGGCAGCAGTTCTTGGACCTCGTCGAGTTCGGGCGCGCGTCGCTCCGCGAGGACGGTGGCGCGTACTGGCTCGACGACGACGGGCGCCCCGTCGTGGATCGTCCCGTGGAGACGTGGATCACCTCGCGCATGGCGCACACCTTCGCTCTGGCGCACCTCCTCGGGGTGCCCGGTGCGGGAGAGGCGGCGGACCGCGCGCTCGACGGTCTGCGGCACCACCTCGCTGACCCGGCCCACGGTGGTTGGTTCGCGTCCCGGGGTCCGGCGGACGACGACCTCGTCGGAACCAAGCAGGCCTACGCCCATGCGTTCGTGGTCCTGGCCGCAGCGACGGCGGCGGTCGCCGGGCGCCAGGGCGCGCGGGCGCTCCTCGAGGAGGCTCTGACCACGCTCGACGAGCGATTCTGGGAGCCGGAGCATCGCCTCCTCCTCGACGAGCGCTCGGCGGACTGGACCGTCGTCGACCCGTACCGCGGCGTGAACGCCAACATGCACGGTGTGGAGGCGCTCCTCGCCGCATTCGACGCCACCGGCGAGGGCGAGTGGCTCACGCGCGCCGGAGCGATCGCCGACCGCGTCGTC
Source organism: Isoptericola sp. (assembly GCA_031180595.1). Classification (GTDB taxonomy): domain Bacteria; phylum Actinomycetota; class Actinomycetes; order Actinomycetales; family Cellulomonadaceae; genus Isoptericola. The sequence goes on along the minus strand of JAPSLQ010000104.1, from coordinate 8,621 downwards.
GGCTGGGCGGCGGCGAACGGCTGGCGCATCCCGGAGCACTTCGACGAGCGGTGGAACGTCCGGCTCGAGCTCAACGCCGACCGGCCCGACGACCCGTTCAAGCCGTACGGCGCGACACCGGGCCACGGCCTCGAGTGGGCGCGCCTCCTGCTGCAGCTCGACGTCGCGGCGGGCACCCCGGGCCGGCGGACGTCGGCTGCGACCAGCCTCTTCGACCGGGCCGCGGCGGACGGGTGGGACGGTGACGGTTTCGCCTACACCACCGGCTGGGACGGCCGCCCGGTGGTGGCTCGCCGGTTCCACTGGGTCGCCGCCGAGGCGGTCGCGACCGCGGAGGTGCTCCACGGCGTGACGGGTGAGCAACGGTTCGCCGACTCCGCCGAGCGGTGGTGGCGCTGGATCGACGCGCACCTCGTCGACCACGAGCGAGGCTCCTGGCACCACGAGCTCGACACGGAGAACCGGCCGTCGGGCCGGACGTGGATCGGCAAGCCCGACGTCTACCACGCCGCACAGGCGGTGATCCTGCCCGAGCTTCCTCTCGCCGGCTCCTTCGCCGAGGCCGCTCGGCGCGCGGGGCCGATCCTGGCGCCGTCGGGGTCGCGGTGACGGCATGAGGATCTCCGCCAAGGCGGACTACGCCGTCCGGGCGGCCGCCGAGCTCGCGGCCGCCGGCGACGGTGGGCTCGTACCGGCCGAGACCCTCGCGCGTGCACAGGAGATCCCGCACCGGTTCCTCGAGGCCATCCTGAGCGACCTGCGTCGTGAGGGGATCGTCACCAGCCGGCGGGGCGCGCGGGGTGGTTACGCCCTCGCCCGTCCGGCCGACCGGATCACGGTCGCCGACGTGATACGCGCGGTCGACGGCCCGCTGGTCTACGTGCGCGACGAGCGTCCCGCGGACCTCGAGTACGTCGGTGCGGCGTCGTCGCTCCTCCACGTCTGGGTCGCGCTGCGAGCCAACGTGCGGGCGGTGCTGGAGCGCGTGACGCTCGCCGACCTCGCCCGGGGCGAGGTCCCCGACGTCGTACGCCGGCTCACCGAGGACGAAGAGGCCTGGCGCAACCCCTGACGCCCGCGCTCCAGACGCGGCACCGCCGCCGGACACCGCGCGCTCGCCCATGAACCGCCCGCATGGTGAGAACGCCATTGAATCCGACTGATACGGTCGGATAACTTGGGATTCCTCCTGGCGCGCCGCGCCTGCCGTTCGGAAGGATCCCCGTGCAGACCCTCGTCCTCCTCGCCCTCGTCGGTCTCGGTGCGCAGCTCGTCGACGGCAGCCTCGGCATGGCGTACGGCGTCACGTCCACGACGCTCCTGCTCGCGGTCGGGACGAGCCCGGCCGCGGCGTCGGCCACCGTGCACCTCGCGGAGATCGGCACGACGCTCGCGTCCGGTGCCGCGCACTGGCGCTTCGGCAACGTCGACTGGCGGGTCGTGGCCCGCATCGGTGTCCCGGGCGCGGTCGGGGCGTTCGCGGGCGCCACGTTCCTGTCGTGGCTGTCCACCGAGGTCGCCAGACCGGTGATGTCGCTCCTCCTGCTCGGGCTCGGCATCTACGTCCTGCTGCGCTTCACCCTCCAGGGCCTGCGCACCGACCAGCTCGGCAGGCCGCTGCGACGGCGGTTCCTCACGCCGCTCGGGCTCGTGGCCGGCTTCATGGACGCGACCGGCGGTGGCGGGTGGGGCCCTGTCGGGACGCCGGCGATCCTGGCCAGCGGGCGCCTCGAGCCCCGCAAGGTGGTCGGCTCGATCGACACGAGCGAGTTCTTCGTCGCCGTCGCCGCGAGCCTGGGGTTCCTCCTGGCCCTGGGGACCGCGGGCATCAACGCCGCGTGGGCGGGCGCGCTGCTCGCGGGCGGGCTCGTCGCCGCACCCATCGCAGCCTGGCTCGTGCGGCTGGTCCCGCCGCGCGTGCTCGGTGCGGCGGTCGGCGGGCTCATCGTCCTGACGAACGTGCGCACCCTGGTCACCGGCGGTCTCGTCACGCTCGACGGGCCCTCTCGCGCTGCCGTCTACGCGCTCGTCGTCGCAGTCTGGGCCGCCGCCGTGGCGCACTCCGTCCGAGCCCACCGGCGTCTGCAGGCGGCGGCGCCCGACCCTGCGCGGAGCACCACCCCCGCCGGCTGAGCCTGCAGGCGCGTCACCGCCCGGCGAGACGGGGCACGCCGACCCGCACGTCGACCCCGGGTGACCAGTGCACCAGCGGAAGGTCCTCCGGCAGCGGCAGACCCGCGTCGGCGAGCATGTCCGTCTGCAGGCGGTCGAGGCGCGCCCGATGCAGCGGCCACGGCTGGTGCTCGACGGGTACGCGCCACAGCCGCCCGAGGTGGTGCGTGAACGCCGACCACCTGCCGGTCAGGGACGCGACCACGGGGTCCGGTTCCTCGGCGGTGCCGACGATCACGTGCGCGCGCGTGCCGTCCCCCTCGTACGACGTCGCGGTCCCGTCGCGCTCGACGCGGCCCGCGGCGTGCACGTAGGGAAGACCTAGACCCGCCCGGAACGCCGTGACGACGAGCCGTCGCCCGCACAGCACGCGCAGGAACAGCACGCCGTCGCGCGTGCCGTCGGAGACGTAGGTCCGCAGGTTCAGCTCGGGGAACGTCGACCAGCCGGGCACGGCCGGCAGCCCGGGTGCACGCAGGCGCACGAGCCGGAACGGCACCAACCCCACCCAGCCCGACCCGTCGATCTGCTGCACGTCGAGGCTCGCGGGCACGAAAGGTCGCAGGGCGGCCACGGGATAGCGCCAGTGCACGAACGCCACGTGCTCCCACCGCTGCAGGCTCACGGGCCGAGGCACCGGAGCGTCGGGCTGCCGGCCGCTCATGGCCACAGGTTGGCTGCACCTGGCGTCGCTCGCGCGCCCAGGCCGCCTTCACCTGCTCCCACGTGCGAGCGAGGTGATCGTCTGTCCATGGTGGAGGTCGTTCCGAGAACCGCACCACGGAGAGAAAGCCGCCGGCGTCGTCCAGGACGCCCTCGCAAAGGAGTGAGCACCATGACCACCACACCTCCCGGCCGCAACCCCGGGTACTCAGGCTCGAGCCGTGATGCCGGCCCTGGCGCGACAGCGGGCACGGCCAAGCGAGGCGTGCACCAGTGGCTCGCGCTCGTGATCGGCGTCGTCTACCTGCTGGTCGGGCTCGCGGGCTTCGCGGTCACCGGCTTCGACGGTTGGACGGAGCATGACCACTCGCAGACCCTTCTCGGGTTCGCGATCAACCCCCTGCACAACGTCGTCCACCTCCTGATCGGCCTGCTGGGCGTCCTGCTGTGGCGGACGTCGGGCGGCGCCCGGACGTTCGGGTGGATCCTCGCCGTCGGTTACGGCGCGGCGTTCGTCTACGGGCTCATCGTCCAGGACAACCCGGACCTCAACGTGCTCAACATCAACGCGGCGGACAACGTGCTGCACGTGCTCAGCGCCGTCGCCGGTCTGGTCATCGCGCTCTGGCCGCGTCGCGACCGGTCCGACACCACCGGCACGGCCACGTACTGAGGCCGGCCCGTTGAGCCGCGCGCCGGTCGACCTGACCCCGCGCGAGTCGCTCGACGTCCTGCGCGACGTGCTCGCACCGCTCGTCGCGCAGGGCGCGATCGTCCGCCGTCCGCTCATGACGGGACGGGCGGAGCGGCGGCAGTCGGACGGACGGTGCGCCGCCGTGCTGGACCGCCTGCGCGACCGGCACGGCGGCGCACCGCTCGTGCTGCGGCTCGGCGGGCGGCGGGTCGTCCTCGTCACCGAGCCCGACGACGTCGCGCGCGTCCTCGACGGCTCGCCCGAGCCGTTCACGCCCGCCAACCGCGAGAAGCGCGCCGCCCTGCGCCAGTTCCAGCCCGACGGCGTGCTCGTCTCGCCCGCCGCCGAGCGTCGGCGGCGCCGCCCGCTCAACGAGCGGGCGCTCGCGAACGGCTCGGCCGTGCACCCCGCCGGCGACGCCGTCGTCGAGCAGGTCGCGCGTACCGCGGCCGAGCTGGCCCAGGCGGCGCGCACGACCGGTGAACTCGATGCCCGGACGTTCGCGGACGCGCACTGGCGGCTCGTGCGCACGGTGACGCTCGGCGAGCAGGCGCGGGACGACGAGCTGCTGACGAAGCGGCTCGACGCGCTGCGTGCCGCGGGGAACTGGTCGTACCTGCACCCGGTCCGGCGTCGGCTCCGCGCGGCCTTCCTCGAGCAGGTCCGCGGGTACGTCGAGCAGGCGGAGGCCGGGACGCTCGCCGCCGCGGGGCGGGAGGCCGCCGAGGCGCTCGCGGCCGAGGACCCCGACGCCTCGAACCTGCACGGTGAAGACCGTCACGACGTGGCGAGCCAGGTGCCGCACTGGCTGTTCGCCTGGGACGCCGCCGGCATCGCGACGCTGCGCGCGCTCGCGGTCGTCGCGGCCCGGCCGGAGGTGCGCGAGCGCGTCCTCGCCGAGCTGACCACCGCGGGACGCGGCGCGGCCGTCCTGCCGTACGCGCGGGCGTGCGTGCTCGAGAGCGTCCGGCTGTGGCCCACCACGCTCGTCGTGCTGCGCGAGTCCACCGAACCCACGCGCTGGGACGGGCGCACCCTCCCCACGGGCACCGGGTTCGCCGTCGTGTCCTCGTACTTCCACCGCGCCCGCTCCGGCAGCGCCCTCGGAGACCGGTTCGTGCCCGAGGCGTGGCTCGACGGGCGGGCCGACGACGACCGGGCGCTCGTGCCGTTCAGCGCCGGCCCCGCCGCGTGCGCGGGACGCGACGTCGTCCTCTTCACCGCGTCGCACCTGCTGGGACGGCTCGCAGGACTCGGGCTCGACGTCGACCGGGGCGAGCACCTCGCCCACGACCCGCTCCCGCGCACGGTGGACCACTTCGGGTTGAGCTTCCGGCTCGGCGGGCGAGCGGACCGGTCCCTCGGCACCGTGGAGGAAGCATCGGACGGCCGAGGAACGGCCGGCCCAGGAGCGAGGGGAGGATGGACATGAACCAGTCTTCCGAGACGAGGACGACGACCGACCACGACGAGATCCGCCGCTGGGTCGAGGAGCACGACGGGCGGCCCGTGACGGTGCGTGGCACCGCGTCGGGCGGCGAGGCGGCCGGCGTGCTGCGGATCGACTTCCCCGGCGGCGCGTCCAGCGGGGGCGAGGACGACCGGCTGGTCCCCGTCGAGTGGGACGAGTGGTTCGCCAAGTTCGACGAGGAGAACCTCGCATTCCTGTACCAGGAGCGGCGCGCGGACGGCGGTGACAGCACCTTCCACCGGCTGGTGTCCCGGTGAGGGCGCTCGTCACGGGCGGCGCCGGGTTCGTCGGCAGCCACGTCTGCGAGGCGCTGCTCGACCGTGGCGACGAGGTGGTCGCGGTCGACAGCATGATCTCCGGCTCTCCGCGCAACGTGAGCCACCTGCTGTCGCGGCCGGGCTTCCGGCTCGTGCGGCACGACATCACGGAAGGTCTGGGACCGGTCGCCGGAGGCGGTCCGGGCGGGCCCGGTGACGACGGCGGGGCGGCCGCCGTCCTGGACGACCGACGCGTCGACGTCGTGCTGCACCTGGCCTGTCCGGCGTCGCCGATCGACTACGCCTCCTACCCGCTCGAGACGCTCGACGTGTCGTCGCGGGGCACGCGGGCGGCCCTCGAGCTCGCCGCGGTCCACGGCGCGCGGCTCGTGCTGGCCTCGACGTCGGAGGTGTACGGCGACCCGCTCGTGCACCCGCAGACCGAGGACTACTGGGGCAACGTCAACCCGGTCGGGCCGCGCTCGGTGTACGACGAGGGCAAGCGGTTCGCCGAGGCCCTGACCATGGCCTACCGCCGGGAGCGGGGCGTGGACGCCGGCATCGTGCGGATCTTCAACACCTACGGGCCGCGCATGCGGGCTCACGACGGCCGCGTGGTGCCGACGTTCGTGCGGCAGGCGCTCGCGGGCGAGCCCCTCACCGTCGCGGGCGACGGGTCCCAGACCAGGTCGTTGTGCTACGTCGACGACCTCGTCGACGGGCTCCTGCGCTTCGCCGGCACGGCCGAGCCGGGACCCGTCAACCTGGGGAACCCCAACGAGCGCAGCGTGCGGCAGATCGCCCACGACGTGCTCGCGGCGACCGGGTCGCGGTCACGCCTCCGGTTCGTCGACCTGCCCACCGACGACCCCAAGGTGCGCCGCCCCGACATCACGCGCGCCCGCGAGCTGCTCGGCTGGGAGCCAGGCGTGCCCTGGGAGGACGGGCTCGCACGCACGGTCGCCTGGTTCCGCGAGCGGCGCGAGGAGGCCGCCGCCTGACGGAGCTCCTGCCTGACGGAGCTCGCTCCGGCAGGTACGGTCACCGCCCGAGGAGCGGTTCGGCGGCGGCGAGAACCCCGTCGACCGTGACGGCGGCGAGCGCCGGGTCCAGCGTCTCGCCGTGCGGATCGCCCCGGTGGTCCGGCGCACCGTGCCACAGCACCGCATGGCGCTCGCGGTCGACCGCGGGACCCCACCACGCCGGCGGGGTCGGGCCGAACAGCACGACCGACGGGGTGCCGAACGCCGTCGCGACGTGCGCGACACCCGTGTCGCCGCACAGCACGAGCCGCGCGGTCGCGACGACGTCGGCCAGGCCGGGCAGGTCGAGGCGGCCGGCGAGGTCCGTCACGTCGGGCGTCGCACCCGCCGCCTCGGCCGCCCGGGCGGCACCCGCTCGCACACGGGCGCACAGCGGTCGCTCGCCGTCGGACCCCGTCACGACGACGGGGACACCGCGCCCCGCGAGGGCGCCCGCGACGGCAGCCCACCGGTCCGGAGGCCACCGGCGGGACCCGGACGCCGCCCCGGGGTGCACGACGACGTGCCGACCGCGCCCACCGGGCGGGTCGGCCGGGCCGAGGCGCAGGTCCTCGGGCCCGCACTCGCCGCCCGCGTCGCGCACCAGCCGGCACCAGCGGTCCACCTCGTGCTCGGCGGGGTCCCACGCGGGCCCGTCGTGGCCCACCTCTGGGCAGCCGAAGGCGACGAGCCGGCCGGGACCGGTCTTCTGCAGGACCCGGTGGCTCTCGGGCCCGCGCCCGTGGAGGTTGACCGCCACGTGACCGGACCAGTCGCCGCCGAGCGGCTCGAGCCCGCCGGTCGGGAGCACGTCGTCGACGACGCCGTGGGACGCGAGCCACGCGCCGAGCCCGGGGGGAGCGGCGAGCACGACCCGTCGGCCGGGCCACGCCCGCCGCACCCCGCGCAGCGCGGGCACCCCCGTGAGCGTGTCGCCGAGCCCCAGCGCACGCAGGACGAGGACCGTCACGGCAGGTCCGTCACGGCCACGACGCCTCGCCCGAGGCCATGACGAGCATCTCGCGGATCTCGCTCCCCACCGGCTGCGTCAGCGCGGCGATGACGGCGCCGGCGGTGGCCGCCGGGTCGTTCAGGTCGGCGTCGGGCCCGGGCTTGTACTGGTCCGCGCGACCGTCGAAGAACGGGGTGCGCATGCCGCCGGGGATGAGGCACGTGACGCCCACCCGGCCGGCGTACTCCGCGGCGAGCGCCTGGCTGAACCCGCGGATCGCCCACTTGGACGCGCAGTAGGCGGTCGCGTCGCCGGCGCCCCGCAGCGCGAGCGTCGAGGCGACGGTCACGACCGTGCCGCGCCGCTCCTCGAGGTACGGCAGCGCGGCGCGCACGACCGCGACGGTACCGAGCAGGTTCACGCGGACGACGCGCTCCCACCGCTCGGGCTCGATGTCGAGCAACGGGCCGCACGCGTCGACGCCGGCGGCGGTCACGATCGCGTCGGGCGGCCCGACCTGGGCGACGAGCTCCTCGACCGCACGCGCCGCTGCCGCCGAGTCGGCGAGGTCGACGGACGTGTGGGCGACGTCGGCCCGCGGCTCCGCGACGTCCAGGACGGCCGGCGTCCCTCCCGCGGCCGTGACGGCGTCGACGAGCGCCGCACCCAGGCCGCTCGCGCCTCCGGTCACGAAGACCGTGCCGACCTGCCGTGGGGTCAGCGGGGCGGGCGTCGTGCGGGTGTCGAGCGTCGGTGCTGAGTTCATGTCGGCTCCTTCTCGGTGGGACGGACGGTCAGGCGATGGACTCGACGCGCTCGAGGATCGACGTCGTCGAGCGTCCGGCGAGGTAGGGCACGACGACGGTGCGCCCGCCGTGCGCGGCGACGACCTCGGCCTCGGGCAGGTCCTCGACGGCGTAGTCGCCGCCCTTGACCCACACGTCGGGGCGCAGGTGCGCGAGCGCCTCGCGCGGGTCGTCGTCGTCGAAGACGACGGCGGCGTCGACGCAGTCGAGCGCCTCGAGGACCCGCACGCGGTCGGCCGCGGGCACGACCGGACGGCCGGGCCCCTTGAGCCGCCGGACGGAGGCGTCGGAGTTGACGAGGACGACGAGCCGGTCGCCCAGCGCGCGGGCGGACTCGAGCGTCGCCACGTGCCCCGCGTGCAGCAGGTCGAAGCAACCGCCCGTCGCGACCAGCGTGCCGCCGGTGCGCAGGCGGGCCGCGAGGCGCTCGAGCTCGCGGGCACCGGCAGCCTCGCCCCCGCGGGCCGTCGGTCCGGGCGCACCCGGTACCTGCCCGCGGGCGCCGGGCGCCCGCCCGTCGGCGACCGGCCCGGCCCCCGGCCCGGTCCCGCCGGACGCCGACGCGCGACGGAACCCCTCGGCGC
>JAPSLQ010000103.1 GCA_031180595.1 Isoptericola sp. | reverse complement strand
CGGTGGCGGGCTGCTCGAGGCGCGGGGCGGGAGCGCCTGGGCGCCGGAGCCTGAGCCGTGCCCGCAGGGCGGGCGACTGCAGCAACGTCACCGCGATGACGACGACGGCCTTGAACAAGGGGGTCACGAGCGGCGAGACGCCCAGCACGGTCACGGTCAGGCTCAGGGTGGTGATGACGAGCACCCCGACGAGCGTGCCGGACAGGTTGAACTTGCCGCCCGAGAGGGCCGTGCCTCCGATGACGACGGCGAGGATCGCGTCGAGCTCGATGAACAGGCCCGCGTTGTTCGCGTCCGCCGCCATGGTGTTGGACGCGAAGATCAGGCCGGCCAGGCCGGCGAACAGGCCCGACGCCGCGTAGACGGTCCACACGAGGGTGCGGGACCGCACGCCCGAGAGCCGGCTCGCCGACGGGTTGATCCCGACCGCCTCGAGCAGCACGCCGAGCGCGGTCCGCCGCACGACGACGGCCACGACGGCGAACACCCCGTACGCGACGAGCGCCGCCACCGGGAGCCCGAGCCAGAAGCCCGAGCCCAGCGTCTTGAACGGCGCGCTGTTGACCGTGGTGATCATGCCGCCCGTGATGAGCATCGCGACGCCGCGGCCGGCGGTCATGAGGATGAGCGTCGCGATGATCGGTTGTATCCCGAGCACCGAGACGAGGAAGCCGTTCCAGACGCCGAGCACGAGGCACAGGCCGAGCGCGACGAAGATCGCACCGAGCACCGTGCCGGCCGAGCCCGGGTCCGGCGAGCTCGCGATGAAGGTGAGGGCGACGGCGCCGGCGATCGCGACGACGGCGCCGACCGAGAGGTCGATCCCGCGCGTCGCGATGACGAGCGTCATGCCGAGCGCCACGAGCAGCAGCGGAGCGCTGTTGCGCAGGATGTCGATCGGCGCCCCGAAGAGGTGGCCGTCGAGCACGCTCACGCGCAGGAACGCCGGCCGCTTGACCGAGCACGCCACGAGCAGCGCGACCAGGGCCGCGAGCGGCCAGAACAGGTGGTGCTTGACCAGGCCTGCCGGGACGATGCTCGCCCGGGCGCTCACCGGACCTCACCGCCGCTCGCGATCAGCTCCACCACGTCGTCCGTGCCCACGTCCCGCCCTCCGTCGATCTCTGCGACCTTGCGGCGGTCCCGCATCACCGCGATGCGGTGGCTGAGCCGCAGCACCTCGTCGAGCTCGGCCGAGACGAACACGACGGACATGCCGTCCGCGGCGAGCTCGGCGACGAGCTTCATGATCTCGGCCTTCGCGCCGACGTCGATGCCGCGCGTCGGCTCGTCGAGCAGCAGCAGCCGCGGCGCGGTGGCGAGCCAGCGCGCGAGCAGCACCTTCTGCTGGTTGCCGCCCGACAGGTTCTTCAGCAGCGCCTCGGGATCCGCCGGGCGGATGCCCAGGGCACGCACGTACTTCTCGACGATCTCGTCGACCTGGCGCCGCGGCAGCGGACGCATCCAGCCGCGCGCCGCCTGCAGGCCCAGCACGATGTTCTCCCGCACGGTCAGGTCGCCGACGACGCCCTCGCCCTTGCGGTCCTCGGAGAGGTAGACGATGTCGTGGCCGAGCGCGGTGCGCGGGCTGCGGATCCTCGTCACCCGCCCCTCGACCCGGGTCTCCCCCGCGTCCGCCCGGTCCGCGCCGTAGAGCAGGCGGGCGAGCTCGGTGCGGCCCGACCCGAGCAGCCCCGCCAGCCCCACCACCTCGCCCGCGTAGAGCTCGAGGTCGAACGGCTCGACCGAGCCGCGCCGTCCGAGGCCGACGGCCTGCAGGTACGGCACGGCGCCTGCGGGACGCTCGGGTGCGGCGTCGTGGGCCCGGTCGACCTCCTCGAGCACCTCCATGGAGCGGCCGATCATCATCGAGACGAGCTCGCGCTGCGGCAGCTCGGCCGTGCGACGCTCGGCGACGAGGCGCCCGTTGCGCAGCACGGTCATGCGATCGGCGATCTCGTAGACCTGGTCGAGGAAGTGCGAGACGAAGAGGATCGCGACGCCGTCGTCGCGCAGCGACCGTACGACCCGGAACAGCTGTGCGACCTCGTCGGTGTCGAGGCTCGACGTCGGCTCGTCGAGGATGAGGACCCGCGCGTCGACCACCGTGGCCCGGCAGATGGCGACGAGCTGCTGCACCGCGAGCGAGTGCGACCCGAGGGACGAGGTGGGATCGACGTCGAGGCCCATCCGGGCGAGGTGCTCACGCGCCTGGCGCCGCATCCGGCGCCAGTCGAGCCCACCCAGCCGGCGAGGCTCGGAGCCGAGCATGATGTTCTCCGCGACCGTGAGGTTCTCGCAGAGGTTGACCTCCTGGTACACGGTGCTGATGCCGTGCTCCCGGGCGTCCGCCGGCCCGGTGAACCGCCTCGGCTCGCCGCCGACACGGATCTCCCCGGCCGCGACCGGGTTGACCCCCGTGAGCGCCTTGATCAGGGTGGACTTGCCGGCCCCGTTCTCCCCCATGAGGGCATGGACCTCGCCGGGGAAGAGCCGGAGGTCCACACCGTCGAGAGCCCGGACGCCCGGGAACTCCACGGTGATGCCCACCATCTCCACGACCGGCACGCGCGCGGGTGCCGCCACGGCCCCGTGCTCGGGTGCTGGTGTCGTCATCGAACCTGCTGGCCTTTCAGCTCAGGGGCAGCCGGCGGGCGTCGTCGCACCGCGGCGGTGTCGAGCCGTGGTGGCGGGGCCTCGTACGTGCGCCCACCACCACGGCTGTCTGGGGGTGTGCGCGGGTCAGTACTCCCGCGTCGGCAGGGCCTCGATCGCGGCCTCCTGGTCGAAGGCCTCGTCCTTGACGACGATGCGCTTCTCGACCTCCTCGCCGGCGACGACCTTCTTGGCGATCTCCGCCAGGTCGGGCCCGAGCAGCGGGTTGCACTCGACGATGTAGTTGATCTTTCCGTCGGCGAGGGCCTGCATGCCGTCCTTGACGGCGTCGATCGTGACGATCTTGATGTCCTCGCCGGGGGTCAGGCCGGCGGCCTCGATGGCCTCGATGGCACCCAGGCCCATGTCGTCGTTGTGCGCGAACACGAGGTCGATGTCGTCGTGGGCCTGCAGGAAGCCCTCCATGACCGTCTTGCCCTCGGCGCGCGTGAAGTTGCCCGTCTGCGAGTCGATGATCTCGACGTCGCTGCCGGCGATGGCGGACTCGAAGCCCTCCTTGCGGTCGATCGCGGGCGCCGAGCCGGTGGTGCCCTGCAGCTCGACGACCTTGAGGCCCTCACCGTCGAAGTTCTCGGCGACCCACTCGCCCGCCATCTCGCCCTCGAGCACGAAGTCCGAGCCGATGAACGACGCGTAGAGCGACTCGTCCTCCGAGTCGACGGCGCGGTCCGTCAGGATCACCGGGATGCCGGCGGCCTTGGCCTCCTCGAGCACGGCGTCCCAGCCGCTCTCGACCACGGGCGAGAACGCGATGACGTCGACCCCCTGGGCGATGTAGGAGCGGATCGCCTGGATCTGGTTCTCCTGCTTCTGCTGCGCGTCGGAGAAGCTCAGCTCGAAGCCGTTCTCCTCGGTCAGCGTGTCCTGGATGGACTTGGTGTTCGCCGCGCGCCAGCCGGACTCGGCGCCCACCTGTGAGAAGCCGATCGTGATGAGGTCGTCGCCCGAGCCGCCGTCGCCGCCCGAGCCGCCGTCGCCGCTCGCGTTCGTGGGCGTGGTGCTGCAGGCGCCGAGCGCGAGCAGCGCGGCCGCCGAGAGCGCCGCCAGCGCGCCACGGGCGAAGGTTGTGCGTGCCATGTCTCCTCCTTGAGCTCCCGCACTTCCGTGTGCGGGTCACGGGCTTCGCGGCCGACGTCCGACCACCCTCGCCGATGTTAGCGCTCACATCGGGGGACCTGAACAGGTCACCGGGTCACGGTCGGGTAACGAACTCAGGCCCGTTGAGACGCGACGAGCGTGCCGGCTCCTTCCCCGGGCAGGTCGCTCGGGGAAAGGTCCAGCACGCTCGTCGCCGGTCCGGGGGTCAGAGACCCTGGGCGATCCGGTAGTACACCTGGTTCCACCGCACCTGGTCGGCGAACCCGCGGCGCGTCGTCGACTCGTCGATGACGAGCAGCTCGGTGCCGGCGATCTGTGCGAAGACCTCGAACGCCTCGACGCCCACCGCGGTCGACAGGACCGTGTGGTGCGCTCCCCCGGCCGTGAGCCAGGCCTCCGCCGACGTCGTGAAGTCCGGTCGCGGCTGCCACACCGCACGGGCGACGGGCAGGTTCGGCAGGTCGTGCGGCGGGGTGACGACGTCGACGACGTTGGCCGTGAGGCGGAACCGGTCGCGCATGTCGGCGAGCGAGACGACGACGGCGCCCTCGGTCGCGTCGGCGTCGAACACCATGCGGACCGGGTCCTCCTTGCCGCCGATGCCCAGCGGGTGGATCTCCACCCGAGGCTTCGACGTCGTGAGGGTCGGGCAGATCTCGAGCATGTGCGCCCCGAGGATCAGCTCCGAGCCCGGCGTGAGGTCGTAGGTGTAGTCCTCCATGAGCGACGCGCCGCCCGGCAGCCCCTCGCCCATGACCTTCGCGGCCCGCACGAGGACGGCCGTCTTCCAGTCGCCCTCGGCGCCGAAGCCGTAGCCCTTGCCCATGAGGCGCTGCACCGCGATGCCCGGGAGCTGGCGCAGCGCGCCGAGGTCCTCGAAGTTCGTCGTGAACGCCTTGGCCCCGAGCCCGCCGAGGAAGGCCTCGAGCGCGAGCTCCTGACGCGCCGCGTACCGCAGCGACTCGTGGCGCTCGCCGCCGGCCCGCAGCTCTCCGACGACGTCGTACAGGTCCTCGTACTCGGCGACGAGCGTGTCGACGTCGGAGTCCGCCACGGCCTCGACCGCCGCGACGAGCTCGTTGACGCCCCACGTGTTGACCGAGACGCCGAAGCGCAGCTCGGCCTCGGTCTTGTCACCCTCGGTCACCGCGACGTTGCGCATGTTGTCGCCGAACCGGGCGAGCTTGAGCTCGTGCGTCGCCGCCCAGCCGGCCGCGCCGCGGACCCACGTGCCCACGCGCCGCGTGACGGCGGGGTTGGACACGTGCCCGACGACGGTCGTCCGGGCCACGCCCAGGCGCGACAGCACGTAGCCGTACTCGCGGTCGCCGTGCGCGGCCTGGTTGAGGTTCATGAAGTCGAAGTCGATGTCCGCCCAGGGCAGCTCGACGTTCGCCTGGGTGTGCAGGTGCAGCAGCGGCTTGCGCAGCGCGTCCATCCCGGCGATCCACATCTTGGCCGGGCTGAACGTGTGCATCCACGTGATGACGCCCAGGACCTTGTCGTCGGAGTTCGCGTCCAGCATCGCGCGGCGGATCGCGCCCGAGTCCTTGAGGACGGGCTTCCAGACGACCTTCGCGGGGACGTCGGCCGAGGCGTCCAGCGCGCGGGCGACCTCCTGGGACTGCTCGGCGACCTGGCGCAGGGTCTCCTCGCCGTACAGGTCCTGGCTGCCGGTGAAGAACCAGACCTCGCGGTCGGCGTAGGGCTTGCTCATGGGGATGGGGTCCTTCCGGGGACGACGGGCACGCGCTCAGCGCTGGCCGTAGACGTTCTGGTAGCGGTCGTAGAGGGCGTCGACGTGCTGCTGCTCGATCGGCAGTGGCTCGCCGAGCTGGCGCGAGACGTGCACCGCTCGCGCGACCTCCTCGCACAGCACCGCGGCCTTCACGGCGGACCTGGCGTCCTTGCCGATCGTGAACGGGCCGTGGTTCTTCATGAGCACGGCCTTGCTGCGCGAGCCCCGCAGCGTCTCGACGATGCCCCGGCCGATCGAGTCGTCGCCGATGATCGCGAAGGGCCCGACCGGGATCGGGCCGCCGAACTCGTCGGCCATCATCGTCAGCACGCACGGGATCTCCTCGCCGCGCGCGGCCCACGCCGTCGCGTACGTGGAGTGGGTGTGCACGACGCCGCCCACCTCGGGCATGTGCTTGTAGACGTAGGCGTGCGCGGCGGTGTCCGACGACGGCGCCCGCTCGCCCTCGACGAGGGCGCCGTCCAGGTCGCAGACCACCATGGCGTCGGCGGTGATGTCGTCGTACGACACGCCGGACGGCTTGATGACCAGGAGGTCGTCGCCGTCAGGGTTCACGACGCGCTCGGAGACGTTGCCGGCCGTCCAGACGACGAGCTCCCAGCGGGGCAGCTCGGCGTGCAGCGCGGCCACGCGCTCCTTGGCAGCGTCGACGGCCTCGCGCAGGTGCGCGGGGACCTCGGTCACGGCAGGGGTGGTCATGGCTGTCCTTCCGGGTCTTGGGTCGCTCGGATCGCGTCGTGTCAGGTCGCGGGGTCTCAGATCGCCTCGACGGCGGCACGCTCGACGGCGAGGCCGGCGGTGTACCGCTCGAGGTAGGCCGCGAAGCCGGCGACGTCGTCGGGGTCGGGCTCGACGACGTCGAGCGCGGCGCCGGAGAACACGTGCTCGGCGAGGTACGTGCCGAGGTCGGGGGCTCCCTGCTCGCTCGCGGCGCGCGTGTACGCGGCCAGCACGGCGATGCCCCAGGCTCCACCCTCGCTCGCCGTCTCGCCGACCGCGACGGGGGCCTCGACGGCTGCCGCCAGGAGTCTCTGGGCGACGCCCGCGGTCTTGAAGATGCCGCCGTGAGCGAACATCGCGTCGATCGCGACGCCCTCGGAGGCGAGCACGCGCATGCCGAGCGCGAGGGTCCCGAAGGCGCCGTAGATCTGCGTGCGCATGAAGTTCGCGAGCGTGAGGCGGCTGCCCGGCGTGCGCACGACCAGCGGGCGGCCCTCCTCGAGCCCGGTGATCGGCTCGCCCGCGAGGTAGTTGTAGGCGAGCAGGCCACCGCCGTCGGCGTCGCCCTCGAGCGCGGAGCGGAACAGGGCGCCGAACACCTCGTCCGGTGTCGCCGGCTGCCCGAGGGCCCGGGCGAACTCGCCGAACGTCTCCGCCCACGCGCCGAGCTCGCTCGCACCGTTGTTGCAGTGGACCATCGCGACGAGGTCGCCGGCCGGCGTCGTCACGAGGTCGAGCTCGTGGTGCACCGTGGTGAGCGGGCGCTCCAGCACGACCATCGCGAAGATCGACGTGCCCGCGCTGATGTTGCCGGTGCGCGGCGCGACGGAGTTCGTCGCGACCATGCCCGTGCCGGCGTCGCCCTCGGGCGGGCACAGCGGGACCCCGGGCTGCAGCGTCCCCGTCGGGTCGAGCAGCGCGGCGCCCTCGGCCGTCAGCCGCCCCGCCTCCTGGCCGGCGACGAGCACCTCCGGCAGGAGCCCGGCGACGTCCAGACCCGGCCGGCGCGCCGCCACGAGGGCGTCGAGCTGCTCGAGCATGCGGGCGTCGTACTGCTTCGTGGCCGGGTCCACGGGGAACATGCCGGACGCGTCGCCGACGCCGAGCACCCTGCGCCCGGTGAGGCGCTCGTGGACGTGGCCGGCGAGCGTGGTGAGGTGCGCGACGTCGCCCACGTGCGGCTCGTCGTCCAGGACCGCCTGGTACAGGTGGGCGACGGACCAGCGCAGCGGGATGTTGTAGCCGAACAGCTCGGTGAGCTCGGCCGCCGCCGGGCCCGTGCTCGTGTTGCGCCACGTGCGGAACGGGACGAGCAGCTCGCCGTCGGCGTCGAACGCGAGGTAGCCGTGCATCATGGCGGAGACGCCGATCGCGCCGAAGGTGGCGGGCCGCACGCCGTACCGCTGCTCGACGTCGGCGACGAGGTTGGCGTAGGCCTCCTGCAGCCCGGACCAGACGGCGTCGAGCGAGTACGTCCAGACGCCGTCGACCAGCTGGTTCTCCCAGTCGTGGCTGCCGCTCGCGACCGGCGCGTGGTCGGGGCCGACGAGGCACGCCTTGATCCGGGTCGAGCCGAGCTCGATGCCCAGCGCCGTCGCCCCTGAGGTGATGGCCGTCCGGACGTCGGTGGCCTCGTGCTGCTGCACCATCGCGCGCTGCTCCGTCCTCGCCCGGCTGCGCCGCGGGCGTCCTGGATGGTCCTTGTCATCGAGAATGTTAGCGCTCACATGCCCGTGGTCCTAGCGGCTCCCGGTCACGGGCGCCGCACCCGTCCCACGGTACCGGCGGCACCGCGGGGTCAGCGCCGCGGCGGCGCGGTGCTCGAGCGGACGACGAGCTCGGGCGCGATGCGCTCGGTCGGGACGCTCTGGCCCGCGAGCGCCGCCAGCACCATCGCCACGCAGCGTGCGCCGAGGGTCCCGAACGGCTGCCGCACGGTCGTCAGGGGAGGGACGAAGTACGCGGCACCCGCGACGTCGTCGAAGCCGACGACGGACACGTCGCCCGGCACGTCGAGCCCGCGCTCCCACAGGGCGCGCAGGATCCCGAGCGCGAGCTGGTCGTTGCCGGCGAGCACCGCCGTCGGCCCCTCCCCCGCGACCACGGCCTCCGCGAGGTCGCGTCCGGCCGCGTACCCGTCCTCGGCGGACCAGCTGCACACCCGCGGACGGGTCGGCGCGACCCCGCGCGCCTCCAGCGCCTCGCGCCACCCGGCGGCGCGCTCGCGCGCGTCGAACCAGTCCCGCGGCCCGGCCACGTGGACGACGTCGCGGTGGCCGAGGTCGAGGAGGTGGTCGGTCGCGAGCCGCGCGCCGTACCGCTGGTCGACGGCGAGCGAGAGGGTCGACGGTCCGGCCGGGGCCTCGCCCTCGTCCTCGAGCGCCGCCACGACGACGACGGGCACGGGCGCCCGGAACGACTCGACGGCCGCCGCGACGTCGTCCTGCGGGGCGATCACGACGATGCCCTCGACGCCCTGGGCCATGAAGTGCTCGAGCGCCTGGTGCATCGCGACCGAGTCGTAGGTGCGCAGCGTCGCCACCGAGACGAAGTAGCCGCGGTCACGCGCGGCACCCTCGACCGCGACGAGCGTGCTCGTGGGTCCGAACAGCGCCGAGCCCGTCGTCACGACGCCGAGCGTCGCCGAGCGCGCGGTCGCGAGGGCCCGGGCGGCGCTGTTGCGCCGGTAGCCCAGCGACTCGATCGCCGCGAGGACGCGGTCCCGGGTCTCCCCGCGCACGCTCGGGTGCGCGTTGAGCACGCGCGAGACGGTCTGGTGCGACACGCCCGCGACGGCCGCGACGTCGGCCATCGAGGGCCGCCGGGAGCGCGGACCCGCGGCGGACCCGGCGGCCGGTCCGCTCATTCGGGACTGCGCGCGGGTTCGCCCTGGTCCGCCTCGGCGGAGCGGCGGCGGGCGTCGACCTCCCCCAGCACGCGCCTCAGGTACGTGTAGGTGAGCTCGCCGGCGGCCTCGTCGAACTGCTCCTCGTACCCGTTGCGGGTGTACATCGCGAGGTTCTGCTTGGAGTCCTTGCCGGTGAAGACCCAGATCTCCGTCACCTGCTCGGGCAGGTAGGGCAGGACGGCGAACAGCAGGGAGGTGCCGAGGCCCTTGCCCTGCTGGTCGGGTGCCACGGCGAGCCGCCCGAGGGTCGCCTTCGTCCCCTCGATCTCCACCCGGATCGAGCCGACGAGCCGGTGGCCCTCCCACGCCCCGATCGTCACGACGTCGTCCCGCGCCATGTCCTCGCGCAGCTCGTGGAGCGTCTGCGTCAGCGGGGGGATGTGCGGGTCGTCGTACAGCTGCGCCTCGCTGACGAACGCGGCACGGCGCAGCGTGAGCAGCTCGCCTGCGTGCTCGTCCTCGACGAGTGCGATACGGGTGGCGTCGGCGG
>JAPSLQ010000102.1 GCA_031180595.1 Isoptericola sp. | reverse complement strand
GGGTGGACTCGCGCGGCGCGCAGGACTCACCGGTGCCCCGCTTGACCGAGTGTCGAACGCATGTTCGAATGGACGCATGAGGTGGGACGGTCAGTCGATCACGGCGGACGACGGCGCCCTGCCGGGGCTGGAGCTGGCGGGCCTCGCGCGGGCCGGTCTGGTGCGCAGCGTGCGCACCCCGGAGTTCGCCGGGATCACGTTCCACGAGGTCGTGGCCAAGAGCGCGCTGTCGAAGGTTCCCGCAGCGTCCCGGATGCCGTTCCGGTGGACGATCAACCCGTACCGCGGCTGCAGCCATGCGTGCCGCTACTGCATCGACCCGGTCACGCCCGTGCTGCGTGCCGACGGCTCGTGGACGCCGGTCGGCGAGCTGCGACCCGGCGACGAGGTCGTCGGCACCGAGGTGGTCGACGGCGTGCGCCGGTACGTCACGACGCCCGTGGTCGACCGGTGGGAGACGCGCAAGCCGGCGTTCCGGGTCACCCTCGCCGACGGGACACGGCTCGTCGCCTCAGGCGACCACCGGTTCCTCGGCTCCGGGGGGTGGCGGTACGTCGCGCCGGAGGACCCCGCGCAGGATCGGCTGACGCCGGGATCGCGCCTTCTCGGCCCCGGACGGTCCTGGGGCGGCGCAGGGTCGCCGCCGACGGGGACCGTGACGGAGCGGCACGGCCTCGACGTCGTGAGCGTCGAGTCCCTCGGGCCGCGCCTGCGCGACCTGGTCGACATCACGACCGGCACGGGCGACTTCGTCGCCGACGGCGTGGTCAGCCACAACTGCTTCGCCCGGCCGACGCACGAGTACCTCGACCTCGACGCCGGGAAGGACTTCGACTCCGAGGTCGTCGTCAAGATCAACGTGGACGAGGTGCTGCGCGCCGAGCTCGCCAAGCCGTCGTGGCAGCGCGAGCCCGTGGCGCTCGGCACCAACACCGACCCCTACCAGCGCGCCGAGGGCCGCTACCGGCTCATGCCGGGGATCATCACGGCGCTCGCGGGCTCGGGCACGCCGTTCTCGGTCCTGACCAAGGGCACGCTCCTGCGCCGCGACCTGCCGCTCCTGGTCGAGGCGGCGCAGAAGGTCCAGGTCGGGCTCGGCGTCTCCCTGGCGTTCGTCGACAAGGACCTGCAGCAGGCGGTCGAGCCCGGCACGCCCACGCCGCAGGCGAGACTCGACCTCGTGCGGGCCGTGCGCGACGCCGGCCTCCCGTGCGGTGTGATGGTCGCGCCCGTGCTGCCGTGGCTCACCGACTCCCGCGACCACCTGCGCCGCCTGCTCGACGCGGTCGCCGACGCCGGCGCCACGGGTGTCACCGTGATCCCGCTGCACCTCAAGCCGGGGACGCGCGAGTGGTACATGCAGTGGCTCGAGCGCGACCACCCCGAGCTGGTCGACGGGTACGGGCGCGTGTTCGCGCGCGGCACGTACGCGCTCAAGGCGTACCGGACCTGGCTCTGGGAGCGGGTCCAGCCCCTGCTGCACGAGCGCGGGTTCGGCTCGTCCGGGCACCGCGCCCGGTCCGGGGCGACCGGCAGGTACGACGACGAGCTGCGTGCGCACGACGAGGGCGACTTCCCGTCGGGCTCGATCGCCGGACCGACGGCGGGCGGGGCGGTCGACGGGATGCCCGTGGACGGCAGCGGGCTCGAGGTCGCGGGCGCGGGCGTCGAGCAGGTCCTGTTCTGACGCGCCGGCCCTCGTACCGTCAGGCGCGCTGCCCGAACCAGTCGAGCCACCTGCCGTGCTGGTGCGCCCATGCCACCGCCCGGCCGTCCACGCCGAGAACCATCGTCGGGACCTCGGGCAGAGCCGGGGCGCCGTCGAGCACCGACGGCAGCACGGCAGGGTCCTCGTTGCTGACCCACCGGCAGGTGCCCTCGGCGACGAGCGAGCGCATCATCGTGTCGAACCGCCGCCGGTCGTCTGGGCTGAGGTACATGATCACGGCGGTGTGGAAGACGACGACGTCGCCGTGCTCGGCGGCCTCCTGCACGAGGGACGGCAGCTCGACCAGCAGGTCGCCCGCCACGATGCGCGGCGGGTCGGTGCGTGCCACCTGGACGGCGTGCCGCAGGAACGCGCGCCGGTCCTGGTTCTCCGGCCAGACCAGGTGCTCCAGCCAGGCCGTGGCGTCGTCGTCGGTGACGTCCAGAGGGTTGAGGTCGATGCCGGCACGCCAGGCGACCTTCGGCGCCGCGGCAGGCAGGGGCGCCGGGCCGGTGACGGTGCAGGGGAGGCGAGGCTCCGGCCCGACGGAGACGCCGCCGTCGGGCGCCGACCAGGCGTAGCCCCAGCGGTCGGGGTAGAGGCAGAGGCCCGCGCTCGTCCCCACCTCGACCAGCGCGAGCGGGCGGTCGCCGCCCAGGCTCGTGAAGACGGGCACGAGCGTCGCGAGCCGGCCGACCTCGTTGGTCTGCGTGGCGCGCTCCATGATGGTCGCCCGGATGGCGCCGTCGTCGCCCAGCAGGGCGTCGCGCAGGGCGGCGTACGGGCCGGGCGCAGGGACCCCGTGCCAGCGGGCGGCGGCGAAGACGAGGTTGGGCTGCTGCTTGGGCGCCGGCAGGGTCGAGATCCACCCGAGGACCTCGTCGTCGCTCGCGACGCCGTGCGCCCACCGGGCGAAGCACGGTGAACCGCCGGACGTCGCCCAGGCGGCGAACTCGGCGTACCGGCCGGCGAGGTCTGCCGGGCGACCCGCCACGTCAGTCCTCCTCGACGAGCCGGGCGGGGAACCCTCCGGTCGCCACCGGGCCCCACCGCTCGACGGTGATGCGGAGGATCGACTTCCCCTGCTCCACCATGGCGGCGCGGTACTCGTCCCAGTCCGGGTGCTCCTTGCCCGCCGCCGCCCGGTAGTACTCGACGAGCGGCTCGACGGACTCCGGCACGTCGAGCACCTCCGCGGTGCCGTCCACCTGCACCCACGCGTCGCCGAAGTCGTCGCCGAGCGAGACGAGCGAGGCCTGCGGCCGCCGGCGCAGGTTGCGCACCTTGGCCCGCTCGGGATACGTCGAGACCACGACCCGGCCCTCGCCGTCGACCCCGTACGTGACCGGGCTGAGCTGCGGGCACCCGTCGCCGCGCGTGGTGACCAGGACGCCGTTGCGGCGCGACCGCAGGAAGTCCAGGAGCTCGTCTCGACCGACGTTGGTGCTGGTCGCGATCTGGCGGGCCATCGCGGGGTCTCCTCGCGGTCGGGGGCGTGTCACGGACTAGACTCGCACAGGCGCTTCGCGCGTCCGCCGCCGTCGGGCAGACACCGTCCGACGGCGCACCCCCGACCCGTTCGAAAGGACTCCTCCGTGCTCCGCACCCACACGGCCGGCTCACTGCGGGCCGAGCACATCGGCCAGACCGTCACCCTCACGGGCTGGGTCGATCGCCGCCGGGATCACGGGGGAGTGGCCTTCATCGACCTGCGGGACGCCTCGGGCATCGCGCAGGTCGTCATCCGCGACGAGTCGGTCGCGCACCCCCTGCGCGCCGAGTTCGTGCTCCAGGTGACCGGCGAGGTGTCGCGGCGCCCCGAGGGCAACGCCAACCCCAACCTCGCCACCGGCGAGATCGAGCTCATCGCGCACGACGTCGTCGTCCTCAACGAGTCCGCGCCGCTGCCGTTCCAGGTGTCGACCGCGCTCGCGGAGACCGAGACCGTCGGCGAGGAGGCGCGCCTCAAGCACCGCTACCTCGACATGCGCCGCCCGGCGCAGGCACGCGCGCTGCGCCTGCGGGCCAAGGTCAACCAGGTCGCGCGCCGCGTCCTGGACGCCCACGAGTTCGTCGAGGTCGAGACCCCGACCTTGACGCGCTCGACGCCCGAGGGCGCGCGCGACTTCCTCGTCCCGGCGCGCCTGGCGCCCGGCTCCTGGTACGCGCTGCCGCAGTCGCCCCAGCTGTTCAAGCAGCTCCTCATGGTCGGCGGTCTCGAGCGGTACTACCAGATCGCGCGCTGCTACCGCGACGAGGACTTCCGCGCCGACCGCCAGCCCGAGTTCACCCAGCTCGACGTCGAGATGAGCTTCGTCGACCAGGACGACGTCATCGCCCTGACCGAGGAGCTGCTCGTCGAGATCTGGAAGCTCGTCGACGTCCAGGTGCCCACGCCCATCGAGCGCATCACCTATGCCGACGCCATGCGGCTGTACGGCACCGACAAGCCGGACCTGCGGTTCGGCAACCCGCTCGTCGAGCTGACCGACTACTTCAAGGACACCCCGTTCCGGGTCTTCCAGTCCGAGTACGTCGGCGCCGTCGTCATGCCCGGCGGCGCGAGCCAGCCGCGGCGGCAGTTCGACGCCTGGCAGGAGTGGGCCAAGCAGCGCGGCGCCCGCGGCCTGGCGTACGTGACGTTCGGCGAGGACGGCACGCTCGGCGGCCCGGTCGCCAAGAACCTGTCCGACGCCGAGCGCGACGGTCTCGCGGCGGCCACCGGCGCGCAGCCCGGCGACGCGGTGTTCTTCGCGGCGGGCAAGACGTCCGAGGCGCGCGCGCTGCTCGGTGCGGCACGCCTCGAGATCGCGCACCGCACCGGTCAGATCGACGATGACGCCTGGGCGTTCGTGTGGGTCGTCGACGCGCCGCTGTTCAAGCCCACGGGCGAGGACGACGACGTCGCGGTCGGCCACTCGGCCTGGACCGCGGTGCACCACGCGTTCACGTCGCCGCACCCGGAGTGGGTGGACCGCTTCGAGGAGGACCCGGGCAACGCGCTCGCCTACGCCTACGACATCGTGTGCAACGGCAACGAGATCGGCGGCGGCTCGATCCGTATCCACCGCCGCGACGTCCAGCAGCGCGTCTTCGAGGTCATGGGCATCGGCCCCGCCGAGGCGCAGGAGAAGTTCGGCTTCCTGCTCGACGCGTTCAAGTTCGGCGCGCCCCCGCACGGCGGCATCGCGTTCGGCTGGGACCGCATCGTCGCCCTGCTGACGAGGTCGCCGTCGATCCGCGACGTCATCGCGTTCCCCAAGTCGGGCGGCGGGTACGACCCGCTCACCGACGCGCCTGCGCCGATCACCCCGGAGCAGCGCAAGGAGGCCGGCGTCGACGTCGTCCCGGACGCCGTCGCGGCCGTCGCGGGGGAGTGAGCCTCGAGCACTGCGTCGGCACGGCTGCCGGGAGGCTGACGCTCGCGGGCGTCGACCTCCCGGCCCGCTGGGCGAGCCACCCTGTCGTCCTCGCGGAGAACGTGCGGCGCGGCTGGGACGCCACGCACGTGTGGTTCGACGACGGCGCGCTGGTCGCGCGGCTGCGCTGGCGCGCGCGGACCGACGGCGAACCGGCCGACGTCCCCTTCGCCGTCGAGCACGACGAGGCCGGGGTGAGCCTGCTCGCGGTGGGCGAGGCCGCGGCCGCGGCGCGGCTGGTGCTCGACGCGGACGCCGCGCTGCGTCGCGCCGGCGGCTCGCTCGGCCCGGTGACGCGCTCGTCGGTGCCGCGCGGGACGCACGCGGCGCTGGCGCTGCTCGCCGCCTCCCGCGGCGTCCCCGTGCCGTCGCCCCTCGACCGTCGGCCGACCGGCGAGTGGGACTGGCTCGGCACGACCGCGCCACCGCCGCCCCAGCGGGGCGAGGAGCGTGTGGTCGAGCTCGACGGCGACGCCGGCCGGGCAGAGCTGGCCGCGTGCCTGGCGGTGGCCAACCCGCACGGGGAGCTCGCGACCGACGAGCCGCGCTCCCGGTGGTGGGGCTGGCGTGACCAGGACGGCGTGGTGCGCGGTGTCGTCGGGGCCTCCCGGCGGGTGCCGGGCCAGCCGTGGGTGCTGGGGTCGATCGGGACGGACCCCGCGTGGCGGGGCCGCGGGATCGCTGCGGCGACCACCGCCGTCGCGACCCGTGCGGGGCTCGCGGAGGCACCCCTGGTGACCCTGGGGATGTACGCGGACAACGACACGGCCCGTCGGCTCTACCGGCGGCTCGGGTACGAGACCGCGCAGGAGTTCGAGAGCTGGCGACCCTGACGCCCGCGCCGGCGCCGCGTCAGGCGACGGCCGAGAGGTAGCCGTCGGGCCGCACGAGCAGCGTGGTGGCGTTGCCGTCGGCCCGGCGGACCACGACGCGGTCGGCGACGTCGGTCTCGCCCTGGGCGGGCGCGATGCCGGCCGCCGTTGCCGGCGTGGCGTCGTCGGGAAGGACGAGCACGAACCGTCCTGCACGCAGCGCCTCGGCGAGACGTGCGCCGTCGGGCCCGGGGACCAGCGGCAGGTCCGGGACCCGGTGCCCGACGCGGCGATGCGCTCCGCGCGGGTGCGGGTAGGCGACGCCCAAGGCGGAGACCATCGCCGCCGCGCGCCTGCGGGCGGGCGGCACGTGCCCGAGCACGGCGGTCAGGGTGTGCCGCGCGGCGCCGACGAGCGGACCGGAGCGCGTGCCGAGCCGCAGGATCGTGCCGCTCGCGCGCAGGACCTGCCGCCCGACGGGGTGTCGCTCCGTGTGGTAGGTGCCAAGGAGCGCGGCATCGGCCCCACGCAGCACGGCGGCGAGCTTCCACCCGAGGTTCGCCGCGTCCTGCAGGCCGGTGTTCATGCCGAGGCCGCCGGCGGGGCTGTGCGCGTGGGCGGCGTCCCCGGCGAGGAAGGCCCGCCCCGACCGGTAGGTCGGCACCTGTCGCTCGTCGGCCGCGAACCGCGTCGTGAAGCGTGGCGAGTGCATGCCGAAGTCCTCACCGATCGTGGCCCGCGCGACGGCGCGGATCTCCTCCAGGTCCACGGGCGCGTCGAGGTCTCGCTCGCCGTCCCAGCCGATGAACCGGTACCAGCCGTCGCCGAACGGTGCCATGAAGCCGAGGGCACCGGCGTGGGACGCCGCGACGAGCACGTCGGGGGGCGGGGTCGCCACCCGGACGTCGGCGAGGATCATGGCGCGGATCACGGTCTCGCCGGGGAACGGGATGCCGAGGCTGTCCCGCACGGTCGAGCGCACACCGTCGGTCCCGACGACGTACGCGGCGCGGGTCGTGCTGGGCCCGTCCGCCGTCGTCGCCGTGACCGTGACGCCGTCCGCGTGCTGCTCGAGACCCGTGACGAGGGTCTCGTGCCGGAAGATCGCACCGGAGGCCTGGGCGCGCCGGTGCAGCACGCGTTCCACCTCGTACTGCGGGGTCACGAGGACGAACGGGAACCGTGTCGGGAGGTCGTCGAGCCGCAGCTCGAGGCGCGTGAGCAGCCGCACCCGGCGCACCTGCCGGCCGGTGGGCAGCAGCTCGTCGGCGAGCCCGCGGGCGTCGAGCACCTCGAGGCTGCGCGCGTGGACGGCGAACGCCCGGGTGAGGTTGCTCCGGGCGGCCGGCCGCTTCTCGAGGACGGTCACGCGTGCGCCGGCGGCGGCCAGGTCGCCCGCGAGCAGCAGTCCGGTGGGTCCGGCGCCGACGACGACGACGTCGGTGTCCAGCTCGCTGTCCATGGGGTCTCCTCCGGTCGAGTGCCAACAGTCGTTGGCCAACGGTTGTTGTCACCGTAGGCGGTCCGCGTCCGCGACGTCAACAGATGTTGGCCTACAATCGTTGGCATGAGCGATCCACACCACGTCCCCGCGCGGCCGCGCCGCTCCGACGCCACGCGCGCGGCCATCCTCGCCGCCGCGCGAGAGCGGTTCGCGGTCGACGGCTACGAGCGCGCCACCGTCCGGTCCGTGGCCGCGCAGGCGGGGATCGACCCCTCGATGGTGATGCGCTACTTCGGGTCCAAGGAGGGGCTCTTCGCCGCGGCGGTCGACGTCGACCTGCACATCCCGGAACCGGGCGAGATCCCGCGCGAGCGCCTGGGTGAGGCGCTCGTGCAGCACTTCCTCGACCTGTGGGAGCAGGACACCGTCCTCGTCACGCTCCTGCGGGTCGGCGTGACGCACCGGGCCGGGGCCGAGCGCATGCGCGAGGTGTTCCGCCGGCAGCTGGTGCCGGCGGCCGAGCGCTTCGGCCGCGACCCGGCCGACGCCCCCCGCCGGGCGATGCTCGTCGCCTCCCAGGTGCTCGGCATGGCGCTGCTGCGCTACGTCCTGCGGTTCGGCCCCGCGGCAGAGATGCCCCGCGAGGACGTCGTCGCCTGGCTGGCGCCCACCGTCGAGCGCTACATCACGGCGCCCGACGCCCGGGGTGTCGGCGACGCTCCGTAGTCTGGGCGCATGGACCTGTTCGACGCCGTGACCACCGGTGAGCACGGGACTCCGGTGACCACGCGCGCAGGAGCCGGCGCGCCGCTGGCGGTCCGCATGCGCCCGGCCTCCCTCGACGAGGTCGCGGGGCAGTCGCACCTCCTGGTGCCCGGCTCGCCCCTGCGCCGGCTCGTGGAGCCGGCCGACGAGTCCGCACGACGGGCCGCGCCCGGGTCCGTGATCCTCTGGGGGCCGCCCGGCGTCGGCAAGACGACGCTCGCCTACCTCGTCGCCACCGTGTCCGGGCGCCGCTTCGTGGAGCTGTCCGCGGTCACCGCGGGCGTCAAGGAGGTCCGGCAGGTCGTCGAGGACGCGCGGCGCCGGCTCGCCACGGGCGGCGAGGAGACCGTGCTCTTCATCGACGAGGTGCACCGCTTCTCCAAGACCCAGCAGGACGCCCTGCTGCCCAGCGTGGAGAACCGGTGGGTCACGCTCGTCGCGGCGACGACCGAGAACCCGTCCTTCTCCGTCAACTCCCCGCTGCTCAGCCGCTCGCTGCTGCTTACGCTCAAGCCCCTGACCTCCGACGACGTGCGAACCCTCGTCCGGCGCGCGGTGAGCGACGAGCGCGGGCTGGGCGACGCAGTCGAGCTCGCCGCGGACGCCGAGGACCAGCTGGTGCGCATGGCGGGCGGGGACGCGCGCAAGGCGCTGACGATCCTCGAGGCAGCCGCGGGGGCGGCGCTCGCGGACGCCTCCGACGGCGACGGCCCGGTCCCGGTCGACCTGGCGACCGTCGAGCGCGCGGTCGACGTCGCCGCGGTGCGGTACGACCGCGACGGCGACCAGCACTACGACGTGATCTCCGCGTTCATCAAGTCGATCCGCGGCTCCGACGTCGACGCCGCGCTGCACTACCTGGCGCGGATGGTCGCCGCGGGGGAGGACCCGCGCTTCATCGCCCGTCGCCTGGTGATCTCGGCGGCGGAGGACGTCGGGATGGCGGACCCCTCCGCGCTGCAGACCGCGGTGGCGGCCGCCCAGGCAGTCCAGCTCATCGGCATGCCCGAGGGCCGGATCGTGCTCGCCGAGGCCGTCGTCCACCTGGCGACCGCGCCCAAGTCGAACCGCGCCTACGCGGGGATCAACGCGGCGATGGACGACGTGCGCGCGGGGCGCATCGGCGTCGTGCCGCCGCACCTGCGCGACGCGCACTACGCGGGCGCGGAGAAGATCGGCCACGGCAAGGGGTACCGGTACTCGCACGACGCCCCGCACGCCGTGGCCCCGCAGCAGTACCTGCCGGACGAGCTCGCGGGCCGCCGGTACTACACGCCCAGCGACCGCGGCTACGAGCGGCAGGTGGCCGAACGGCTCGAGCGCATCCGCGAGATCCTCGACTCCTGACCGCCGGGACCGGGTCGGCGATGCGCTAGGATGGTCAGGTTGCCTTTCCGGGCGACCGCCTGGGACCTCGGCCCCGCGAGCACCGCACGGTGCTCCTTCGGCTGGTCCCGCACCCGGCACGTCTCGGCGTCCGACACCGTTCGGACGGTCGGCCGTGCCCCGGGTGTGACCTCATCCATCACGACAGGACAGGAAGCACAGTGACCTCTGTGACCCGTTCGCGCCGCCAGGTCCGCCTGAGCCGCGCCCTCGGCCTCGCGCTCACCCCGAAGGCCG
>JAPSLQ010000101.1 GCA_031180595.1 Isoptericola sp. | reverse complement strand
CGTTGTTCTACTGGGTGATGAAGCACGTGCTGGTCGGCCCGTTGCTCCGGCTGGCCTTCCGCCCGTGGACCAAGGGTGTCGACAACATCCCCGCCAGCGGCGGTGCGATCCTGGCGAGCAACCACCTCGCGGTCATCGACTCGTTCGTGCTCCCGCTCGTGCTCGAGCGTCAGGTGCAGTTCCTCGGCAAGTCCGACTACTTCACGGGCAGGGGCCCCAAGGGCCGCCTGGTGGCCGGCTTCATGCGCGGGGTCGGGACGATCCCCGTCGACCGTTCGGGCGGCAAGGCGAGCGAGGCGGCCCTGCGCACGGGCCTGCGGGTCCTGGCGGAGGGCGAGCTGTTCGGCATCTACCCCGAGGGCACGCGCAGCCCGGACGGACGGCTCTACCGCGGCAAGACGGGCGTCGCGCGGCTCGCGCTCGAGTCCGGAGCGCCCGTCGTCCCCGTCGCGATGGTCGGCACCGACGTGGCGCAGCCGCTCGGGAAGGTCGTCCCCAAGCCGATGCCGATCGGCGTCGTCATCGGCGAGCCGCTCGACTTCAGCCGCTACAAGGGCATGGAGAACGACCGGTTCGTCCTGCGGTCCGTGACCGACGAGATCATGTACGCGATCCTGCGTCTCAGCGACCAGGAGTACGTCGACGTGTACGCCGCCACGGCCAAGGCGCGTATCGCGGCGGGGCTGCCGGTCGACGCCAAGCCGGGACGGCCGGCCGCCGCCGGCACGCCCGAGACCGGCACGCCCGAGACCGACACGACCCCGCCCGACGAGCCGACGACCGGCAGGCCCTGACCCCCGCCGGGTCAGGCGGTGAGCCTGGTCCAGGCGTCCGGCGCTCGTCCGGCGTGGCGAGATGGGCCAGCCAGCCGGGCTCGTGCAGCGCGGCCCGCGGGCGCGCGCACCGGCGCGCACCTCGCCGGGCTGGACGCCGCAGCCGTCCGGGGCCTTCGTGCTCATAGGATGTGAGGGCTGTTCGTCCCCCAAACGAGAGGTAGCCCCTCATGTCGGTTCGTCGCGTGGCTCTCCTGACCGCCGGCGGCTTCGCCCCCTGCCTGTCGTCCGCCGTCGGCGGCCTGATCGAGCGGTACAACGAGCTCGACCCGTCGATCGAGATCATCGCCTACCAGCACGGCTACCACGGCCTGCTGCGCGGCGACAAGATCGTCGTGGACGACGAGGGCCGCAAGAAGGCGGGCGTCCTGCACCGGTTCGGCGGATCGCCGATCGGCAACTCGCGCGTCAAGCTGACCAACGCGGCCGACTGCGTCAAGCGCGGCCTCGTCGCCGAGGGCCAGGACCCGCTCCACGTCGCGGCGGAGCAGCTCAAGGCCGACGGCGTCGACGTCCTGCACACGATCGGCGGCGACGACACCAACACCACCGCGGCCGACCTCGCCGCCTACCTGCACGACAACGGCTACGAGCTGACCGTCGTCGGGCTGCCCAAGACGATCGACAACGACGTGGTGCCGATCCGGCAGTCGCTCGGCGCGTGGACCGCGGCCGAGGAGGCCGCCGGCTTCGCGGCCAACATCATCGGCGAGCACCGCTCGGGCCCGCGCATGCTGATCGTGCACGAGGTCATGGGCCGCCACTGCGGCTGGCTCACCGCCGCCGCGGCGGCCGAGTACCGCAAGTGGCTCGACACCCAGGAGTGGGTCCCGTCGCTCGGCCTGACGCGCGAGCGCTGGGACGTGCACGCCGTCTTCCTGCCGGAGCTCGCGATCGACATCGACGCCGAGGCGGAGCGCCTCAAGGGCGTCATGGACTCGATCGGCAACGTCAACATCTTCCTGTCGGAGGGTGCGGGCATGCACGAGATCGTGGCCCAGCTCGAGGCGGCCGGCGAGGAGGTCCAGCGCGACCCGTTCGGCCACGTCAAGCTCGACACGATCAACCCGGGCCAGTGGTTCGCCAAGCAGTTCGCCGAGAAGCTGGGCGCCGAGAAGGTCATGGTCCAGAAGTCGGGCTACTACTCGCGCGCCGCGGCCGCGAACGCCGAGGACCTGCGGCTCATCAAGTCGATGACGGACCTGGCCGTCGAGTGCGCCCTGCGCGGCGAGCCCGGCGTCATCGGCCACGACGAGGAGGACGGCGACCGCCTCAAGGCGATCGCGTTCCCGCGCATCGCCGGTGGCAAGGCGTTCGACGTCACGCAGCCCTGGTTCGGCGAGATGCTCGCCGGCATCGGGCAGCCGCTCGTCGCCGCCGCGCCGGCCGAGCACTGACCCAGGCGCCCACCATGAGCACCGCCGTCGACACACCGACCTCGGACAACGCGCCGGAAGGGCTCGACCACTTCCGGACGCTCGAGGCGCGCCAGCAGCCCACGTGGCCGGACGCCGACACGCTCGACGCCGTCGCACGCCGGCTCTCCGTGGCGGCCCCGCTGGTGGTGCCGGTCGAGGCGGACACGCTCACGGAACGCCTCGCCGCGGCGGGCCGCGGCGAGGCGTTCCTCCTGCAGGGCGGCGACTGCGCCGAGACCTTCGCGGACGCGAACGCGACGCGCATCCGCAACAAGGTCCGCACGATCCTGCAGATGGCCGTCATCCTCACGCACGGGGCGAGCACCCCCGTCGTGAAGATGGGCCGGCTCGCCGGCCAGTACGCGAAGCCGCGCTCGGCGGACACCGAGACGCGCGACGGCGTGACGCTGCCTGCCTACCGGGGCGACATGGTCAACGGCCACGCCTTCACCCCGGAGGACCGGGCGCCGGACCCGACCCGTCTCGAGCAGGCGTACCGGATCTCGGCGGCGACGGCGAACGTCGTGCGCGCCTTCACCCAGGGCGGCTACGCGGACCTGCGCCGGGTGCACGAGTGGAACCAGGGGTTCATGCAGAACCCGGCGTACGCCCGCTACGAGCGCACGGCGACGGAGATCGACCGCGCGATCCGCTTCATGGAGGCGTGCGGCGCGGACTTCGACGCGCTGCGCACGGTCGAGTTCTTCCTCTCGCACGAGGCGCTCATCCTCGACTACGAGCGCGCGCTGACGCGGGTCGACTCGCGGACGGGAGCCGCCTACGACACCTCGGCGCACTTCCTGTGGATCGGCGAGCGCACGCGTCAGCTCGACGGCGCGCACGTCGACTTCCTGTCGCGGGTCGCCAACCCGGTCGGGGTCAAGCTCGGCCCGACGACGACGCCCGAGGACGCCATCGCGCTGGCGGCTCGGCTCAACCCGCAGAACCGGCCCGGGCGCCTGACGTTCATCACCCGCATGGGCGCGGGCCGGGTGCGCGACGTGCTGCCCGGCGTCGTCGAGAAGGTGACCGCGGCCGGCGTCGTCGCGACCTGGGTGACCGACCCCATGCACGGCAACACCATCACCTCCGCGAGCGGCTACAAGACGCGCCGGTTCACCGACGTCCTCGACGAGGTCACGGGCTTCTTCGAGGTCCACCGCGCGCTCGGGACGGTGCCGGGCGGGCTGCACATGGAGCTCACGGGCGACGACGTGACGGAGGTCCTCGGCGGCAGCGAGGAGATCTCGGACGAGGGCCTGGCCCTGCGCTACGAGACGCTCGTCGACCCGCGGCTCAACCACCAGCAGTCGCTCGAGATGGCCTTCCGCGTGGCGGAGATGCTCACCGGCCGCTGAGGCGTCCCGCCGCGGGGTGTGCGAGGGCCCTGCTGACCGGGTCGGCGCTCACCAGATCGTCAGGGTCACCGTCGAGCCCTGGGGCGCCTCTCCGGTCGTGTCCTGGAAGCGCACGGTGTCGAGCAGGCCGCCCAGGTACTTGTTCTCCTTCACCTCGAACCCGGCCTCCTCGAGCGCCTCGCGAGCGGCCCCGCTGCGCATGCCGACGACGTCGGGCACGTCGACGACCGGGGGTCCGGCCGAGAGCGTGAGGGTCACCGTGTCCGTCCGGTGCGCCTCGCTGCTGGCCTCGGGGTCCTGGCGCAGGACGTGGCCCTCGGGGACCTCCGTCGAGTGCTCCGGGTCGGCGAACGCGACCTTCAGGCCCACGCTCTCGAGGTCCGCGACGGCCTCGTCCTTGGGCTTGCCGACCTGCTGGGGGACCGTGACGGGGGCCGGGCCGTCGGACACCGTGAGCGTGACGACCGTGGTGTGCGGCTGGACAGACCCCTCGGGGACCGACACTGCCATGACCTCGTCTGGCGGGACGGTGTCGTGGTGCTCGGCCCTCGCCTCGCCGACCTCGAGCCCTGCTGCGGTCAGCGCGGCGGTAGCCTCCTGCTCCGTGGCGCCGACGAGCCCGTCCGGGACCGTGACGGTACGGATCCCGCGGGAGACGACGAGCTGCACGTGGCCGTCGTCGCGCACCCGGTCACCGGGTGCGGGCCGCGACTCGACGACGTGCCCGGCCGGCACCTCGTCGTGGTGGGCGCGCGTGACGGTCACACCGAGCTCGGCGGCGGCGAGGACGTCGCGCGCCTCGGCGAGCGGCACCTCGACCACGCCGTCGGGCACGCTGGTCCACGCGCCGGGGCCGTCGGCGAACCACCACCACGTCCCCGCGGCGCCACCCGCGACGAGGAGCACGAGCGTCAGGGTCCAGGCGACGACCCGGCGCCGACGCCGGTGCCGGCGCGGCGGCGCGCCGGCGGGCTGAGGATCGGCCACGGGGCGGCCCGGTACGCGCGTGGTCGACTCCTCGACGAGCCGCTCGGTGTGCTCGACGTCGGGCGCGGAGACCTCCTGGAAGAACGCGGCGGGGATGGCGTCGAGCCGGTCCGAGTCGACCGTCCGCCCGTCACCGTCCTCGTCCGCGTCGCCCGTCTCGGCGGAGTCCGCGGACCGTGCGGCCGCCGGCGTGTCGGCCCGGCGCGTCAGGAGCTCGCGGTCGAGGCCGGCGCGGAGCCGTTCGAGCATCTCGAGCGCCTCGCCGGCGTCGGCGGGCCGCCGCGCGGGGTCGCGCGCGGTGAACGCCGCCACGAGGTCGTCGACCGCCGACGGCAGCCACGCGGCCGCCCGGGACGGTGCCGGCACGTCGTCGTGCACGTGGTGGAACGCGACCTGGATGGGCGTCTCGCCCGCGTACGGCAAGGACCCGGTGAGCATCTCGTACGCCAGGATCCCGACGGCGTAGACGTCGGTCCGCGCGTCGCAGCCGCCGGTCGTGATCACCTCGGGCGCGAGGTAGGCGACGGTGCCCAGGATGGTGCCCGTCGTCGTCGAGGTGACCTCGGTGACCGCGCGCGCGAGGCCGAAGTCGGCGACCTTGACGCGGTCGCCGTCGGCCGCGATGAGGACGTTCTCCGGCTTGACGTCGCGGTGCACCAGACCCTTGCGGTGGGCCGCCGCGAGCGCGGCCAGGACCTGGGCCAGCACGTCGAGCGTGCGACCCAGCGTCAGCGTCCCGGACGAGCGCAGCTCGCGCCGCAGGTTCGTGCCGGGGACGTACTCCATCGTCAGGTAGCTCGTGTCGCCGTCGAGCCCCTGGTCGTAGACCGCGACGACGCCCGGGTGCGTCAGGCGTGCGGCGGCCCGCGCCTCGCGGCGGAAGCGCGAGACGAAGCTCGCGCCGTCGACGCCGTCGGCCAGGTGCGGGTGCATGATCTTGAGCGCGACCTCGCGGTCCAGGCGGCGGTCCGTGGCCAGGTAGACCGTGGCCATCCCGCCGCGGGCGATGCGCGCGGCGATCTCGTACCGCCCGTCGACCAGGCGGCCGAGGAGGGGGTCGGTCGTCACGGTGGCCACAGCCCAGAGTCTAGGTCGCGGCCGTAGGCTGGTCCGGTGAACGACACCCGTGACACCGCTCTCGACCCGCTCGTCGGCGAGTGGCTGACCCTGCCCGACGTCGCCGAGGCGCTCGGGGTCGAGCTCGGCAAGGTCCGCCGTCTCGTGGCCGACCGGCACCTCGTCGGCGTCAAGCGCGGCGAGCGCAGGACGTTCCAGGTGCCGGCCGCCTTCCTCGTCCCCGCCGCCCCGGGCGAGGCCGAGGAGCCGGCCGGCACGACGGAGGGTGCGCACGAGGTCCTGGCGACGCTGCGTGGCACGGTGCTCGTGCTCGCCGACTCCGGGTTCTCCGACGAGGAGATCCTGCGCTGGCTGTTCGAGGTCGAGCCCTCGCTCGGCGAGGCGCCGGTCGAGGCGCTGCGGGCCGGGCGCAGGGCGGCGGTCCGCCGCGTCGCGCAGACGCTCGGCTGAGACGCCGGCTCAGGACGAGCGGTCGACCGCCGCGCGCGCCAGGTCGGCCAGGACGGTGCGGCCCGGCTCGGCGAGCGGGGCCGCCGCGAGCCGGTCGAGCGCACGACCGGCCAGGACGTCGATGAGCCGTTCGACGGCGTCGAGCGCGCCCGTGCGGACGATGGCGGCACGCAGCGCACCCACCGCGTCGTCGTCGAGCGCCGGGTCCCCGAGCCGCGCGGCGACCAGGGCGCGCTCGGCGTCGTCGGCCCCGGCCATCGTCCTGGCCATCAGCACGGTGCGCTTCCCCTCGCGCAGGTCGTCGCCCGCCGGCTTGCCGGTCACCGCGGGGTCGCCGAAGACGCCGAGCACGTCGTCGCGCAGCTGGAACGCCTCGCCGAGGGGCAGGCCCGCGGCGCCGATCTCGGCGAGCCGGCCGCCGGACGCGCCCGCGAGGACCGCGCCGAGGGCCAGCGGCCGCTCGACCGAGTACCGGGCCGACTTGGCACGGATCACGGTCCGCGCGCGGTCCTCGTCGTCCGCGGGGTCGAGCCCCCACGGCTCCGCCTGGACGAGGACGTCGAGGTACTGGCCGACGATGACCTCGCTCTGCATCGCGTCGAACAGCTCGCGCGCAGTGCGGACCGTCGCGACGGGCAGCGGTTCGAGCGCCTCGCCGAGCTCGCGCTGGCAGGCGACCAGGCACAGGTCGCCGAGCAGGATCGCCGCCGAGGTGCCGAACCGGTCGGCCTGGCCGACCCACCCCGACTCGCTGTGCCGTGCCTCGAACGCCCGGTGGGCGGTCGGGCGTCCGCGGCGGGTGTCGGAGGCGTCCATGACGTCGTCGTGCAGGAGCGCGGCGGCCTGGAACAGCTCGAGCGCGGCGCCGGCCCGCACCGCGGCGTCCCGCTCCGGGCCGGGCTCGCCGGTGCCCCCGTGCGCGCGGTACGACCAGTAGCAGAACGCGGCCCGCAGGCGCTTGCCGCCCTGCAGGAGCGCGGTGACCTCGTCCGTGAGCGCCCGGGCCGGAGCCCCGACCGAGGACACCTCCTCCGCCAGCCGGTCGAGGTGGCGCTGGAGCGCCTCGTCGACGTCGTGGCGCAGGTTCTCGAGGTCGACGAGCGACGCGGGGGAGGGCATGGGCCCCAGCCTATGCGGGCTCAGCCGGGCGCCGCGACGGAGCCGCTGATCGTCGCGAGACGCCGGTCGCCGTCGTCGAGCACGCCCACGAACAGCGTCTCGACGCGAGTGCCGCCGTCGTGCTCCGACCTCCGGCTGAACGCCGTCTGCGCGGTCAGGCCGGTGGCGCCGTCCACCTCGGACTCCGAGAACCCGGCCTCGTCGAGCCGGGCCGCGAGGTCGTCGATCACCTGCTGGGCGCTGCGGCGCGAGGCGAGGTTGAGCGTGACCTCGACCAGGCCGTCGTCGGTCGGACGGGCCGAGCTCGCCAGGACGGTCGCGTCGTCGGGCGCTGCGAGGAGGTCCAGCGGGAACCCGGGGGCGTAGTCCCCGACGGTCGTGGCCGGGTCGTACGTCGGGAGCGCGGTCGGCTGCTCGGGGCCGGGTGCCGCGGAGGCCACCGGGGCCGGGCGGGCGACGTCGCCCGGGGCGCGCTCGCACCCCGTGAGCCCGAGTCCCAGTACGACCGAGACGGCGACGGCGACAGCCGGTGTCGGCAGGGGGTCGGGGAGCACGGGTCCCACCGTAGCGACGCTCGGCCGGGGTAGGTGGCGCGTCGTGCCGGCACGTCTCCCGGCGCGGGACGCCGCCCCCAGGGCCGCGCCGTCCACACCGGCCGACCGGGGCGGCCCGCGTGGGCCCGCCGGGGCGCTGGGATCGCCGCATGACCTCAGCGACCCTGCCCTCCGGCCCCACGATCCGGCTGCGCTCCGCGCGCGACGTCCTGGCCGCCGTGCCGTACCTGCTCGGCTACCGCCCGGCCGAGTGCGTCGTCGTCGCCGGCGCGGACGCCGACGGCCGGCTCCCGCTGCTGGCGAGGTCGTCGCTCGACGACCTGTGCGAACCGGACGACGGCGAGCGGGTGGTGCGCACGCTCGTCGCGCGCGCCTCCGACGTGGGGGTGCGCCGGGCCGTCGTGGCGGTGTGCACGGCGCGCACGGTCAGCCCCGGCACGCCGCTGCGACGGGGCGTCGACCTGCTCGTCGCCGGCCTCGACGCCGTCGCGGACACCGACCCGTGGCTCGTCACGCCGGACGGCTACCTCGGGCTGGACTGTGCGGACCCGCTGTGCTGCCCGCCCGGGGGACGCCCGCTCGACGACCTGACGACCGGCGAGGTGAGCGCGGCGTTCGTGCTCTCCGGCCGTGCGGTCGCGCCGACCGAGGCGGACGCGTTCCGCATCTGGCGCGCGCCCGACGCCGCCCGCACGCTGGCCGCCCGTGCCGCCGGTCGGTGGGAGCGTGCCGGGACGCAGGGCGCGGCGGACGCCGACGCGGTCCGGCGGTGGCGCCGGGAGGGCCTCGCCGCCTGGCAGGAGGCGAGGCGGCACGCGGCGACCGAGCTGCGCGCGGGCGAGGCGCCGCACGCGGTCCGGCTGCCGCCCCCGCTCCTGGGACGCGTCGCGGCGGCGCTCGCGGACACCGCGGTGCGGGACGCCGTGCTGCTGACGCTGGTGCCCGGGGCCAGCGAGGTGGCCCGCCGCACCGCCGCCGGCGAGCCCGGGGACGAGGTCGCGGCAGCGACCGCTGACGCGATCGCGCGGGTGGTCGACCCGCGCGTCGGGCTCCATCCCGAGGAGGAGACGGTCGCTCCCGCACGGGTGGTGCTCGAGGCCGTGGCCGGGCACGTGCCCCGCCGGCTCCAGGCACCGGCGCTCACGCTCCTCGGCCTCCTCGCGTGGTGGCGGGGTGACGGCGGGCTCGCCGGGCACCGCGTCCAGGCGGCCCTGGCGCTGGACCCGGGCTACCGGCTCGCCGTGCTCCTGCGCAGCGTGCTGACCGCCGCCCTGCCGCCCGGCTGGGTCCGACGGGTCGCGGCCCGGGCGGGAGACGAGGACGCGGGTCCGCCGACGCCGGACCCCGGGGTCGGGTAGCGTGCCCCCATGGCGATCGTCGTCGGACACCTCAGCACCCCCGAGGGCCAGGAGGCGCTCACCACAGCCGTCACCGAGGCGCGGCAGCGCGACGTGCCGCTCGTCGTCGTGACGGGCGCCGGCAAGGGGGACGACGGAGGCCGCGCCGCCGCGCTCGAGTCCCTCGAGTCGCACCTCGGGAACGCGCGCGTCCAGCACTCGATCGTGGCCGGCACCGGCGACCTCGCGGACGACCTCGTGCGCACCGCGGCCGAGGTCGGCGCCGAGCTGATCGTCATCGGACTGCGACGTCGCAGCCCTGTGGGAAAGCTCATCCTGGGCTCGGGAGCCCAGCGGATCCTGCTCGAGGCGCCCTGCCCCGTGCTGGCGGTCAAACCGTGAGGAGCGGGAATCTTCCGGGCGTCCGGCACGTTGGACACTGAGACCGGCGGGAGCGACGCGCCGGGCCGGAACGTCGGCACCGTGGTCGTGTCACCCGGCCTGCTCAGGCGGCGCCGGTACAATATCGGTGTCCGCTCGAGCCTCGACGGTCTGAGTCCCTGGCCCTGACGGCGGAGCACCGCCCCCTCGATTGCCGAAAGGTCGGTTTGTGGCGTCCACCACGCAGAACCCCGCACTTCCCCGAGAGTTCGAG
>JAPSLQ010000100.1 GCA_031180595.1 Isoptericola sp. | reverse complement strand
GTGCACTACCCGCACGACACCGGCCGCGAGCTGCACGCGGTCTACCACCTGACGTCGGTCACGCACGGCCGGCGGGTCCGCCTCGAGGTCGCGTGCCCCGACGCCGACCCGCACGTCCCGTCGACGACGTCGGTCTACCCGACCAACGACTGGCACGAGCGCGAGACGTGGGACTTCTTCGGGATCGTCTTCGACGGGCACCCCGGCCTCGCGCGCATCGAGATGCCCGACGACTGGCCGGGCCACCCGCAGCGCAAGGACTACCCGCTGGGCGGCATCCCCGTGGAGTACAAGGGCGCCACGGTCCCGCCGCCCGACACGAGGAGGAGCTACTCGTGAGCGCTCAGACACAGGTGCCGCGCGCGACGCGGCCGCCCGTCGACGACCTCGACCCGTCGATCCCCGGGTTCGAGGCGTCCGGCGGGGACTGGGACGACATCGCCCGCGAGGCGATCGGCGAGGAGCGCATCGTCGTCAACATGGGTCCGCAGCACCCCTCCACCCACGGCGTGCTGCGGCTCATGCTCGAGATCGACGGCGAGACGGTGACCGAGGCGCGGTGCGGCGTCGGCTACCTGCACACCGGCATCGAGAAGAACATGGAGTTCCGCACCTGGACGCAGGGCACGACGTTCTGCACGCGCATGGACTACCTGGCGCCGTTCTTCCAGGAGACCGCGTTCTGCCTCGCGACCGAGAAGCTGCTCGGCATCACCGACGACGTGCCCGAGCGCGCCTCCGTCATCCGGGTCCTGATGATGGAGCTCAACCGGGTGGCGTCCCACCTGGTGGCGCTGGGCACGGGCGGCAACGAGATGGGCGCGACCACGGTCATGACGGTGGCGTTCACCGCCCGCGAGGAGATCCTGCGGGTGTTCGAGGCCGTGACGGGCCTGCGGATGAACCACGCCTACGTCCGGCCGGGCGGCGTCGCCGTCGACGTGCCCGACGGCGTCGACGCCCAGGTGCGGCACGCGGTCGCCGAGGTCCGCAAGTACCTCGGCCAGCTCACCGACCTCATGCTCGCCAACCCGATCTTCAAGGCGCGGCTGACCGACGTCGGCACGCTCGACCTCACGGGCTGCATGGCTCTCGGCATCACGGGGCCGGTGCTCCGCTCGACCGGCCTGCCGTACGACGTGCGCAAGGCGTTCCCGTACTGCGGCTACGAGACGTACGACTTCGACGTCCCGACCGACACCGCGGCGGACAGCTACGCCCGCGTCGTGCTGCGGCTCGAGGAGTGCTACCAGTCGCTCCGGATCGCCGAGCAGTGCCTGACGCGGCTCGCGGACACGGCCGGGGCGCCGGTCATGGTCGGCGACCGCAAGATCGCCTGGCCGGCCCAGCTCTCGGTCGGCGCGGACGGGCAGGGCAACTCGCTCGACCACATCCGCACGATCATGGGCACCTCGATGGAGGCGCTGATCCACCACTTCAAGCTGGTCACCGAGGGCTTCCGCGTCCCCGTCGGCCAGGCGTGGCAGACGGTCGAGCACCCGCGCGGCGAGCTCGGCGTGCACGTGGTCTCCGACGGCGGGACGAAGCCGTACCGGGCGCACTTCCGCGACCCCTCGTTCAACAACCTCCAGGCCGTGTCGGTCATGTGCGAGGGCGGCCAGGTGGCCGACGTCGTGGTGGCCGTCGCGTCCCTGGACCCGGTGCTAGGAGGGGTGGACCGATGACGGCCGAGCCCACGAGCGCGCGGTCCGCCACCGGCTACGACGCCGAGACGCTCGCGTCGCTGGCCGCGGACGCCGCCGAGATCAAGGGCCGGTACCCCGACCCGCGCTCCGGTCTGCTGCCGATGCTGCACCTCGTGCAGTCGGTCGACGGGTACGTGAGCCGGGACGGGATCCTGTTCTGCGCCGAGCAGCTCGGGCTCACGGCCGCGGAGGTCTCCGCCGTCGCGACCTTCTACACGCAGTACAAGCGGCACCCCAACGGCACCTACACCGTCGGCGTGTGCACCAACACGCTGTGCGCCGTCATGGGCGGGGACGCGATCTTCGACGAGCTGAGCGACCACCTCGGCGTCGGTCACGACGAGACGACCGACGACGGGGCGATCACGCTCGAGCGGGTCGAGTGCAACGCGGCCTGCGACTACGCGCCCGTGGTGATGGTGAACTGGGAGTTCTTCGACAACCAGACGCCGGAGTCCGCCACGCGGCTCGCGGACCGGCTGCGTGCCGGGGAGGCGGTCGCCCCGACGCGCGGCGCGTCGAGCGTGTGCTCGTTCAAGCAGATGAGCCGGGTCCTGGCGGGGTTCCCGGACGGCCGGGCCGACGAGGGGGTCGGCGCGGGCGAGCCCACGCTCGCCGGGCTGCGCATCGCGCGCGAGCGCGGCTGGACGGCCCCCGCGCCCGCGCAGGCCGAGCCCGAGGCGCCCGCCGGGACCGAGCGGACCGGCGAGCCCGAGGCCGGCGAGGCGGGATCGAGCGCCGAGCGCGAGCCCACCACCGAGTCCGACGTCGCACCGGGCGGCAAGCCCGGCACGCCCGGGGCGGGGCCCGACGCCGACACCGGCGTGGACGCCGAGCCGAGCTCCGACTCGGGCACCGCCACCGAGAAGGGGAGCACGGATGAGTGAGCCGTCGACGTCGGTGCTGACGCCCGTCCTCACCGACACGTGGGACGCCGACCGGTCCTGGAAGCTCGCGACGTACGAGGACGCCGGCGGCTACGAGGGGCTGCGCAAGGCGCTGACCATGGAGCCCGGGGACGTGGTCCAGGCGGTCAAGGACTCGGGCCTGCGCGGCCGCGGCGGCGCGGGCTTCCCGACCGGCATGAAGTGGGGCTTCCTGCCGCCCCCCGACGGCGGTCCCCGCTACCTCGTGGTGAACGCCGACGAGTCGGAGCCGGGCACCTGCAAGGACATCCCGCTCATGCTCGCGAGCCCGCAGCACCTCGTCGAGGGCGTGATCATCACGAGCTACGCGATCGGGTGCCACCACGCGTTCATCTACGTGCGCGGCGAGGTGCTGCACGTCTACCGGCGGCTGCAGGCGGCGGTGCAGGAGGCGTACGACGCCGGGTACCTCGGCAAGGACGTCCTCGGCTCGGGGTACGACCTCGAGGTCACCGTGCACGCGGGCGCCGGTGCGTACATCTGCGGGGAGGAGACGGCGCTGCTCGACTCCCTCGAGGGCCTGCGCGGGCAGCCACGGCTCAAGCCGCCGTTCCCCGCCGTCGCCGGCCTGTACGCGCGGCCCACGGTCGTCAACAACGTCGAGTCCATCGCCTCGGTGCCGGCCATCGTCGCCCGCGGCGCCGACTGGTTCGCCTCCATGGGCACCGGGAAGTCGCAGGGCCACGGCCTGTTCTCCCTCTC
Source organism: Isoptericola sp. (assembly GCA_031180595.1). Taxonomy (GTDB): domain Bacteria; phylum Actinomycetota; class Actinomycetes; order Actinomycetales; family Cellulomonadaceae; genus Isoptericola. Next base: position 6,510 of record JAPSLQ010000100.1, on the reverse strand, counting down.
GGGCCACGTCACGCGACCGGGCCAGTACGAGGCGCCGCTCGGCATCACGCTGCGCGAGCTGCTCGACCTCGCCGGCGGCGTGCGCGCGGGCCACCGCCTGAAGTTCTGGACGCCCGGTGGGTCGTCGACGCCGATCTTCACGGACGAGCACCTCGACGTCCCGCTCGACTACGAGTCGGTCGGCGCGGCGGGGTCGATGCTCGGCACGCGCGCGCTGCAGATCTTCGACGACACGGTGTGCGTGGTCCGCGCGGTGAGCCGCTGGACCGACTTCTACGCGCACGAGTCGTGCGGCAAGTGCACGCCGTGCCGCGAGGGCACCTACTGGCTCAAGCAGGTCCTGCACCGCATCGAGGCGGGCCAGGGCACCGAGGGCGACCTCGACCTGCTGCTGGACCTGTGCGACAACATCCTGGGCCGCTCCTTCTGCGCGCTCGGCGACGGCGCGACGTCGCCCGTCACGTCGAGCATCCAGCTCTTCCGCGAGGAGTACCAGGCGCACATCGACGGCGGCGGGTGCCCCTTCGACCCCAGCCGGTCGGCGCTGTTCGACTACACGCCCCGGAGCCGGCGCACGCCGGCGCTCGCGGGCACGGGAGGCCACTGATGACCGCGACCACCTCCACGACGCAGTCCGGGACGCCGCCGGTCGAGACCGTGACCTGCACGATCGACGAGATCGAGGTCACCGTGCCGAAGGGCACGCTGATCATCCGTGCCGCCGAGCAGGTCGGCATCCAGATCCCGCGGTTCTGCGACCACCCGCTGCTGGCCCCCGCCGGCGCGTGCCGGCAGTGCCTCGTCGAGGTCGCGATGCCGGACCGTGAGGGCAACGTCCGGCCGATGCCCAAGCCGCAGGCCTCCTGCACCATGGAGGTCACCCCCGGCATGGTGGTCAAGACGCAGCGCACGTCGCCCGTCGCCGAGAAGGCGCAGCACGGCGTCATGGAGCTGCTGCTCATGAACCACCCGCTGGACTGCCCGGTGTGCGACAAGGGCGGCGAGTGCCCCCTGCAGAACCAGGCCATGACGAACGGCCGCTCGACGTCGCGCTTCGAGGACGTCAAGCGGACGTTCCCCAAGCCCATCGCGATCTCGACCGAGATCCTGCTCGACCGCGAGCGCTGCGTCCTGTGCCAGCGCTGCACCCGCTTCAGCGAGGAGATCGCGGGCGACGCGTTCATCGCGTTGCAGGAGCGGGGCGCGATGCAGCAGATCGGCCGGTTCGACGAGGCGGTCCTCGACTACGCGCCGCCGCCCGGCGAGCACCGTGCGGCCACCCCGGTGGACCGGCCGCACGGGGTCGCCCTCCCCGACACCTCCGGGCTGCCCTTCTCCTCGTACTTCTCGGGGAACACGGTGCAGATCTGCCCCGTCGGAGCGCTCACGGGCGCGGCCTACCGGTTCCGCTCCCGGCCGTTCGACCTGGTGTCGACGCCGAGCATCGGCGAGCACGACTCGTGCGGGTCGGCGATCCGCATCGACCACCGGCGGGGCGTCGTCCTGCGCCGCCTGTCCGGCGACGACCCGGCCGTCAACGAGGAGTGGATCACCGACAAGGACCGCTTCGCCTTCACGTGGCAGTCCGCGCCGGACCGGATCACGACGCCGCTCGTTCGCGACCGCACCCTCGACCGGTACGGCAGGGTCGTCGCCCGCGGCGAGCTGCGCCCCGCCTCCTGGGTGGAGGCGCTCGAGCTCGCGGCCGAGGGGCTCACCGACGCGCGGGACGCCCGCGGCGTCGGGGTCCTGACGGGCGGCCGGCTCACGGCCGAGGACGCGTACGCCTGGTCACGGTTCGCGCGCACCGTGCTGCGCACCGACGACGTCGACCAGCGGGCGCGCGTGCACTCGGAGGAGGAGGCACGGTTCCTCGCCCACGCGGTCGCGGGCACGGGCGTCGGCGTGACGTTCGGCGACCTCGAGAAGGCACCCCACGTGCTCCTCGCGGGCCTCGAGGCCGAGGAGGAGGCCGGGGTCACGTTCCTGCGGCTGCGCAAGGGGGTGCTCCGCAACGGCGTCAAGGTCTGGTCCGTCGCGCCGTTCGCGACCCGCGGGCTCGCGCGGCTCGAGGGCACCCTCCTTCCCGCGGCGCCGGGCACCGAGGCCGAGTGGCTCGGCTCGCTCGCGACGCGGGCGGCCGGCGCCCCGCTGCCGGCCGACGTCGGCGCCGGGACGCTGGACGCCGTCGCGGGCGGGCTCGCCGAGCCGGGCTCGGTCATCCTCGTCGGGGAGCGCCTCGCGGCCTCGCCCGGCGCGTACACCGAGGCGCTGCGCCTCGCAGCGGCCACGGGCGCGCGACTCGCGTGGATCCCGCGGCGGGCGGGCGAGCGTGGCGGCGTGGAGGCCGGCCTGCTCCCGGGGCTGCTTCCCGGCGGCCGCCCGCTGAGCGACCCGGCGGCGCGCGCCGAGGTCGCCGCCGCGTGGGGCGTCGACGCTGACGCGCTGCCGGCCGAGCCGGGCCTCGACACCGGAGGGATCCTCGACGCGCTGTCGGTCGGCCAGCTCTCGGGGGTCGTCGTGGGCGGCCTCGAGCTCGCCGACCTGCCCGACCCCCAGCACGCGCGCCGGGCCCTCGAGGCGGCGTCGTGGGTGGTCTCGCTCGAGGTCCGCCGCTCCGAGGTGACCGAGCTGGCCGACGTCGTGCTCCCGGTCGCGCCGCCCGCGGAGCGGGCCGGCTCGTTCTGGAACTGGGAGGGCCGCGTCCGGCCGTTCGGCCAGGCGCTCGAGTCCTCGGCCCTGCCGGACCACCGCGTCCTCCACCAGCTCGCCGGGTACCTGGGGGTCGACCTCGGCGCCGACGAGCCGCTCGCGGCGCACCGTGCGATCGGCGCGCTGCCCGCCTGGCGCGGGGAGCGCGCGCCGGCGCCCGCGGCCGCGCAGGTCGAGCCGCCGCCGGTCGCGCCCGGCACCGCGGTGCTCGCGGCCTGGCACCTCCTGCTCGACGACGGGGCGCTGCAGGACGGCGAGCAGTTCCTCGCGGGCACGGCCAAGCGTCCGGTCGCGCGGATGTCCGCCGTCACGGCCGCGGCGGCGGACGTGTTCGACGGCGATCTCGTCACGGTCTCGACGGACCGCGGTGCGATCACGCTGCCGGTGGCGATCACCGAGATGGTGGACCACGTGGTCTGGCTGCCCCTCGCGTCGCGCGGCTGCCGGGTGCACGCGCAGCTCGGCGCCTCGCCGGGCGACGTGGTCCGCGTGGCGCCCGCCGCGGGCGACGCCGTCGTCGTCGAGGGCGCGCGGACCGACCACACCGACGGAGGTGCCGCATGATCCCGGGCGTGGTGGCCGACTTCAGCCAGGACAACTGGATCACCTACCTGGTCAAGGCCGTCCTCATCCTGGCCTTCCTGCTGACCAGCGTGCTGTTCGCGATCTGGTTCGAGCGCAAGGTCGTGGCGCGCATGCAGGTGCGTCCGGGACCGAACTGGCACGGGCCGGCGGGTCTGCTGCAGTCCCTCGCCGACGCGATGAAGCTGCTGCTCAAGGAGGACATGACGGTGACCCGGGCCGACCGGGTCATCTACCTCCTGGCACCGATGATCTCGGTGTTCTGCGCGCTGCTCGTGTTCGCCGTGATCCCGTTCGGGCCCAACGTCACGATCCCGTTCACCGACTACTCGACGCCGGCACAGCTCACGGACTTCCCGGTCGCCGTGCTGTACATCCTGGCGTGCGCGGCGCTCGGGGTGTACGGCATCGTGCTCGGCGGCTGGTCCTCGGGCTCGACCTACCCGCTGCTCGGCTCGGTCCGCTCGACCGCGCAGGTCATCAGCTACGAGCTCGCCATGGGCCTGTCGCTCGTGAGCGTGTTCGTCATGGCCGGCTCGATGTCGACGTCGTCGATCGTCGACTCCCAGACCCAGATCTGGTGGTTCCTGCCGCTCGCGCCCGCGTTCGTCGTCTACATCATCTCGATGATCGGCGAGACGAACCGCCTGCCGTTCGACCTGCCGGAGGCCGAGGGCGAGCTCGTGTCGGGCTACATGACCGAGTACTCGTCGATGAAGTTCGCCTGGTTCTTCCTCGCCGAGTACATCAACATGCTCAACGTCTCGGCCGTCGCGACCACGCTGTTCCTCGGCGGGTGGCGGGCCCCGTGGCCGCTGTCCGCCGTGGGCGACGGGATGCTCAACACCGGCTGGTGGCCGATCCTGTGGTTCCTCGCCAAGCTCTGGCTGCTCATGTTCGTGTTCGTGTGGATCCGCGGCACGCTGCTGCGGCTGCGCTACGACCAGTTCATGACGTTCGGCTGGAAGGTGCTCATCCCGGTCGCGCTCGGCTGGGTCGTCGTGCTGGGGACCTTCCAGTGGCTCGGCCTCGCGGGCGTCACCCGCACCCAGCTCTTCGTGGCGATCGCCGTCGCGGCCGTCGTCGTCTTCGCCGTCATCTGGGTGTGGCCCGACAAGAAGGAACCGGCGGGCCGGCGGGCGCACGCCGAGTTCGACCCGTTCGCAGGCGGCTACCCCGTGCCACCGCTGCCCGGCCAGACGCTCCCGCGCTCGCGCCGCCGTGGCACCGCCATCCCGCACCAGAAGGTCGCCCAGTCCGTCGACCACTCCGAGGAGACGCGATGACCGACAAGCCCTACGAGCCGCTGCGCCCGAAGAAGGGGCCGATCGGCGAGCTGCTCGCGCCGGTCGCCGGCTTCGGCGTGACGTTCTCGGCCATGTTCAAGCCGACCGTCACCGAGGAGTACCCGCGCAAGAAGACGCCGCCCCAGCAGCGCTACCACGGCCGGCACCAGCTCAACCGGTACGCCGACGGTCTCGAGAAGTGCATCGGCTGCGAGCTCTGCGCGTGGGCCTGCCCGGCGGACGCCATCTACGTCGAGGGCGGGGACAACGCCGACCTGCCCGACGGCGCGCACGTCAGCCCGGGGGAGCGGTACGGCCGCGTCTACCAGATCAACTACCTGCGCTGCATCTTCTGCGGGCTGTGCATCGAGGCCTGCCCGACCCGGGCGCTCACGATGACCAACGACTACGAGCTCGCCGGTCCGACGCGCGCCGGGATGATCTACGAGAAGCAGGACCTCCTCGCGCCGCTCGCCGACGGCATGCTCGCCGCCCCGCACCCCATGGTCGAGGGCACCACGGACACCGAGTACTACCGCGGGGAGGTCACGGCGCCCACCGCCGCGCAGGTCGAGTGGGTGCGCGAGCACCGCCCGGACGACCCCACGCTCGACGCCGCCGCGGCCGTCGTCGCCGGCAAGGCGCCGGCACCCACCCAGCGCAAGCACGAGCTGCGGCCGTCCCAGGACCGCGCCGAGGCCACGCGCGCGGCCGCCACTCGTTCCAACGTCGACGGCCGCACCGCCCCCCGGGACGGCGCCGGCGCCGCCCTCACGCCGGGAGGCCGGGCATGACCGCGTCCGGGGGCGAGACCCTCCTGTTCTGGGTGCTCGCGCCGCTCATGGTGCTCGCGGCCTCGGGTCTGCTCGTGATCCGCAGGGCGGTGCACGCCGCCATCTGCGTCATGTTCGTCATGGTGGGCCTCGCGATCCTCTACGTCGCGCAGGAGGCCCCGTTCCTCGGCGTCGTGCAGGTCGTCGTCTACACCGGCGCCGTGATGATGCTCTTCCTGTTCGTGCTCATGCTCGTCGGGGTCGACGCCGCGGACTCGCTCACCGAGACCATCCGCGGCCAGCGGTGGATCGGCCTGCTGCTGGGCGCGGGCCTGGCCGCCGTGCTGCTGTCGGTGATCGGCCGCGCGACGTTCCGCCCGGCCGTCGGGCTCGAGGCGGAGAACGCGGTGACCAACCCGGTCGCGCTCGCCCGGGTCCTGTTCGAGGACTACGTCGTCGCCATGCAGGTGGTGGGCGTGCTGCTCGTCACCGCGGCGCTCGCGGGCCTGGTGCTCACGCACCGGCGCCGGCTCGGGCCGCGCGTCACGCAGCGGACCGTCGCCCGGGCGCGCGTCGCGGCGCTCGTGGAGGGCCGGACGCTGACGCCGCTGCCCGCACCGGGCGTCTACGCGCAGAACAACGCCATGGACACGCCCGCGCTCGGCCCCGACGGGCAGCCGCTCGAGCACTCCGTGCCGCGCGTGCTGCGCATCCGCGGCCAGGAGCGGTCGGCGACGGCGGTGCTCGCCGCCGAGGAGACCCTCGTCGAGCGCCGCACGGGCGGGCGGTCCGAGCTGGCCGAGCTGTCCCGGACCGCGGGCACGTCCGGCCCGCCGGCGCCCGAGACCCCGGGTGGGGAGGAGCACCGCTGATGGAGCTGACCAACTACCTCGGCCTCGCCGCGATCCTCTTCTCCCTCGGGGCGGCCACGGTGCTGCTGCGGCGCAACGCGATCGTGGTGTTCATGGGCGTCGAGCTCATGCTCAACGCGACCAACCTCGCGCTCGTGACGTTCGCCCGCATGCACGGCGACATCACGGGCCAGGTGCTGGCGTTCTTCGTCATGGTCGTGGCCGCCGCGGAGGTCGTCGTCGGCCTGGCGATCATCATCACGATCTTCCGCGCCCGCCGGTCCGCGTCCGTCGACGACGTCAACC
>JAPSLQ010000099.1 GCA_031180595.1 Isoptericola sp. | reverse complement strand
TGGCGGTGGTGCGCACGTCGCGCCTGCCGGCGCTGTTCCCGCTGCGCGCGCTCGCGACCGTCTACGTCGACGTGTTCCGCGGGGTCCCGGTCCTGCTCGTGCTGCTGCTCGTCGGCTTCGGGCTGCCCGCCCTGCGGCTCGAGTGGCTGCCCGTGAGCGCGGCGTTCCTCGGGGGTCTGGCGATCGTCCTGACGTACACGGCGTACCTCGCCGAGATCTTCCGCGCCGGCATCGAGTCGGTGCACCCGTCGCAGGTCGCCGCGGCCCGGTCGCTCGGGCTCACGCGCGGGCAGGCGGTGCGCCGCGTCGTCCTGCCGCAGGCCGTGCGGAACGTCACGGCGCCCGTCGCGAGCGTGCTCGTCTCCCTGCAGAAGGACTCGGGCCTCATCTCCATCCTGGGCGCCGTGGACGCGATCCGCGCCGCGCAGATCGCGACCACCGGCGACTACAACTTCACGCCCTACGTGGTGGCGGGCGTGCTGTTCCTGCTCGTCTCGATCCCGCTCACCCGCCTCGTGGACGCGTGGTCGGCCCGGCAGGGGTGGCGGGGGCAGCTGCGCGGCGTGAGCGGCGCGGGGGTGCTGCGGTGACGCCGGGCACCCCGCCGGTCGGGGCGACCACGCCGCGGCTGTCCCTGCGCGGCGTGCGCAAGGCGTACGGCACCGGTGAGGCGCGCAAGGTCGTGCTCGACGGGATCGACCTGGACGTCGCCGAGCACGCGTGCGTCGTCGTCGTGGGCTCGTCGGGCTCGGGCAAGTCGACGCTGCTGCGGGTGGTCGACCTGCTCGAGGACGTCGACGACGGACAGGTCCTTCTCGACGGCCAGGACGTCGCCGACCCGTGGGTCGACGCGAACGCGGTGCGGTCGCGGCTGGCGATGGTCTTCCAGCAGTACAACCTCTTCCCGCACCTGCGGGTCCTGGACAACGTCACGCTCGCCCCGCGCGTCGTGCACCGGTGGCCGCGCGCCCGGGCGGAGGAGGCCGGCCTGGCGATGCTGGAGAAGGTCGGCCTCGGTCACAAGGCGCGCGCCTACCCGGACCAGCTCTCGGGCGGGGAGCAGCAGCGGGCCGCGATCGCGCGTGCGCTCGTCACCGGCCCCGAGCTGCTCCTGCTCGACGAGGTGACGTCCGCCCTCGACCCCGAGCTCGTGGGCGAGGTGCTCGACCTCCTGCTCGCGCTGCGGGGCGAGGGCACGACCATGCTCGTGGCGACGCACGAGATGGGCTTCGCCCGCGAGGTCGCCGACGAGGTCGTGTTCCTGCACGACGGCCGCGTCCACGAGCGAGGCGCGCCCGCGCAGGTGCTCGACGACCCGCAGCGCGAGCGTACGCGCGAGTTCCTTCGCCGCCTGCGCTGACGTCCCGCGCCCGACGCCGCACCGGACGGGCACGCGTGTATCAGGCCCGCCGGTGCCCGCTCCTTCCCCGATGAGTCGACCCGGGCAACATCCAGACGCTCGGCCGACCCTGGGACCGGGTGCACCGGGCGCCCCCCGCCCGGTGCACCCGCCGGACGCCCGTCGCCTGTATCAGGCGGCGGGCGTCGTGCTCCCCATCGGTGGAGGAACGATCATGAGACGACTCGTCCTGTGCTGCGACGGCACGTGGAACCACGCGGTGAACTCGCAGGTGTCCAACATCGAGAAGCTCGCGCGCGCCGTGCGGTCCGGCCTGGTGCCGGGCACGGACACGGTCCAGGTCGTCGGGTACGTCGGCGGCGTGGGGTCGCGCGGGTACACCGTCGACCGGCTCCTCGGCGGCGCGTTCGGGTACGGCTTCACCCGCAACGTCGTCGAGGGCTACCGCTTCCTGGCGACCAGCTACGAACCCGGCGACGAGATCGTCGTCCTCGGCTACTCACGCGGCGCGTACACCGCCCGCAGCGTCGTCGGCATGGTCTCCCAGGTCGGTCTGCTGACGCCCGAGGCCGTCGACGCCGGCCTGCTGTGCGAGGCCGAGCGGGTCTACCGACTCCGTCCGAGCCGCCCCGACGGGGAGGAGGCGGCCGCCGTCGCGCGCGAGAAGGCACGCTTCAAGTCCGAGCACTCGTGGGACGCGCCGGTGCGGTTCCTCGGCGTCTTCGACACCGTCGGGGCGCTCGGCGTGCCCGTGCTGTCGCGGCGCAAGCACCGGTTCCACGACGTCCGCCTCTCGTCGACCGTGCAGACGGCCCGGCAGGCGCTCGCGATCGACGAGCGCCGCATCACCTTCGCGCCGTGCCTCTGGGAGGTGCCCGACGACGACCCGGCGGGCCGCGTCGAGCAGGTGTGGTTCCCGGGCACGCACGGCGACGTCGGTGGTGGCGGCGCCCGGTGCGGGCTGTCGGACCTGGCGCTCGAGTGGATGGCCGACGAGCTGCGTGCCGTGGGCGTGGCCGTCGACGACCGCCGCCTCGCCGCCCAGCTGTCCCGCCGGGCGCCGCTCCTGCTCCGCCAGGACCCGCCCTGGCTCTTCCGGCTGCTCAACGTCGTCAAGCGGCTCCGGCCGCGCTACGAGCAGGTGGACGGCCGGGCCGTCTTCCGGCGCGGTCTGCGCCTGCTCGCCGCGCCGGCACCGGACGGCGGGTGGCGCGACGGCGTCCTGCTGGCCGACACCGCGCTGCGGCACGTGGTGCGCGACGACTACCTCGCGCACGCCCCCAACCTCGGCTGGTGGGTCGCCGAGGCCGGGGGCGTCGAGAACGTCCCGACCGAGCACGTGCGCAGCGCGCGGGGCGACCTGCGCCCGCTCGTGCCCGCCTGATCAGCGGCTCGGGACGTAGTCCTCCAGCGCCGACGGCGGGTCGGTGAGGTCCGGGTCGCGGTCGAGGTACGCCTTCGTCTCGCGCACGATCAGCCCGGAGAGCACCAGGAGCCCGATGAGGTTGGGCAGCGCCATGAGGCCGTTGAGGACGTCGGCGATGCTCCAGACGAGCTCGAGCTCCCACAGCGCGCCGACGAGGCACACCAGCGTGAAGAGCGCCCGGTACGGGAGCGAGACGCGGATCCCGAACAGCGTCGTCGCGCACCGCTCGCCGTAGTAGGCCCAGCCGATGACGGTCGACAGGGCGAAGAAGACGACGGCGATCGCGACGACGGCACCGCCGACCGAGGACAGCGGGCCGGAGGACATCGCCTCGGCCGTCATGGCCGCGCCCTCGGCCGAGCCCGTCCACGCGCCCGACGTGATGATGACCAGGCCGGTGAAGGTCACGACGACGAGCGTGTCGATGAACGTCTGCGTCATCGACACCAGGCCCTGCCGCACGGGGTGGTGCGACTTCGCCGCGGCGGCCACGATCGCCGCCGAGCCGAGCCCGGACTCGTTCGAGAACAGGCCGCGGGCGACGCCGAACTGCAGCGCGAGCGCGACCGTCGAGCCGACGAACCCGCCGGTGGCGGCGGTCCCGGTGAACGCGTCGGTGAAGATGGTCGCGAACGCGCCGGGGATCGCGGTGACGTTCGCGCCCAGCACCAGGATCCCGGCCAGCAGGTACAGCAGGATCATCGTCGGCACGAGCGAGGCCGTCACGGCGCCGATGCGCTTGATGCCCCCCACGAGCACGATCCCGACCAGCACCATGATGACCAGGCCGGAGGCCAGCGGCGGCACGCCGAACTGGTCGTCCAGGGAGGCGGCGATCGTGTTGGTCTGCGTCATGTTGCCGATGCCGAACGCGGCGAGCGCCGCGAAGATCGCGAACGAGACGGCGAGGATCCGCCCGAACGGGCCGGAGATGGCCTGCTTGAGGTACTCCTGCGGACCGCCGCGCTGCTCGCCGCGGGCGTCGACGACGCGGAACTTCGAGCCCAGGAAGGCTTCGGAGTACTTCGACGCCATGCCGACGAGGCCGGTGACCCACATCCAGAACAGGGCGCCGGGACCGCCGAGTGCGATCGCCGTCGCGACGCCCGCGATGTTGCCGACGCCCACGGTCGCGGCGAGCGCCGTCGTCAGCGCCTGGTAGTGCGAGATGTCGCCCTCGCCGCCGCCGACCTCCTTGCGCTGCAGCAGTCCGAGCCGCAGGGCGGGGCCGAGCTTGCGGAACTGCAGGCCTCTGAGCCGGATGGTCAGGAACAGGCCGGTTCCCAGGAGCAGGGGGATGAGGAAGAACGGGCCCCAGACGAATCCGGCGGCGCTGTCGACGATGTCCGCGAAGGTCTCCACGGCGGAACGGTACCCCCGTGATCCAGGTCACCGGCAAGTCCCTGCCGCCGCCAGGCGTGGCGGCGTCGTGCCAGAGGCGGCACGAGCGTCGTGCGACGCACGCCTCAGCTGTCGTACTCGTCCTTGACCACGAGCACGGGCACGGGGGCGTCGAGCAGCACGCGCTGCGTCGTCGAGCCCATGAGGAACGTGCCCATCGACGACCGCTTGCGCGAGCCGAGCACCACGAGCGTCGCTCCGGACGCCTCGGTCGCGTCCAGGATCGCGTCCGCCGGTTCCGTGCCCTCGGGACGGACCGTCACCGGCGCGACCTGGAGGTCGGCGGGGGCGTCGGCGAGCAGGGCGGCCAGGCCGTCGTCGACCGGCGACGCCGAGTGCTCGGGATGGAGGTCGAGGACCGTCAGGGGGAGCCTGCGTCGCGCGGCCTCGGCGACCGCCGTGCGGACGGCAGCCTCGCCGTGCGGCGACGCGTTGTAGGCCACGAGCACCGTCATGGCGACCACTCTCGCACATTCCCGGGCGCTCGCCGTCCCAGCGCCCGTGGTGCGGCCACGGCGGTCCTGGGTCGGCCGACAAGCGCGCGCTCGTTCACGGCCGTCCTGTGGGAACACGGTGCACCCGCCGTCCGTTGTGCTGGCCACCGACGAAGGAGGACACGATGCTGTGCCCCCACGACCAGTCAGAGCTCGTGGTCTCCGAGCGTAGAGGAGTCGAGATCGACTACTGCCCGAGCTGCCGCGGCGTGTGGCTCGATCGGGGCGAGCTGGACAAGATCATCGACCGGTCGATGGACGCGGAGATCGCGGCCGAGGCCATGGGGCCGACCGCGGCGCCGTTCGAGCGCGCCTCGCACGACGGCGTGCGACGGCGCGAGGCGAGGAACGAGTCGTGGCTCGGGGAGCTCTTCGACTACTGAGCGCGCGGGGCGAGGGCCGCGGGTGCGGCAGCGTCAGGCGGCGAGCTGTTCGCGCACCTGGCGCTTGGCGCGCGTGAGCATGCCGGCCATGCCGTTCAGGCGCAGCGCGCTCACCGCACGGGTGAGACCGATCATGAGGGGGAACTCGTCGGGGACGTCGAGCACCTCCTGCGCGGTGAGGCCGGACAGCCCCTGCGCGAGGATCGACGCGAAGCCGCGGGTGGTGGGTGCCTCCTGCGGCGCCGTGGCGTAGAAGTGGACGACGCCGTCGTCGACCTCCGCGAACGCGCGCACGGGCGACTGGCACTCCTCGACGCGCTCGAGCATCCCGGGCGCCGCCGCGTAACGGGCGGGCAGCTCCGGCAGCTCCCGCGAGAACTCGAGCAGCAGCTGCAGGCGGTCGGGCTCGGTGAGGGCGAGGAAGTCGTCGCGGATCTCGGCGAGCTGCGCGGGCAGCCGGTCGGTGGTCGCTGCGTCGGTCATGGGTCCAGTCTCTCGCACGTGGGCACGGATCAGGTCGGCGGTCCGGACCCTGTCGGCAGTGCGGGCTGCCGGTCGGGTGGCGGAGCGCCGACCTGATCGCGTGCGGCGGGTGGCTCAGGCTGCCGCGGCCCTGGCGGCGAGGCTCGCCGGGACCTCGCCGGGCTCGTCGCCCGCCACGATCGGCACGCGCACCGCGTTGCCCCACTCGGTCCACGAGCCGTCGTAGTTGCGCACGTCGGGGATCCCGAGCAGGAAGTGCAGGGCGAACCAGGTGTGGCTCGACCGCTCCCCGATGCGGCAGTAGGTGATGACCGAGTCGTCGGCCGTGATGCCGAGCCCGCCGGCCTGGTAGATCGCCTCGAGCTCGGCCCGCGGCTTGTACGTGCCGTCCTCGGACACGGCCGTGGCCCACGGCACGTTGGCGGCGGTCGGGATGTGGCCGCCGCGCAGCACGCCCTCCTCCGGGTAGTCCGGGATGTGCAGGCGCTCGCCCGTGTACTCCTGCGGCGAGCGGATGTCGACGAGCGGGCCCCGGCCGAGGTGCGCGAGCACGTCCTCCTTGAAGGCGCGGAACGTCGAGTCGTCGCGGTCGACGGCCGGGTACTCCACCGGCGTCGGCGTCGGGACGTCGGTCACCAGCTCGCGGCCCTCCGCGACCCACAGGTTGCGGCCGCCGTCGAGCAGGCGGACGTCCTCGTGGCCGAACAGCGTGAAGACCCAGGCGGTGTACGCGGCCCACCAGTTGTTCTTGTCGCCGTACAGCACGATCGTCGTGTCGCGGCCGATGCCCTTGGAGCCGAGCAGCTCCGCGAAGCCGGGGCCGTCGAGGTAGTCACGCTCGACCGGCAGGAGGAGGTCGGTGTGCCAGTCGATCTTGACCGCTCCGGGGATGTGGCCGGTCTCGTAGAGGAGCACGTCCTCGTCCGACTCGACGACCACGAGGCCCGGGTCGTCGAGGTGCGCGGCGAGCCACTCGGTCGTGACGAGGCGCTCCGGGTGGGCGTACTCCGCGAGGCGCGGGTTCGGGTCGAGCGGTGCGGGCATGGTGTTCCTTCCTCGGGCCGGCAGGCTGTCCGAGAGCCACTGTAGGGACCGCTTCACCTGGTCCGGCACCACGTGTCCACCATGTGGGACCACGATGTGAGACAGGGTGTGACCGCTCTGGGCAGCGGCGACGTCACCAGCCCGCGAAGCGGCCCACCGCCACGAACGCGGCGAGGAGGAGCAGCACCACGTTGATGCCCAGCTGCGACGTCTCGCGGCGCCGGACGTGCACGGCGATCGCGAGCACCTGGAGGACCACGAGGCCCGACGCGGCGACCGGCGTGAGGATCTCCGCGGTCCCGGTGGCCTGGGGAACGATCAGCCCGACGGCGCCCGTGATCTCCGCCCCGCCGATGAAGCGGACCACCGGGTCGGGGAAGTCGGAGACCCAGCCCATGCGGTGGCGCAGCGCCCTGCCGCGGCCGAGCTTGGTCAGACCTACGGCCGTGTAGAGGACCGCCAGGAGGCCGGCGGCGACCCACAGCGCGATGTTCATCCCGGCTCCTCCTCGGGCCCACGTCGTCGTCGTGGCTCGCTCGCGACCCTAGCGGGGCCGACCGGCCCTGTCGGGATGCCGCGCGGACCGGATATGTTCTGGTTCGTGACCAACGAAGCCGAGGCGTTCCCGTCCGTGTCGTCGCTGCCCGCGTGGCTCGTGCCGTCGGTGTACCTGCACTGGGCGAGCGACTGGCTGCGGGAGTCCGTCGCCGTCGCCACCCGCTCGCGGGAGCACTCGCTCCCGGGAGGCGCCGAGGGGCCGAAGCGCGGGGACGTCGTGGTCACCGTGCTCGGGGAGGCCGGGGTGGTCGCGGCGGTCGAGCTCATGGGCTCGACCGACGGCGACAGCTGGGTCACCGACGAGCTGTTCGGTCCGGAGCGGCCCATCGTGTGGGCGGACCTGTTCGACGGCGCCGACGCGTACACCGGGTCGTCGGGCTGGCTGCCGGCCGAGCACGCGCGGCTCGTGCTCGACGGCGTCGCCCAGCAGTTCCGGGAGGGACCGGTGCACACGCTCGACCCGGGCGACTGCGGAACCGGGGCCGTGGCCTCCGACGTGCACGTGCTGCGCATCCTGGGCCACCGCATGGTCACCGGGTGGGCGATGCGGCGCGAGGAGCGCTGCGCCACCTGCGAGCGGTTCGTCGACGTGCGCGAGCTGGTGGCGCACGACGACGGGGCGGTGCGCCTCGGCACGACGACCGCCGGAGGCCGGACGCTCGACCAGATCGTGCGCGACCTGCACCTGCTGTGCCGCGAGTGCCACGAGCTCATGCACGCGCACACCGTGGCCGCGCAGCGCGCGCGCCTGCGCCCGCAGTGCCCGGGCTGCGGCGCGCGCGGCAAGACGCAGCGCATCGTGTGGGGGATGACGTTCCAGGAGGACGTCGTCGGCGCGGAGCCCGACGTCGTCTACGGCGGTTTCGAGGTCCCCGTGCCGACGCCCGAGTGGTACTGCACCGAGTGCCACGCCAACTTCACGAGCACGGTCATCGCGTCGCGCGCGCTCGCGTCGGCCGGCACCGGTGCCACGGGGGCCGGTGGCACCGCGGCGGGGGCGACGCTCGGCAGCTCGGCGGTCGGGGGTCCTGCGGTCGGCGGTCCTGCCGCCGGCGGGGCCGCCATGGTGACGGGCGAGACGCCCGCGACCGACGACGACGGCGGCGAGCGCCTCTGGCAGCCCGAGGGGTACTGAGCCGTCCGGCGGCTACGCCGCGACGGCGAGGCGTGAGCGCCGGCCGCGTCTGACCAGGGCGTGGTCGGCGGGCGGCACGAAGGGTGTGACGAGCAGCGGCATGCCGGCCTCGGCGGGGGTCCGGTCGGCCTTGCGGTGGTTGCACGGCTCGCAGGCGGCCACGAGGTTGAGCCAGGTGGAGTCGCCGCCGCGGGAGCGGGGCAGCACGTGGTCGACCGTCTGGGCCGGGCCGCCGCAGTACGCGCACATCCGGTCGCGACGCTTCACGCCGTCCTTGGTGCACGGGGGCTGCCCGGCGGAGCGGTACCGCCACCGCATCGCGACGTAGCGGACGAGACGCAGGACGCGGGGGAGCGGGTACGGCCCGAAGCTGTGGCCCTCGACGGCCTCCTCGACCACGGCGACCTCGCGCACGAGCATGGTGATGGCGTGCTTGAGGGACACCCGGTGCAGCGGCTCGTAGCCGGCGTTGAGGACCAGCACGTCGGCCACGGTCCTGCTCCCTCCTGCATGCGGTTGCGCGCGAGTCAGGCGGTGCGCGCGGGGCGGCTCCTCGTCGATGGCTGTCGTCGTCCAAGCGGGCGGGAGAACCCGTCCACCGAGGCGAAGGTATGCCCGCGCGCGGCGGAAGTCCAGAGTATTGGCCCGAGACCGCCGCGGGTCGTCCGGTCTGTTCCGCTTTTCGCGACGCAGGTCGACCTTCAGGCCGGACCCGCCCGGTCCGTGAGCAGGGCGGCCACCTCGGTTCGGCCGAAGCGCTCGGCCCACGTCGCGGGCGTGGCGCCGAACCGCGACTCGACGGCGGCCGGGTCGGCGCCGTGCCCGACCAGGAACCGCACCTCCTCGAGCGCGCCGGCGGCGGCCGCGTAGTGCAGCGCGGTGGTCCCGTCGCCGGCCGGGGCGCCTGCCGGGAACCCGTGCTCCACGAGCACGCGCACCTCGCCCCAGCGGTGGATCCCCGCGAGCTCGGTGAGCAGCGCCGGGAACCGTTCGGGCAGGTCCCGCACGCCGCCGCCGAGCCGGAGCGTGCGGTCGAGGTCGTCGGCGCGTCCGCCGAGCGCGGCGGCGGCGACGGCGTCGCTGCGCTCGTGCTGCGCGCGGTGGAGGTCGCGCAGCAGGCACACCTCGGCACCGTGGGCCATCGCCTCGCGGTTGAGGTGCGCCACGAGGGCAGCCATGGAGTCGTCGGCGAACGGTCCGCCGCGCGGTCCGAGCGGCCGCAGCAGCGCCTCGTCGTCGAGCCCGGCGAGGGCGTCGCGCCACAGGGTGTAGCCCTGCTCGAGCAGGGCCAGACCGCCCTCCGCGGTCAGCGGCAGGGGATCGGTCCAGTGCCGGTCGTCGTACATGTCGGCGTCGGCCGGCGCCGACGTCGGACCGAAGAACGCCCGCGCGCGCTTGGCCCACACGTCACGTCCCAGGTGGGCCATGCGCCACGCGATCGTCGTGACCGGTGGGACGTGCGGCTCGGGCACCGTCTGCTCGATCCGGACGACGCCGTCGTCGCCGGTGCGCAGGCTCCACGCTCCCTCGACGGGCTCCCACAGGTACTCGTCGTCGGTCAGGCCCTCCAACCGGGGCCACAGGTGGACGTCCCAGTAGAACTCCACCTGGTCGGCAAGGAGGGTGCGCAGCGTCGTCGCCATGAGACCGATCCTGGCGGGCACCACCGACACGCAGACTCTCCAGGACGCTCTGGCCGTAGTGACGCCTGGGTCGTCGGGACCGGCCTCGAGGTCGAGGCCGGTCCCGGGCCCTCGCTCACTGCCGGAAGTACCGCGCGTACGCGCCGGTCGTGAGGAACGGCGGGAACTCCTCGCCGAGCGCGACCTCCCGGAAGATCGCCGCGGCG
>JAPSLQ010000098.1 GCA_031180595.1 Isoptericola sp. | reverse complement strand
GCTCCCTCCCGGGTCAGATCTCGGGGAGGGCGTCGCGCGCCTGCGCGGGCGACAGGCCGGCCGCCTCGAGCGTGTCGACGATCGGCGAGCGCAGCAGGAGCACGAGCGACTGCACCTGCCACTGGCCCTCGCCGACGACGCGCGGGTCGGCTTCGGCGGCGACCGCCGCGAGCTCGTCGCGCGCCTTGTCGGTGCTCGCGCCGGCGGTGAGCGCCGCGGCGAGCGACCGGATGGCCGAGGCGTACCGTTCCACGAGCGCGGCCAGGTCCCCCAGCTCCTGCGCACCGGAGCGAGCCGCCGTGGGGGCGCGGCGGGCGAGCACCCGCACGCTGCGCATCGCGCGGTCCACGAGCACCGCCTGCGACGCAAGACGGCGGATCTCGTCCCGGTGCACGCGGTTGACGCTCACGCGCGCGATCTCGGCGGCGTGGCGCGCCGTGTCGTACCAGTCGGCCAGCACGGGCTCGGACGCCCGGCCACGGACGAGAGCTGCAGCGAGCTCGTCGGCGTCGTGCTCCCGCAGGCCCCGCGCGAGCGCCTCGAGGGTGTCGGCGAGCTCGCCCGTCGCGCCTCCGGCGAGGGCCCGGATCCGCCGGCGCGGGTCCCCGGGCGTCAGCACCGCCACCAGGAGCGCGACACCGCCGCCCGCGAGCGCGTCGGTCCACCGCCCCAGCGCCCCGCCGGTCGCCACGGACGCCGCCGGCAGGCCCACGACGACGATCGCCTGCACGCCGGCCTGGGTCGTGAGCAGCGCGCCGCGGTCGAGGAACCGCGCCGCGAGCGCGGAGACCAGGAGCACGAGCGTGAGCTGCCACCAGCCCGAGCCGATGAGGTGGACCACCAGGTCGCCCATCGCGACGCCCACCGCGACGCCGACCGCCACCTCGACCACGCGCCGCAGCTCGCGGTCGAGGCTGAACCCGAGGCAGACCCAGGCGGCGACGGCGGCGAAGAACGGCTGGGCGTGGCCCAGCACGTGGTGTGCGAACGCGTACGCGACACCCGCTGCGAGGGACGCCTGGACGATCGGCCAGAACCCGCTGCGCACCCGCGCCCAGCCCTGTCGCACGCGGATGCGGCGAACCATCGAGCGCACGGCCGTCCGCGCCGCCTCGCCCGCCGGCCCGAGGGCCGGCCCGGCGGTCACAGCAGGCTCTGCGGGGCGCCCCCGCCGCGCTGGCCGAGGCCGCGCATCACCTCACGTCGGACCTCGGGCCGGTCGGCGGACACGCCGTCCCCCGGGACGACGATCTCCTGGGCCGCGGCGACCGTGAGCTCCTGGGCGTCCGCGCCCGTGCCCACGGTGCCCGTGACCGTCAGCTCGGCGTCCTCGGGGACCGAGCGCTTGAGCACCGCGAGCGCCACCGGGCCGAGCTCGTGGTGGCGGCCGACCGACGTCATCGTGCCGACCACGCGGCCGTCCGGACCGCCCTGCCGGACCTCCGCACCCGCGTCGGGCACCAGGTGCTGGGAGCCGTCGAGGTGCAGCATGACGATCCGGCGCGGCGGGCGCCCGAGGTTGTGGACGCGCGCGATCGTCTCCTGGCCGCGGTAGCAGCCCTTGTGCAGGTGCACCGCCGTGCGCAGCCAGTCCAGCTCGTGCGGGATCGAGCGGTGGTCGACCTCGAACGCCAGCCGGGGGCGCCACGCCTCGACGCGCAGCGCCTCGGTGGCCCACGTGCCGGCGAGCCGCCAGCCGGCCGCCTCTCGCTCGGCGACCGCGTCGGCGAGCCGTGCGCGCGGGACGAGCACCAGCCGCCAGGGGCGGTCCGCGCCGGGGTGCGCGTCCTCGGCCGGCCCGTAGCGCGTGCCGCCGGGCGCCACGCGGGGCCAGGAGTCCCACCAGATCACCGGCTCGCCCTCGGCACCCTCGGCCGCCACGGGCTCGCCGATCGCCGCGTAGTCCGCGGTGACGTCGGCGACGTCGACGCGCATCATGAACTTCATCCGCTCGAGCCACCCCGCCAGCGACGGGGCGTGGTCGCGCTCCGTGACGAGCCAGGTCGCCTCGCCGTCGTCGACGACGCCGGCCACGTGCTCGACGTGCCCCTGCGGCGAGAGCACGAGCAGCTCGGTCGACGTGCGCGGCGGCAGCGCCTGCACGTCCTGGGAGGTGATCGAGTGGAGCCACGAGAGGCGGTCCGGGCCGGCGACCCGCACCACGCCGAGGTGCGACTGGTCGACGACGGCGCCGCCGCGGGCGAGCGCGCGCTGCTCGGCGACGGGGTCGCCGTAGTGCCAGGCGACGCCCGCGTCCGGGCCCGACGCCGCCACCGCCCCGTGCCGGGACAGCAGCGGGCTCGAGTACTCGCTCATGAGACCTCTCTCACTGCCGGTCGAGCTCGGCCGAGGCGTACGAGCCCAGCGGGTGACCGAACGCCGCCAGCTCCTCGACCCACATGAGCCGGCCCTCGACCAGCCCGTAGAGACGCTTGGCGGCGGTCACCTCGGCGGCCGTCGACGTGCGCGCGACGAAGTCGGTCGCGAGGTCGATCCGGCCGTTGCCCACCATGCCGAGGAACAGCGAGAGCCGACCGGAGGCGTCCGTCAGCAGGACCTCGAGCGAGTGCTTGCCGTCCGGGATGCCCTCGGGGCGCTCGCTCGACATGCGCCAGTAGCCCGTCTCGGTGGACCACACGGTGTCGGGCTCGTCGGACTGGCCGTCGCCCTCGCCGTCGGCGGCTGCGGAGGAGCGGACCCGCAGGGTCGACTCGAAGCGCAGGTAGGGGCCGCCGTCGTGGTCGAAGACCAGGTCCTGCACGAACCGCGTCGTGCGGATCCCCGGGTACTCGATCACGCCCTCGCCCCGCCAGCTCCCGACGAGCCAGGCGAGCGGGTACACCTCGGGCGCGAGGCCCTCGGGCAGGGAGAAGGGCATCAGCGCTGGCCCTGGAACAGCTTGTAGACGACGTAGCCGGCGAACCAGGTGATCGTGATCGTCGCGGCGATCAGGAGACCGATGAACACTGCCTCGAGCGCGTGGTAGTCCATGCCCCGATCCTATCCGCCGCCCCTGGCGTAAGGTCGCGCCATGACCGACGCCGCACGTCCGCTCGTGATCAAGACCACGTCCGGCACCGACCGGCCCGAGGCCGCGAACCAGGCGCTCACCGTCGCCGCGGCCGCGGTGGCGGCGGGTGCGGAGGTCAGCCTGTGGCTCACGGGCGAGGGCGCCTGGTTCGCCGTCCCCGGCCGCGCCGACGACCTCGCGCTCGACCACGCCGCGCCGGCGTCCGAGCTGCTCGAGGCGGTCCTCGCCGCCGGCACCGTGACGCTGTGCACCCAGTGCGCGGCCCGCCGCGAGATCACCGCCGACGACGTCCTGCCCGGGGTGCGGATCGCCGGGGCCGCGCTGTTCGCCGAGGAGGTGCTGCGCCCCGGCGCCCAGGCCCTCGTCTACTGACCGGCCTGCTGACCGGCGGACGCGGGGCGCAGGCGCCGCAGCAGCAGGTACATCTCGCACCCGAGGCACAGGCCCAGCGTCGCGTTGAGCGCCGCCGCGACGAACGCGACTGCGGCGGCCCAGGGCACGGCGGCGAGGACGCCCGCGAGACCGAGCACCACGCCCACGCCCGTCACGACGAGCCCCACGCCCTGCGCGAACCGCGGCGGCCGCGGGTCCTCGAGGTCGGTCGGCGGCCCGACGCGCGGCCGCACGAACCGGCGGAACACCCAGGCCTGCCAGGTGCGGTGGGGGCCGGTGAGCGTGCCGAGCAGGAAGCTCACGGCCACGACCGTGAGCAGCACGAGGCCCGCGGTGCTCGCGCCGAGCAGCACGACCACGGCGAGCAGCACGGCTGTCACGCCCGCGCCGAAGCGCGGGCCGCGGGCGTCGATGCCGGCCGGTCGGCCGTGCCTCTCCGGAGTGGTCTGAGTCATGCCGTCCTGCCTCGGGTCGGGTCCTGGGTGGCGCCGGCACCGAGCGCGGCGAGCGCCGCCTGCGCCTGGGCCGGGTTCATCGCGCCGCTGCTGCGAGCCACCTCCCTGCCTCCGTCGTCGAGCACGACGACGGTCGGGGTGCGCAGGACGCGGGCGGCGCGTACGAGGTCGGGGTGCGCCTCGACGTCGAGCTCGGCGTGCACGACGCCGGGCTCGGCGCCGGCCACCGCCGTGAGAACACGAGCGGTCGCCCGGCAGGGGCCGCAGACCTCGGCGGAGAGCTGGACGAAGGTCCCGCGCCGCCCGGGCTCGACGCCCGCGTCCTGCAGCCGCGCGAGCCAGTCGACCGCGGCGGCCGCGGACCGCGGGGCGCGCACGATCCCCTGGCGCGACCTCCAGAGGAGGCCGACCAGCACCGTCAGGAGCACGACCCCCGCGAGTGTGACGCTCGGCACCACCGTGCACTCCCCCCTCCGTCGATGCTTTACGTTTGAAGCAAGTCCCCGGGCGAACATCTTGCCCGGCGGACGCCGTCGAGCGCCGTCGCGACCGCATACCGGGACCGCGACGACACGACGATGCCCACCGGGCGGGACCGCCGCACGCCGGGCCCACGTACGACGCCCCTGTGAGGACCCTGATGACCGAAGCGCCGCCTGCCACGCGGACCTGGAACGACCTCGTGATCCCGGCAGCCGGTACCTACCGGCTCGACGAGTCGCACAAGCGTCTCGGGTTCCTCGCGATGCACATGATGGTCAGCCCCGTGCGCGGCGAGTTCAGCACCGGCTCGGCCACCATCCACGTGGCCGAGGACCCGCTGCGGTCGTCGGTCACGGCGACGATCGACGCGGCGTCGATCAGCACCCTCAACGAGGACCGCGACGCGCACCTCAAGAGCCCCGACTTCCTCGACGTCGAGAACCACCCGACCCTCGAGTTCCGCAGCACCGGGATCGAGTGGCGGACCGAGCCGGACCCGATGTTCCTCTGGGCCGCGCTCAAGGGCAGGACGCCCGGGCGGTCGAGCGGTCCCGGCGCGGCCGCGGGCCGCACGTCGTCCACGTTCCTGCTGCGCGGCGACCTGACGATCCGCGGTGTCACGCACCCGATCGTGTTCGACGCCGAGTTCGGCGGCGCGGGGCGTGACCCGTACGGCCGTGACATCTTCGGCTTCAGCGCCACGGCCGAGTTCGAGCGCGAGAAGTACGGCCTGCTGTGGAACGTCGCGCTCGAGGCCGGAGGCGTCCTGGTGGCCAGGACCGTGCGCATCGAGCTCGCCGGCGAGGCGATCCGCCAGGCCTGAGCGACCGAGCGCTGCGGCTCCGCCGGGCTCAGCCGAGCTCTCTGTCGGCTGAGCCTGCGACTCCGCTGCGGGCGGGTGCCTCGTCCCTCGGCCCCCACCCTCCGCTGCGTCTCCGGCTCAGCCGAGCTCTCTGTCGGCTGAGCCTGCGACTCCGCTGCGGGCGGGTGCCTCGTCCCTCGGCCCCCACCCTCCGCTGCGTCTCCGGCTCAGCCGAGGACGACGCGGCCGACGGCGAACACCAGGATGCCGCCCACGGCGACGGGCGTCGCGGCGGCGGCGAGACCGGCGCGGCGTCGGGCGAGCGCGGGCTGCCGCTCGAACAGCAGCCGCAGTGCCGCGACCACCAGCCCGCCGACGACTCCCGCGACGAGACCGGTGACGGGGTCGACCTCGGGCACCACCGCACCGGCACCGGCGCCCGCGGCCCCCGCGGCCGCCACGCCCACCAGCGACCCGGCCCACCCGCCGGCCAGCGGCAAGGCCGAGACGCCCGCCGCCACGGCGAGCCCGACGGCGCTCGTGACCACGAGCGCCGTACCCGCCTCCGAGCGGCCCGCCGCGACCCAACCGGCGCAGGCGACGGCCACGACGATCCCGGTGACCGTGCCGCTCACGGACTCCACGAGCCGCAGCCGCCCCCCTCCGCGCAGCATCTCCGCGACGAACGCGAGGACCAGCCCCATCGCCACGACCAGGGGCAGGTGGCGCAGCACCGGCTCGCCCTGGGTAGCCCAGGCCACGGCGACCGCACCGCACCCGGTGAGCGCGACGACCAGCGCCGGGCCGCCGCGCGAGGGCAGCCGCAGCAGGGCGGCCCAGCCGGCCGCCAGGAGGATCACGAGCAGGCCGGCGGCCCCCGCCAGGTGAGGAGTGCCCAGGTAGGCCGTCGCCGCGACGACGGCGGACAGCACGGCGGTCGTCACGGCGCGCGAGGTCAGGGTCACGACGTCGAGTGTCCCAGACCGGCGCTCGAGGCCGTGTCCCAGGTGGGTCCGTACCGTCACGCCGTGGTGACGGATCCGGCCCGGCACGGCCCGCGATGTGTCCAGGTAAAGAGCCGTTAACCTCCGCGCAACACGTGACCAGGCACACTGCCAGGGTTCACAGAGGCGTGTCGGGAGGTGTGAGCCGCGAGGCGGGCACGGTACCTTGCGATCAGCGTCCGTGCGGACGGTGCGTCGCAGGCCGGCCCGCGGGACGGCCGCACGGACCGGCGTGCCGGGAGGAGGTGCCAGTGGCAGAGCTCTTGATCCTCACGCCC
Organism: Isoptericola sp.; assembly: GCA_031180595.1. GTDB lineage: Bacteria > Actinomycetota > Actinomycetes > Actinomycetales > Cellulomonadaceae > Isoptericola. The sequence continues at coordinate 3,806 of JAPSLQ010000098.1, read as the reverse complement.
GCGAGCGGCGGGTCCGTCGAGGTGCTGCCGGCCCTCGGGCTGCTCAACCACAAGGTGCGGGTGCTCCCCATGGAGCCTTCCGCACTCGTCGACGCGCCCGACTCGGACGTCGTCATGCTCGACGCCCGGCGCGACCTCGTCGCCGCCCGCACCACGTGCCGGCTGCTGCACGCCACGGGACTGACCGTGCCGCTCGTGCTCATCCTCACCGAGGGCGGCCTGACCGTGGTCACGCACGAGTGGGGCGCGGACGACCTCCTCCTGGAGACCGCCTCCCCCGCGGAGGTCGAGGCGCGGCTGCGGCTCGTCGTCGAGCGGTCGGAGCGAGGTCCCGCGGAGGACAGCCCCCAGGAGATCTCCGCGGGCGAGCTCGCGATCGACGCGGGCGGGTACACCGCGCGGCTGCGCGGACGCCCGATCGACCTCACGTACAAGGAGTTCGAGCTCCTGAAGTACCTGGTGCAGCACCCCGGCCGCGTGTTCACGCGTGCCCAGCTGCTGCAGGAGGTCTGGGGCTACGACTACTACGGCGGCACCCGCACCGTGGACGTCCACGTGCGCCGCCTCCGCGCCAAGCTCGGTCCCGAGCACGAGCAGCTCATCGGCACGGTGCGCAACGTCGGCTACCGCTTCGACCCGCCCAAGGAGCCGCGCCAGGACGCGGACGACGTGCAGGGCGACGCCGCGGGCGGTCCCACGCGAACGGTCCGGACTTCGCGCTGAGGCGCTGCGGGCCGGTATGTTCCGGCACGTGAGCGTCGCTTCCCCGGTCGCCGACTACACCGCCGCCCTCGTCGAGGGGCCGTGGCGGCACGAGTTCGTGCCCGCGAACGGCGCGCGCTTCCACGTCGCGGTGGCAGGGCCGGAGCGTTCCGGTGGCGACCGCCCTCCGCTGGTCCTCTTCCTCCACGGCTTCCCTCAGTTCTGGTGGGCCTGGCGGCACCAGCTCACGGCGCTCGCCGACGCCGGTCTGCGCGTCGCGGCGATGGACCTGCGCGGGGTCGGCGCGTCCGACAAGCCGCCGACGGGCTACGACGTGCCGACCCGGACACGCGACGTCGCCGGCGTCGTGCGCTCGCTCGGGCACGACCGGGCCGTGTTCGTCGGTCAGGGCTCAGGCGGTGCGCTCGCCTGGTCGATGGCGACGCTGCAGCCCGCCGTGACCGCCGGCGTCGCGGCCGTGTCCTCCCCGCACCCGGCCCGGATGCACGCCTCCCTGCGCCAGCTGCTGACCCCCGCCGCCCACCGCGGCCTGGCGTTCTACCAGCTGCCGACGCTGCCCGAGCGGCGCCTGACCGAGGGCGACCTCGTCGCCAAGGTGCTCGGTGCCGGAACGGTCCGGCACCTGCCCGCGGCCGACGTCGAGCGCTACCGGACCGTCATGCGCATCCCGTTCGCGGCGCACACGGCCATGGAGTCGCTGCGGTGGATCGTCCGCTCGTCGCCGCGACCCGACGGCAGGCGCTACCTCGCCACGGTGCGACGGCCCGTGGGCGTCCCGGCGCTACAGGTGCACGGCGGGGCCGACCGGTTCCTGCGCCGCGAGCTCGCCGACGCGGACGGCGCGGCCCTCGCACGGGACTTTCGGTTCGAGGTGGTCGACGGCGCCGGGCACTTCCTGCCGGAGGAGGCGCCGGAGCGCCTCGAGGAGCTGCTGCTCGACTGGCTGCGCCGCGCCCTCTCCCTGCCCGGGTAGGACTCGGTCGACGGGTTCGTCGGCGGAGGGTCAGCCGCGCGGACCCGGCTTGACCAGCTTCGCCGCCGCGTCCGGGTCGGTCTCCCCGATCCCGTAGGACGGGCACCACTTCGCCACCGGACAGGCCCCGCAGGCGGGGCGGCGCGAGTGGCACACGCGCCGGCCGTGCCACACCAGGTGGTGGCTCAGCATGGTCCAGTCCTTCTTGGGGATGAGCTCGCCGACCTCGTGCTCGACCTTGACCGCGTCCTCCGCCGTCGTCCACCCGAAGCGGCGCGCCAGGCGCCCGAAGTGGGTGTCGACGGTGATCCCCGGGATGCCGAACGCGTTGCCCAGCACCACGTTGGCCGTCTTGCGGCCCACGCCGGGCAGCGTCACGAGGTCCTCCAGGCGCGGCGGGACCTCGCCGCCGTACCGCTCGACGAGCGCCTGGCCCAGGCCGATGACGGCGCGCGTCTTCGCCCGGTAGAACCCGAGCGGTTTGAGGATCTCCTCCATCTCGGCGGGCTCTGCCGACGCGTAGGCCGCGGCGTCCGGGTAGCGCGCGAACAGCGTGGGCGTCGTCGCGTTGACGCGCACGTCGGTGGTCTGCGCGGACAGTACCGTCGCCACGAGCAGCTCGAGCGGCGTCGTAAAGTCGAGCTCTGCACGCGCGTCCGGGTACGCGACGGCGAGCTCGCGGTCGATGCGGCGGGCGCGCCGGACGAGGGCAAGCCGGGACTCACCGGTCGGCGTGGGGGGCGCGGTCTCGGACTCGGTCACAGCCACGTTCGCAGCGTAGACCCGAGGTCCGACACGGATCCTTGCCCGCGTGATTTGCCGACGTGAGGCAGACTGAGAACTGGAACACAGCGCAGAGACATCCGGACGCCCGGCCCGGTGCAGGGACGGCCGCCCCCCGACAACGTGAGGAATCCTGTGGACGACACCGTCGTGCTCTCCGCCCCCCTCTTCGCGGACATGGACAGCGAAGAGTCGAAGGCGCTCTTCGAGTCCATGGTCCCCGTGGAGCTGACGCGCGGGGACGTGCTCTTCCGTGAGGGTGAGCCGGGCGACCGCCTGTACGTCATCGCGCAGGGCAAGATCAAGCTGGGCCGCCGCTCGAGCGACGGCCGCGAGAACCTGCTGTCGATCCTCGGCCCGGGCGAGATGTTCGGCGAGCTGTCGCTGTTCGACCCGGGTCCTCGCACCGCGACCGCCTCGTCCGTCTCGGACGCGCTCGTCTACGAGCTGCGTCACCAGGCGCTCGTGCAGTGGATCGCCGCGCACCCCAACGTCGCCACCACGCTCCTCGGCGCCCTCGCCCGTCGCCTGCGCCGCACCAACGAGACGCTCGCCGACCTCGTCTTCTCAGACGTCCCTGGCCGCGTCGCCAAGGCGCTGCTCGACCTGTCGGCCCGCTTCGGCGAGCCCAACGACGACGGCATCCGCGTCGCGCACGACCTGACCCAGGAGGAGCTGGCCCAGCTCGTCGGAGCCTCCCGCGAGACGGTCAACAAGGCGCTCGCCGACTTCGCCACCCGCGGCTGGGTCCGCCGCGAGGGGCGCGCCGTCGTGCTGCTCGACATCGACCGCCTGGAGCGCAGGGCTCGCTGAGCCGCGCTCACTTCCGCAGGCGAAGAGGGCCCTCGCGGGTCCGGTCGCGTTCACGGGCGCCAGGGCGCCCTCCACTTCGGGAGAGATACGACCGGACCCGCGAGTGCCCTCTTCGCCAGCTCGGTGCACCGGCTCGCGTTGCGCTCGTTCCGGCCACCGCGAGCACGACTGCAGCCCGACGACGGAGCGGGCGGGACGCAGGCCCTGCGCCCGGTCGTATCTGTCCCGAAGTGGAGCGCCCCCTGGGGCGCGTGAACGCGACCGGGCGCGGGGCCTGCGTCCCGTCCGCGAGAGCGACGCAAAAAGACCTACTGCTTGAGCTCGACGATCAGCTCGACCTCGACCGGGGCGTCGAGCGGGAGGACCGCGACGCCGACGGCGGAGCGTGCGTGGACGCCCGCGTCGCCGAAGATCTCGCCCAGGACGGTGCTGGCGCCGTTGACGACGCCGGGCTGGCCGGTGAAGGACGGGTCGGAGGCGACGAAGCCGACGACCTTGACGACGCGCGCGACGT
>JAPSLQ010000097.1 GCA_031180595.1 Isoptericola sp. | reverse complement strand
GCCCCGACCGGCGGGCTGTTCCGGGCCGGCGGCGCGCTCGTCGAGGCGTTCGAGGCTCACCTGGCGACCCGCCCCGGCGTCGTCCTCGTCCCGCCGCAGGGCGACCCGCTCGACGGTGCGCTGCTGCTCGCCGAGCGCGCGGCCGCGGGCCAGGTGAGCCCCGTGCCGGAGCTCCTCTGGACCTGACCCGCGAGGTAGCGCGCGGTCCGGCGAGGTAGCGCTCGATCCGGCGAGGTAGCGCGTTCTACGCCGAGGTAGCGCGCTACCTCGGCGAATCGTGCGCTACCTCGGCGAACGGTGCGCTACCTCGGCGATCGGTGCGCTACCTCGCCGAGCGGTGCACCGCTCAGACGAGGGCGGCCTCGCGCGCGAGCAGGCTCTCCTTGATCGCGAGGCCGTAGCGGAAGCCGCCGAGCGTGCCGTCGCCGCGCAGCACGCGGTGGCACGGCACGAAGAGGGCCGCGGCGTTCATCGCGCACGCGCCGGCGGCGGCGCGCACGGCGGCGGGCCGGCCGGTGCGCCGCGCGTACTCGGTGTAGGTGACGCGCTCGCCGGGGGCGACGTCGCGCAGCACGTCCCAGGCGAGCTCCCGGTACGCGCCGGAGCGCTGCCGGACGGGCACGCGGCCGACGGCGTGCGGGTCGCCCGCGTAGTAGGCCGAGACGGCCTTCGCGGGCTCGGCGAGGTCGGGGTCCTGGTCGGCGGCGCGGGCGTCGACCTCCTCGACCTCGGCGGGGCGCAGCGTGGGGTGGACGAGGGCGACGAGCGAGGTGACGTCGTCGGTCCAGCCCGAGGCGAGCACGACGCCGTCGGACACGACGAGCGTGAACGGGCCGTCGGGCGTGGCGAGGGTGGTGGCGCGGGCGGTCATGAGCGGGCTCCTCCGGTACGGGGGTCGGGTCGTCGTGGGTCCTGTCGTACGGGCCGTGTCGTGGTGGCCGCGGCGGCGCGCCACAGGTGCATCGCGGCGTAGGAGCGCCAGGGCGCCCAGGCGGCGGCCCGGTCGGCGAGCGCGCGGTGCCGTGCGCCCTTGGCCGCCTCGTCGGCCACCAGGCCGAGCGTGCGGGCACCGGCGAGCAGCGCGACGTCGCCGTCGAGCCAGGCGTCCGGGTCGCCGGTCACGCGCATGGCGACGTACGCCGCGGTCCACGGGCCGATGCCCGGGCGGGCCACGAGCCGGGCAGCCAGGGCCTCCCGGTCGTCCCCGACGCCGACGGCGAGGTCGCCGTCGGTCAGCGCTCGCGCCACGTCGACGACGGCCTGCCGCGTCCGGGCCGGCAGCCGCAGGTGCGCGCCGTCGTCGCCGGCGACCTGGGCCGCCGTAGGGAAGAGTCGCGTGAGCCCCGCGATCCTCGACGCGTACGGCGTACCGGCCGCCGTCGCGAGCCTCGACAGGTGCGTGCGCGCCGCGGCGACGCTGATCTGCTGGCCGACGATCGCGCGCACCACGGTCTCGTGCGGGTCGACCGTGCCCGGGACGCGGATGCCCGGCGTGGCCGCGACGAGCGGGGCGAGGGCCGGGTCGGCCGACAGGGCGGCGTCGACGGCGGCCGGGTCGGCGTCCAGGTCGAGGAGGCGGCGGACGCGGGCCACCGCGACCGGCACGTCCGCGAGCGAGGCGATCTCGAGCCGCAGGGCGACCCGGCCCGCGCCGCCGCTGGGCCCCGTGGTGACCTCGATCGCGCCGGGACCGTGGGGCAGCGCGAGCGTGCGCGCATAGCGCAGGGTCGGGCCGTCGAGCGAGGCGCTCTCCACGCCCTCGACGGCGCGTGCGGCGAGGAACGCGAGGGTCCCGCGGGCGTCGAACGGCTCCCGGACGGGGAGCGCGAGCTCGAGCCGCACGGCGTCGCCGTCCGCGGAGAGCGGGGCAGGCGCGGCCGGGGTACCGCGCCGGCGTGCGCGCAGCTCGCTCGGGGTGGTCGCGAAGACCTCTGCGACGGTGTCGTTGAACTGCCGGATGCTGCCGAAGCCGGCGGCGAACGCGACGTCGGAGAGCCGCAGGTCGGTGCCGACGAGGAGCGCGCGGGCCGTCTGGGCGCGCTGCGCGCGGGCGAGCGCGAGGGGTCCCGCGCCGAGCTCGCCGACGAGCAGCCGGTGGACGTGACGCGGGGTGTAGCCGAGACGCGCGGCGAGGCCCTCGACGCCCTCGCGGTCGACGACACCGTCGGCGACCAGGCGCATGGCGCGGCCCGCGAGGTCGCGGCGCAGGTTCCACGCCGGCGTGCCCGGCGCCGCCTCGGGCAGGCACCGCTTGCACGCCCGGTACCCGGCCTCGTGGGCGGCGGCCGACGTCAGGTAGAACGTGACGTTCTCGGGCTTGGGCGTGCGGGCCGGGCACGACGGCCGGCAGTAGATCCCCGTGCTCCGCACGGCGGTGAAGAACTGGCCGTCGAAGCGGGCGTCGCGCCCGGCGATCGCGCGGTAGCGCTCGACGAACGCGGTGTCCGGGTTCGCGACGAGCTCCGGGGCAGTGGCTGGCATGCCGCCATCGTCGCCCGCCGCACCGACGCATGGCTAGCGGGAATCGGACACGGCGGTTGCGGCTCGTCGGCCGCGGCCGCACGGATCGGCCAGAGACCTCTCAGTAGCGGAACGCGTCCCACGCGCCGAGGAGGTACTGGATGCCGAGCGCACGGTCGTAGAGCCCGTAGCCGGGGCGCGGGCGGTTCGTGGTGTTCTCGTCCCACAGGTGGCGGCCGTGGTCCGGCCGCACGTACCCCGTGAAGCCGGCCTCGGCGTACGCCTTCATGATCCCGGTCGTGTCGACGTCGCCCTCGCACGCCCGGTGCGCGACCTCGCTGAACGTCCCGCCGCCCAGGTGCTTGATGTTGCGCACGTGCGTGAAATGGATGCGGTCCATGAACGTGCGCACCGCGTCGACCGCGTCGGCACCGGGGTTCGCCGAGAAGCTCCCCACGCACAGCGTGAGCCCGTGGTACGGGCTGTCGTTGAGGGAGAGCACGCGGGCCAGGTCGTCCTTGGTCGACACGACGCGCGGCCAGCCGAACACGTCGAACGGCGGGTCGTCCGGGTGCACCCCGAGCCGGATGTCGAGCTCCTCGCACGTCGGCACGACGGCGTCGAGGAAGTACGCGTAGTTCGCGTACATGTCCTCGTGGGTCACGCCGGCGTACGCGGCGCTCACCTCGGGGAGGTGGGCGAGGCGCTCGGGCTCCCAGCCGGGCAGGGTGAGGTCGTTCGCGCCGCTGAGGATGGCGTCGGCGAGACGGTCGGGTCGCATCGCGTCCACGACCGCCTGGTCGTAGAAGAGCGCGGTCGAGCCGTCGGGCAGGGGGTGCCAGAGGTCGGTGCGGAGCCAGTCGAAGACCGGCATGAAGTTGTAGCAGACGACCTTGACGCCGGCCCGGGCGAGGCGCCGGAGCGTGACGACGTAGTTCTCGATCGCCTCGTCGCGGCTCATGCCGAGCACCGTCTTGCCGACCTTGATCGACTCGTGGACGTTGACCGACTCCACGACGGCGGCGTCGAACGTGCGGGTGACGCCGCGCTCACGGGCCTCGGCGGGGACGGTCGTGATGCGCGCGACCTCAGCGTCGATCTCGTCCTGCTCCCACACCTCGCCGGCCTGCTTGTGGTGCAGGGACCAGACGATCGTGTCCACGCCGGGGATCTGCCGGATCTGGTCGAGGGTCACCGTGTCGTTGCCCTCGCCGTACCACCGAAAGCCGATCTTCATCCGTCCCGTGACCTCTCCGTCGCACTCTGCCTCGCACCGTCGCTGCAAAGGTTTGCACGCAGCGGCGCACATGCGCAACGTCGCAGTGTGCAAACGTTGTCACGGCGTCCCGAGCCGGTCGTCCAACCAGTCGAGCGCGGTGGACAGGTACTTCTCCCTGGCCGGGGCGGGGGAGAGCGCCAGGTCGTGCGCACCGCCGGCGATCTCGACGTAGGTGACGTCGGGGCCGAGCCGCGGCGCCCGCTCCCGGATGTGCCGGACGTCCAGCACCGAGTCGGTGGTGAGCAGCTCGGGGTGCCAGCGGCCGCCGGGCCCGGTGCGGTCGGAGGCGAGCACGAGCACGGGGGCGGGTACCTGCAGGCCGCGACCGACGCGACGGTGCGCACGCCGCACCGACCGGAACCAGCCGGCGCGCACGGGGAACGCCTCGTACGGCTTCCACCCGAGCTCGAAGTCCCACTCGCCGCCGCCCTCGACGTGCAGCGCCCGGCAGTAGTGTTCGCCGAGGCGTCCGATGACCAGGCGCGGCGCCACGCCGCCGACGACCTCCATCAGCCACGTCACGGGGCCGCGCTCGACCCAGCCCTTGTTGAGCTCGAGCCACGGGCTGTTGAGCACGAGCGCGTCGGCGCGCCCGGCCCGTGCCTCCGCCCACAACGAGGCCACGAGCCCGCCCGTCGAGTGGCCGAGCACGACGAGCCGCTCGTGCCCCGCGGCGCGGACCTCGGCGGCGGCCGCGTCGAGGTCGCGCGCGTAGACGGCGAGGTCGTCGACCAGGTTCGGGTACCGTCCCGCCTCCAGGTGCGCCGCGAGGGACCGTCCGTGACCCCGCAGGTCGACGGCGTAGAAGGCGTACCCTCGCCCGGCGAACGTCTCGGCCACGTGGCGGTGGAAGAAGTAGTCCACGAACCCGTGCACGTACAGCACCGCGACGCGCGCGGGCGGGTCGCCGACCGACGGCGCGTGCCGGACGAGCGTCGCCTGCGCGCCGTCGGGCAGCGCGAGCGTGCGTGCCTCGAACCCGTCGCCGAGGACGTCGTCGTGCCAGGAGTCCGGGGCGGTCATCCGACACCGCCCGTGCCGGTCCAGGGCCGGTCCGGCGGGAGGGGAGGCAGCGGGCGCTCGTCGTGGCGCGGCCCGGGCGGCGGGCCGGTCGGCAGCACGGGTCTGTCCCGGCCCCCGCCGCCGGGCGGACCGCCCGACCTGCCTCGCCGGGCGCGCAGCACGAGCACGACGACGACGGCGAGCAGGAGGACGCCGGCGAGCGCGCCCACGACCCACCACGGGAACGCGGGCCCGTCGTCCCCGTCCGTCCCGGCCGTGCCGGCCATGCCGTTGGAGACCGCCGAGCCGCGTGCGCGCATCTCGGTGCGCTCGCCGACCGCCGGCCGCCACTCGACCGTGTTCGTGCCCAGCACCTCGCCGTCCGTCTCGACGACCTCGCCGGGGAAGGTCACGGCGACCCGGACGTCGAACTCGTCGACGAGCTCCTGCGGCGCGCTCTCGAGCTCGCCCGTGTCGTCCGTGAGGTCCATCGTCCCCGTGACGACGTACTCGTCGCCCTCGCGCGTGATCGACAGCTCCTCGCCGCCCAGGCCGCCGATCTCCCCGATGGGCTGCCCGTCGAACGTGTACCTGCCTCCGGTGTAGCCGTCCTCGGCGTACGGCACCTCGGTGGCGCCCTCGGGGAGCTCGCCCGCCAGCTCGCCCGAGCCCTGCTCCCAGAGCTCGCGGGGTTCCACCTCCATCGCCTCGGCGAGCCGGTCCGAGAAAGCGACCACGACTGTCCCCGAGGCGGTGTCGTCCTCCGAGAGGGTGAGGTCCATGTCCATCCGCACGCAGCCCGACAGTACGAGGAGGGCCACGACGGCGAGGGCGGCCGAGGGCCAGGACCGGGGGTGGCGCGCGCCACGGGTCGGTGCTGTCACCTGCCCCAGCATTCCGCACCCCACCGACGACGGCCACCGCCGCGCGGACCGGGCTTGCGACCAAAGTTGAGCGGAATAGACTCAACTTCGCGGCCGTTCTCTCCAGCAGACGTACCAGCCCATCCCGGAGGGTCCATGGACACCAAGTTCACGAGGATGTCTCAGCAGGCGATCGGCGACGCCGTGCAGTCGGCGTCGGCGGCGGGCAACCCGCAGCTCGAGCCTGTGCACCTGCTCGCGGCGCTCCTGCAGCAGCAGGGCGGCGTGGCCGTCGGTCTGCTCGAGGCCGTCGGCGCCAACCCGCAGCGGGTCGGACAGAAGGCGCGCGCCGCGCTCGTCGCGCTGCCTCGCGTGAGCGGGACCGCCGTCGCGCAGCCGACGCCGTCGCGCGCGACGTCGGTCGTCCTGGAGAACGCGGCGGCCGAGGCGCGGTCGCTCGGCGACGAGTACGTGTCGACCGAGCACCTGCTGATCGGCATCGCGGCCGGGCAGTCACCGGCCGCCCAGGCGCTCGCCGACGCCGGTGCGACGCCGGACGCGCTGCGTTCCGCGCTGCCCGCGGTGCGCGGGTCCAGCCGCGTGACCACGCCGGACCCCGAGGGCACCTACAAGGCGCTCGAGCAGTACGGCACCGACCTCACCGCGCGCGCCCGCGACGGCAAGCTCGACCCCGTGATCGGGCGCGACTCGGAGATCCGGCGCGTGATACAGGTGCTGTCGCGGCGTACCAAGAACAACCCCGTGCTCATCGGGGAGCCGGGCGTGGGCAAGACGGCCGTCGTCGAGGGCCTCGCGCAGCGCATCGTCGCGGGCGACGTGCCCGAGTCGCTCAAGGACAAGCGGCTCGTGGCGCTCGACCTGGCGAGCATGGTCGCGGGCGCCAAGTACCGCGGCGAGTTCGAGGAGCGGCTCAAGGCCGTGCTCGAGGAGATCACGTCCTCCGACGGGCAGGTCGTGACGTTCATCGACGAGCTGCACACCGTCGTCGGCGCGGGCGCGGGCGGGGACAGCGCCATGGACGCCGGCAACATGCTCAAGCCCATGCTCGCGCGTGGCGAGCTGCGCATGGTCGGCGCCACGACGCTCGACGAGTACCGCGAGCACATCGAGAAGGACCCGGCCCTCGAGCGCCGCTTCCAGCAGGTGTTCGTCGGCGAGCCGTCGGTCGAGGACACCGTGGCGATCCTGCGCGGGCTCAAGGAGCGCTACGAGGCCCACCACAAGGTCACGATCGCCGACTCGGCGCTCGTCGCCGCGGCCGCGCTGTCGGACCGCTACATCAGCGGCCGCCAGCTCCCCGACAAGGCGATCGACCTCGTCGACGAGGCCGCGAGCCGCCTGCGCATGGAGCTCGACTCCTCGCCCGTCGAGATCGACGAGCTGCAGCGCGCCGTCACGCGTCTCGAGATGGAGGAGGTCGTCCTGTCCGAGTCCGACGACGACGCCTCGCGCGAGCGCCTCGAGCGCCTGCGCGCCGACCTCGCCGACCGGCGCGAGGAGCTCGCCGCCCTCACCGCGCGGTGGGAGGCAGAGAAGGCCGGCCACAACCGCGTCGGCGACCTGCGCGCGCGGCTCGACGAGCTGCGCGTCGACGCCGAGCGCAAGCTGCGCGAGGGGGACCTCGAGGGTGCCGCGCGCATCCAGTACGGGGAGATCCCCGCGGTCGAGCGCGAGCTCGCCGACGCCGAGCGCGCCGAGGCGGACACGAGCGCGGCGGAGGACGTCGCGCACGAGGCGCCGATGATCGCCGACAAGGTCGGGGCGGACGAGATCGCCGAGGTCGTCTCGGCGTGGACGGGCATCCCGGCAGGCCGCCTGCTGCAGGGCGAGCAGGAGAAGCTGCTGCACATGGAGGACGTCATCGGCGAGCGCCTCATCGGCCAGGCGGCCGCGGTGCGTGCGGTCTCCGACGCGGTCCGGCGCTCGCGGGCCGGCGTGTCCGACCCCGACCGCCCGACGGGCTCGTTCCTGTTCCTCGGCCCCACGGGCGTGGGCAAGACGGAGCTCGCCAAGTCGCTCGCGGACTTCCTGTTCGACGACGAGCGCGCCATGGTGCGCATCGACATGTCCGAGTACTCCGAGAAGCACTCGGTCGCCCGGCTCGTCGGGGCGCCCCCGGGCTACGTCGGCTACGAGGAGGGCGGCCAGCTCACCGAGGCGGTCCGCCGCCGACCGTACTCCGTGGTGCTGCTCGACGAGGTCGAGAAGGCGCACCCCGAGGTCTTCGACATCCTGCTCCAGGTGCTCGACGACGGCCGGCTCACCGACGGCCAGGGCCGCACGGTGGACTTCCGCAACACCATCCTGGTGCTCACCTCGAACCTCGGCTCGCAGTTCCTCGTCGACCCCACGCTGGGCGACGCCGAGAAGCGGGAGGCCGTGATGTCGGCGGTCCGGGCGTCGTTCAAGCCGGAGTTCCTCAACCGGCTCGACGACGTCGTGGTGTTCGACGCCCTGTCGCTCGACGAGCTCGGCAGGATCGTCGACCTCCAGGTCGCGCAGTTCGCACGGCGGCTCTCCGACCGGCGGATCACCCTCGACGTCACGCCCGCCGCACGCGAGTGGCTCGCGCTCGAGGGCTTCGACCCGGCGTACGGCGCCCGGCCGCTGCGCCGCCTGGTGCAGCGCGAGATCGGCGACCGGCTCGCCAGGCAGCTCCTGTCCGGCGACGTCACCGACGGCGACATCGTGCAGGTCGACCGCGAGGGAGAGGGACTGGGCCTGAGGGCCGCGATCAAGTCGGCCTGAGCGGGACGACGCACGGCCCGCCTCCTGCACAGGGGGCGGGCCGTTCCCGCGCGTCCGTCAGTCGAGCAGCGAGCCGGTGCGCGGCTCGGCCGACGCGGCGAGGCACAGCCCGACCCGGTCGCCGTCGTCCCACGACTCCTCGCTCGGCGCCCAGACCACGAAGCGCAGCCCGTCCGCCGCCCCGGCCTCGCGTGCGGCGGGTCCGAGCAGGTCGGGTCCGCACGTGCGTGCCACGCGTGCGGCCACGGCGTCCTCGCCCGGCCAGACGGCGTCGGGCGCGGCGTCGGTGCGGCCGACCACCTGGGCCTCGTGCTCCTCGCCGCACGGGACGGCCTCCACCCGGCGCACGAGGCCGTCGTCGGGCAGCTCGGCGACGCACGAGCCGAGGACGAGCTGGACGGCGTACGCGCGCGTGGGCTCGGCGAGGGCGGCCGGGAGCGGCTCCCACGCGCGGTCGCGTGCGGACTGCGAGACCAGCGCGACCGCCGCGGCCACGACCCCGAGCACCGTCACGGCGACGACGGCGACCGCCGCGCGACGGCGCGAGCGCGACCTGGGCGTGGGCCCGGCGCCGGGAGCGGGACCGGCGCCAGGAGCGGCGGGCGGGTACCCGCCGCCGGGCCCGGAGGGCACGGGCACCGAGCCGCCGGGCACCGAGGCGCCGGGCAGGCGGGCGGCCTCGAGGTCCGCGGGCGGCAGCGAGCCGGGCGGCGTCGGCGACGCGAACGTCGGCTCGGTCGGCTCGGAGCTCATGCGTTCAACCTAGTGCGCACCGGCGAGCTCGAGGACCACGGGGACGTGGTCGCTGGCGCCGGCGCCCTTGCGCTCGTCCCGCTCGATCCGGGCGGCGGTGACGCGCTCGCGCAGCGCGGGGGAGACGTACGCGAAGTCGATGCGCATGCCGTAGTTCCGGGGGAACGCGAGCTTCTTGTAGTCCCAGTAGGTGTACGTGTGCGGCTCGGGGAGGAGCTCGCGGGTGACCTCGGTGTAGCCGGCGGCGCCGAACGCGGCGAAGGCGTCCCGCTCGGCGGGCGACGTGTGCGTCTTGCCCGCGAAGAACGCCGGGTCCCAGACGTCGGTGTCGAGCGGGGCCACGTTCCAGTCCCCGAGGAGCGCGACCTGCGCCGCCGGGTCCGCGGCGAGCCAGCCGGCCGCGGCCTCGCGCAGGGCGTCGAGCCAGCGGAGCTTGTAGGCGAAGTGCGGGTCGCCCTGCGCCCGCCCGTGCGGGACGTACAGCGACCACACGCGCACTCCGCCGCACGTCGCGCCGAGCGCCCGCGCCTCGACGGGCGCCGGGACGTCGAGCAGCGGCTCGGCGTCGTCGGGCGCGACGGGCGCCTTGGCGAACCCGGGCTGGCCGGGGAACGCGATCTCGACGTCGGACAGGCCCACGCGCGACAGCACCGCGACGCCGTTCCACTGGCTGTAGCCCACGTGCGCCACCTCGTACCCGGCGGCCTCGAACGCCGCGGCCGGGAACTGGTCGTCGCGGCACTTGGTCTCCTGCAGCGCGAGGACGTCGACCTCCGAGCGCTCCAGGTAGGCGAGCACGCGGTCGACGCGCGCGCGGACGGAGTTGACGTTCCACGTGGCCAGTCGCACGGGCCCACCCTAGGCCGCGTCGAGGTCGCGCCTGCCTCTAGGCTGCACACATGGGAACCGCGCTCGTCACCGGCGCCACCGCCGGACTCGGCCTGGAGTTCGCCTGGCAGCTCGCCACCGCCCGGCACGACCTCGTGCTCGTGGCGCGCGACGACGAGCGCCTCGAACGCGTCGCCACGCAGATCAACGCCGCGGCCGGCGTGCGGGTCGAGGTCCTGCCCGCCGACCTGTCGGTGCCCGACGACGTCGCACGGGTCGCCGAGCGCCTCGCCGTCGCGGGCGACGAGGACGGCGACGACCGCCGGCCCGTCGGGCTGCTCGTCAACAACGCGGGCTTCGCGACGGCGCAGCCCTTCGTCGGCGGCGACCTCGACGTGGAGCTCGGCGCCGTCGACGTGATGGTGCGCGCCGTCGTCCAGCTCACGCACGCCGCCGCCGCGCAGATGACCGCGCGCGGCCGCGGCGCGATCCTCAACGTCGCGTCGATCGCCGCGCTCACCGCGGGCGGCACCTACGCCGCGGCCAAGGCGTACGTGCGCACGTTCACCGAGTCCCTCGCGGTCGAGCTCAAGGGCACGGGGGTCA
>JAPSLQ010000096.1 GCA_031180595.1 Isoptericola sp. | reverse complement strand
CGGATGACGTGCATGACGGCGTTGATGAGCGCCAGGTGCGTGAAGGCCTGCGGGAAGTTGCCGAGGTGCCGGCCGGTGCGGGGATCGATCTCCTCGGCGTAGAGGTTCAGCGAGCTCGCGAACGACAGCAGCCGCTCGCACAGCGACCGCGCCCGCTCGACCTCGCCGATCTCGGCCAGCGCCGAGACGAGCCAGAACGAGCAGATCGTGAAGGTGCCCTCCTCGCCGGACAGGCCGTCGTCGGTCTCGTCGACCCGGTAGCGCAGCACGAGCCCGTCCTCGGTGAGCTCGTCGGCGATCGCCAGGACCGTCGCCCGCACGCGCTCGTCGTCGGGCGGGAGGAACCGCAGCAGCGGCACGAGCAGCAGGGACGCGTCGAGCGCGTCCGAGCCGTAGCGCTGGACGAAGACGCCGCGCTCGTCGACGCCCTTCGCGCAGATGTCGGCGTGGATCTCGTCGGCGAGCTTCTGCCACTGCTCGGCGAAGTCGTGCTCGTCATAGAGGCGCGCGAGCCGGGCGCCGCGGTCGAGCGCGACCCAGCACATGAGCTTGCTCGAGGTGAAGTGCTGCGGCTCGCCGCGCACCTCCCAGATCCCCCGGTCGGGCTTGTGCCAGTGCAGGGCCGCCTGCTCGACCTGCCGCTTGAGGACCGGCCACAACGCCTCGGGCAGCTGCTCGCGGTTGCGCGTGTGCAGGTAGACCGAGTCCAGAACCGCACCCCACACGTCGTGCTGGCGCTGCGCGTAGGCGGCGTTGCCGATGCGCACCGGCTGCGCGCCCTCGTAGCCCGACAGGTGCGGCAGCTCGTGCTCCTCGAGCCGCTCCTCGCCGCCCACGCCGTACATGATCTGCAGCTGCTTGTTGCCGGAGCACGCGTCCTGGATGAACGCGAAGAAGTCGTTCGCCTCCCGGTCGAGGCCCAGCGTGTACAGGCCCCACAGGGCGAACGTCGAGTCGCGGACCCACGCGTAGCGGTAGTCCCAGTTGCGCTCTCCGCCGGGCGTCTCGGGCAGCGACGTCGTCGCGGCTGCCAGGAGCGCGCCGGTCGGCGCGTACGTCAGGCCCTTGAGCGTCAGGGCCGAGCGCTGCAGGTAGATGCGCCACGGGTGGTCGGGGAAGGCACCCTGCGTGATCCAGTCGCGCCAGAACTGCTCGGTGCGCCACATGCGCTCCACGGCCTCGTCCCACGACGCCGGCGCGGCCAGCGACGACCACGACATCGCGACGAAGTGGGTGTCGCCCTCCTCCATGCGGGTGCGGGCGCTCGCCCGGCGGTCGTCGAGCCCGAACCGCAGGTCGGAGCTCAGGCGCAGGTCCGGGTTCGGGCCCTCGGCGCGCGCGACGACGGAGGCGTAGCCGGGGCCGTCGTACTCCCAGCGCGCCTGCGTGCGCGCGTAGTCCGGCATCGGCTCGCACACGACGTCGAGGTCCACGCTGCCCGACACGCACTTCACGGTGCGCAGCAGGATGTGCTCCGCGTCGTGGTCGGTGGGCGTGCGGCGGTGCGTCCCGGACCGCTCGTCGACGTCGTGCCACGGGCCCATGACCATCGCGTCGCGGACGACGAGCCAGCCGGTCGACGTCTGCCACGTGGTCTCGAGGATGAGCGTGCCGGGCAGGTAGCGGCGCGCGACGGGCACGCGCACGCCGTGCGGGCCCACCCGGAAGTGGCCCGCTCCGCGGTCGAGGATCGCCGAGAAGACGCTCGGGGAGTCCGGGCGGGGGACGCACATCCACTCGACCGCACCGCTCGGCGCGACGAGGGCGTTGGTCTCGCAGTCGGACAGGAAGGCGTACTCGGCGATGGACGGGAAGGGGCTCCGGCCGTCCGTGAGAGGTGGCGCAGATGCGTCGAGCGTCATGGTCCAAGGGTGAGTCCTCGGGGGCCCGCGAATCCAGCCGGTGGGGCGTGATGTTCGAGGTTTCACACGGACGTCACGCGACCGACGCCCGGACGTGACGTCTGGGCCCCGCGGTGTCATCACACCCCGGGGTACCGCCGCCGGCCGACGTCTGGAAAGTTTCTCGGTGAGGCGTGTCGATCCGCGCGCCGCCCGTTCGACCTGAGGGTGATCGGGGCCGCAGGGGCCCCGCCGATTCCCGGGAGAGGGAACCATGCCGAAGTACATGCTCATCATGCGGTCCACGGACGAGACGAACGCGGCGTTCGCGGAGTCGGGCCTCGACTTCGACCAGCTCCTCGAGATCATGGGCCGGTTCAACCAGGAGATGATCGACGCGGGCGTGCTCGTGGCCGCAGAGGGCCTGGACGACGCGTCGCAGGGCGTCGTCGTCGACTACTCCGAGCAGCCGCCCGTCGTCACCGACGGTCCGTACGGCGAGACCAAGGAGCTGTTCAACGGCTTCTGGATCCTCGACGTGCCGACGATCGAGGAGGCCGCCGCGTGGGCCAGGCGCGCGCCGCTGGCCGGGCCGGGGTCCAAGACGGAGATCCGCCGGATCCCGTCGATCGACGAGTTCCCGCAGGACAACGAGTGGATCCGCAAGGAGCGCGCGTGGCGCGAGGCCACCGGCCAGCTCTGACCTCCGCGACCCACGCAGCCACCCACCCACCCGACCACCCGGTCACCCACAGACGAAGGAGCAGGACGATGCCGAAGTACATGCTGATCATGCGGGGCACCGACGAGGGCCAGGCGGCCTTCGAGGAGATCGACTTCACCGAGGTCATCGCGGCCATGGGCCGCTACAACGAGTCGATGATGGACGCGGGCGTGCTCGTGGCCGGCGAGGGTCTCGCCGACGCCTCGGAGGGTTCGGTCGTCGACTTCTCGAACGAGAGCCCCGTGGTGACCGACGGCCCCTACGGCGAGACCAAGGAGCTGTTCAACGGCTTCTGGATCCTCGACGTCGCCTCGAAGGAGGAGGCGGTCGAGTGGGCCAAGCGGGCCCCGCTGAGCGGCCCCGGCACCAAGCTCGAGGTCCGGCGCGTCAACGGCGTCGAGGACTTCCCGCAGGACAACGAGTGGGTCCAGAAGGAGGCCGAGTGGCGCAAGCAGCTCGGCACCGAGTGATCGTGCCCGACGGCGGTGCCTCCTCGGGCGGTCCGGGCCGATCCGGCCCGGGTACCGACGAGGGAGGCGCCGCCGCGTCGGCGCGCCGGGCCGTCGAGGCGGTCTGGCGCATCGAGTCGGCCCGCGTCGTGGGCGCGCTCGCCCGGTACACGGGAGACTTCGCGCTCGCCGAGGACGTGGCGTCGGAGGCGCTCGCCGAGGCGCTCGTGGCGTGGCCGCGCGACGGCGTGCCGCGCGACCCGACGGCCTGGCTGCTCACGACGGGCCGCCGTCGGGCCATCGACGCGTTCCGCCGTCGGGCGGGGCGCGACGAGCGCTACGCGGCCCTGGCGCGCGACCTCGGCGAGGGCGGCGCGCACGCGGGCGCGGCCCCGGCGGGCCGCGACGAGCCGGACCTGCTGTGGGACCCGGACCGGATCGACGACGACCGGCTCGCGCTCGTCTTCGTCGCGTGCCACCCCGTGCTGTCGAAGGAGGCGCGCGTGGCGCTCACGCTGCGCGTCGTCGCCGGTCTCACGAGCGAGCAGGTGGCACGGGCCTTTCTCGTGCCGGTCCCGACGATCCAGGCGCGCATCACGCGGGCCAAGAAGACCCTCGCGGCCGCGCGCGTCCCGTTCGAGGTGCCGCCGGCGGAGGAGCGCGGGGAGCGGCTCGCCTCGGTGCTCAACGTGCTGTACCTGATCTTCACGGAGGGCTCGACGGCGTCGGGCGGCGACGACTGGATGCGGCCCGACCTCGCCCACGAGGCGATCCGGCTGGCGCGCGTGCTCGTGCGGCTCGCCCCCGGCGAGCCCGAGGTGCACGGGCTGCTCGCCCTGCTCGAGCTCACCGCCGCCCGGTTCCCGGCCCGCACGGGACCGGACGGCGAGCCGGTGCTGCTGGCCGACCAGGACCGACGGCGGTGGGACGCCTCGGCGATCCGGCGGGGTCGTGCGGCGCTCTCCCGCGCGGTGGCCGCCGGTCGCGGACTGGGGCCGTACGGCCTGCAGGCGGCGATCGCCGAGCAGCACGCCGTCGCGCCGTCGGTCGAGGCGACCGACTGGGAGCGGATCGTGCTGCTGTACGAGGCGCTCGGTCGCGTGGCGCCGTCGCCGGTCGTGGAGCTCAACCGGGCCGTGGCCGTGTCGATGGCGTCCGGACCCGCGTCGGCGCTCGAGATCGTGGACACGCTCGTCGCGACCGACGTGCTGCGAGGCTCCTACCTGCTGCCGAGCGTGCGCGGGGAGCTGCTCACCCGGCTCGGCCGCCGCGACGAGGCGCGCGGCGAGCTCGAGCTCGCCGCGCGGCTGTGCGGCAACCGGCGCGAGCGAAGCGTGCTGGAGCGCAAGGCGGCGTCCCTCTAGCCCCGCGCGCCGCCCGTGGGTGCGGTCCGTGCGGCGCGGGCCGGGCGGAGGGTCGCCACGGCGACGCCGGCGAGCGCGAGCGCCCCGCCGACGAGCGCGGCGGCGGGCGGCACCTCGTCGAGGAGCAGCCATGACAGCAGCACCACGATCGGTGGGACGGCGTACGTCGACGCCGCCGTCCGGCCCGCCGAGGTGCGTCCGAGCACGTAGGCCCACGTGCTGAACGCGATGGCGGTCGGGAAGATCCCGAGGTACACCACCGCGAGCACGGACGAGGTCGGCGCGGCGGCCAGGGTGCGCACCAGCTCGGGCGCGAACGGCAGGGTGGCGACGGTGCCGGCGAGGCAGCCCAGCCAGGTCATGGTCAGGGCGTCGACGCGGGGGAGCAGGCGCTTCTGCAGGGTGGCGGACCCGGCGTAGATCATCGCCGAGACGACGCCGAGGACCACCCCGAGGGCGTCGAACGACCCGGTCGACGTGGCGGCCGCGATGACCGCCACCCCGGCGAAGGCGACGGCCATCCCGGCCATGAGCCGCCGCGGGAAGCCCTCGCCGAGCAGGAGGCCCGCGAGCACCGCCACGAGCATCGGGGCGAGGTTGACCAGCAGGGCCGCCGTCCCGGCGTCGACGTGCTGCTCGGCCGCGTTGAGCGTGAGGTTGTACGCGCCGAACCAGGCCACGCCCCAGCCCAGGACGAGCGCGAGGAGGCGACCGCGGGGCAGGCCGCGTGGGCGCGGGGCACCACCCGGGCCCACGGACGCCGCCGCGCCGGTGGCGCGTCGCCGGGCCCCCGCGGCCAGGAGCATCAGCGTCAGCGCGGCCGTGCCGACGGCCACGCGGCCGAGGGTGAGGGCGCCGGGGGAGAAGTCGTGCGCCGCCGCGCGGATGCCCACGAACGCGGAGGCCCAGAGCACCACGGTGACGCCCATGGCGGCCCAGACCAGCCCGCCCTGGGCGCGAGCCCTCGCGGGTCCGGTGCTCGATACGGTCGTGGTGGTCGTCGTCATGCACCGATCGTCGCGCGGCCGGTCGGTGAAGCACCAGTTCATATCTCTGTCGCTCGCTTCAGTGCGGCTG
This sequence comes from Isoptericola sp., assembly GCA_031180595.1. Lineage (GTDB taxonomy): Bacteria > Actinomycetota > Actinomycetes > Actinomycetales > Cellulomonadaceae > Isoptericola. The sequence continues at coordinate 5,161 of JAPSLQ010000096.1, read as the reverse complement.
TACGGTTGAGCCATGCTCGACGTGCACCGCCTGCGCATCTTCCGCTCCGTCGTCGCGAGCGGCTCGGTGGCCGCGGCCGCCGCCAACCTCGGCTACACGCCCTCGGCCGTCAGCCAGCACGTCACCGCGCTCCAGCGCGAGACGGGGCTCACGCTCCTCGAGCGCGCCGGCCGAGGAGTGCGCCCGACGGCCGCGGGCCTGGCGCTCGCGGCGCAGGCCGACGGGGTCCTCGCGCGGCTCGGCGAGGCGGAGTCCGTCGTCGCGGACCTGCGGGCCGGGCGCACGGGGACGCTCTCGGTCGCGTACTTCGCGTCGGTCGGCGCGGCGTGGCTGCCGCACGTCGTGCGGCGCCTGACGACCGAGTTCCCCGGCGTGCGGCTCGACCTCGAGCTGCGCGAGGACGTCGCGGACGACCCCGACGAGCGCGCGGACGTGCAGGTCGTCGTCGCGCAGGACGGCTTCGTCCCCGGCCCGGGGTTCCGGGCGACGCACCTGCTCGACGACCCCTACGTCGTCGTGCTCCCCGCGGAGCACCCGCTCGCCGCGCGGCACGAGATCGAGCTGGCCGAGCTGATCGCCGAGCGGTGGGTCGACAACGACTTCGCGCGCGGATGGTGCCGGCGCAACCTGCTCGAGGCGTGCACGGCCGCGGGGTTCAGCCCCACGTTCCACGTCGAGGCGCACGACTACCCGACCGCGGTCGCGTTCGTCGGCGCCGGCATCGGCATCACCGTGCTGCCCGCGCTCGGGGCCGAGCACCTGCCGCCGGGCGTCATGCGCGTGCCCGTCGTGCGCCCGACGCCGGTGCGCTCGATCTTCGCCGTGGTCCGGGAGGGCGTGGCCCAGACGCCGCCGGCGCGGCTCGCGCTCGACGCGCTCACCGCCGTCGCGCACGCGGCCCGGCGTGAGCGGGACGGGGGAGGCGCGCCCGGCGATGCGCCGCGTAGGCTGGACGGGCACCGCCGCCGGCCGTCCGCCGTCGGCTCCCCGACGAAGTGAGGTACCACTCGTGTCCACGCTCCCCACCGCGTCCGGCTCGTTCGGCGACAAGCCCGAGCTCACGTTCCCCGACGGCGGCGCGCCCGGCGGCCTGCAGGTGCAGGTGCTCGAGGAGGGCACGGGTCCCGTCGTCGAGTCCGGCCGCACGATCGTGGTCAACTACCTCGGCCAGACGTGGGGCGGCCACGTGTTCGACAACTCCTACGACCGCGGCCAGACGATCGACTTCCCGATCGGCGTCGGCGCCGTGATCGGCGGCTGGGACAAGGGCCTCGTGGGCCGCAGCGTCGGCGACCGCGTGCTGCTGTCGATCCCGCCGGAGCACGGCTACGGCTCGCGCGGCGTCCCGCAGGCCGGCATCGGCGGTGGCGACACGCTGGTGTTCGTCGTCGACGTCGTCGGGGTCCGCTGACCCTCAGCCCCGCACCGACCGGGTCACGGTGAACCGCGGGTCCTGCGCGACGTGCTCGGTGGGTCCGACGGCGCGCTCGAGGGCCGGGCGGTAGCGCAGCCGCGTGTTGAACACGCACCACAGCTCGCCGCCCGGCCGCAGCACCCGCCCGGCCGTGGCGAACATGCGGTGCGCGGCGTCGGTCCGCACCGCCGCCCGGTCGTGGAACGGCGGGTTGAGGAGCACGACGTCGGCGCTCGCCCCGGGCAGTCCGCCTCCGGCGTCGTCGCGGGTCGTGATGACACGGTCCGCGACGCCGCCGGCCGCCGCGGTCGCCCGCGTCGAGGCCACCGCGGCCGCCGAGCGGTCCGTCGCCACCACGCGGGCGTCCGGGTAGCGGCGCGCGAGCACGACGGCGAGCAGCCCCGTGCCGCTGCCCAGGTCGACGGCGTCGCGCACCCGGTCCGCCGGCGGCCACCGGTCCGCCGTCGAGAGCAGGAAGCGCGTGCCGTGGTCCAGGCTCGCGCCGGCGAACGCGGCGCCGTGCGCGACGACGTCGACCCCGCCGTCGACGATCCGCGCGGCCGCCAGCAGCTCGCGGTCCGCGAGGCGGGCCGTGACCGGGTAGGTGAGCGGGCCGTCGCGCCGCTCGGCTCGCGGGCCGGCGGCGACCAGCGCGCGGGACTTGCCGCGAGCGAGAGTGGCGCGCACGTCGGCGAACGACGCCCCGAGCACCTCGTTCATCGTCCGGCTCATGTGCTTGAGGCGGCCGCCCGCGAGCAGCACGACGTCGCCGGCGGCGTGCCGGGCGACGAGCTCGGCGACCTCGGTGAGCTCGGCGAGCGACTTCGGCAGCTGCAGCAGGACGGTGCGCGCGCCCGCGAGGACGTCCGGCCCGAGCGCGGTGTGCACCGAGAAACGGTCGCGGGCGCGGTCGACGCCCTCGGCGTTGGCGAGCAGCGCCCGCTCGGCGTCGACGGCGTCGGTGTGCACGCGCACGTCCGCTGCGCCGAGCGCGAGGGCCCCGAGCGTCAGCGCCCCGAACCGGTCGCCGAGCACGACGACGTCGCCCGGCCCGGCGGTCGCGAGGCGGTCGCGCGCCTCGTCGAGCAGGAGCCGGTCGGTCGCGTCGACCGCGACCGGTCCGTCGGCCCGCGAGCCGTCGTCGGGCCAGGGGACGAGCGAGCCGAGGACGGCGTCGAGGCCGGGGTCGGTGGGCGTCACCGGACCAGTGTCCCCGACGCCCGTACCCTGGGCTCATGGCTGGGCCCACGACCGCGAGCACGACGCAGGAGCCGACGTCGGACGCCCGCGTGGCGATCACCTACTGCACCCAGTGCCGGTGGCTGCTGCGCGCCGCGTGGGTCGCGCAGGAGCTGCTCACGACGTTCCGGACCCGCCTCGGCGAGGTGGCGCTGGTCCCGGGGACGGGGGGCGTGTTCCGTGTCGAGCTCGACCCGGGCGACGGGCGAGCGCCCGTGGTGCTGTGGGACCGCGCGGCCCACGGCGGGTTCCCGGAGATCCCGCCGCTCAAGAAGGCGATCCGCGACGCCGTCGCGCCCGACCTGTCGCTCGGCCACACGGACCGCGTCGCGTCGGGGTCCTAGCCCTCCGCGCGGCGGGTCGTGCGCCGCTCGGACCGCGCGGCCTTCCCGGCCGCCTCGGCGGCCTGCCGGTCCTCCTCCTCGCGCACCTTCGCGGCGATCTCACGCTCGCGCACGAGCCACTCGGGCGGGTCGGCGCGCAGGGCGTCGATCTCCTCGGTCGTGAGCGGGTCGGTGACGCCGCCCCGGGCCAGGCCCGCGATCGAGATGCCGAGGCGCCCGGCGACGACGGGGCGCGGGTGCGGACCGTTGCGACGGAGGTCGGCCAGCCACTCGGGCGGGTTCTTCTCGAGCTCCTCGAGCTCGGCGCGCGTGACGCCGCGCTCCTGGAACTCGGGGGGCGTGGCGGGCAGGTACACGCCCAGCCGCTTCGCCGCGTTCGTCGGCTTGAGGACCTGCTGCGAGAACGGGGTACCGGCCATGGGGACCAGGGTAGTCGGCGGCGGGGGCCCTCGTTCCCCGTAGCCTGAGGGTGTGACCGACGCGACCACCTCGCCCGACGCGCCCGAGGAGGCGCCCGAGACGTTCCGGCTCGCCTACGTGCCGGGCGTGACCCCGGGGAGGTGGGCGCGCACCTGGCGGGACCGGCTCCCGGACGTCGTCCTCGAGCTGGTCCAGGTGGAGGCCGGCGGCGCGGTGGCGGCGCTGCGCGACGGTGCCGCCGACGCCGCGATCCTGCGCCTGCCGGTCGACAAGGACGTGCTCAGCGCGATCCCGCTCTACGAGGAGCTCCCCGTCGTGGTGGTCCCGCGCGACCACCTGCTCGCGGCGACCGAGCCCGACGAGACCGTCACCGTCGACGACGTCGCGGACGACGTGGTGTGGCTCGCGCGCGACGACGTGCTCTTCACCGACGGTGCGGCCCACGTGCCGGGCCGTGCGCCCGAGCCGTACGACGACGGTGCGGGCGGTCTCGTCGAGCCCGAGCGCCCGGCGACCACCGCCGACGCGATCGCCTGGGTCGCGAGCGGCGCGGGCGTGACCGTGGTGCCCATGTCGCTCGCACGCCTGCACCACCGCAAGGACGTCACCTACCGGGTGCTCGACGGGGCGCCCGCCGCACCTGTCGGCCTCGCGTGGGTCACCGAGCGGACCACCGACCTCGTCGAGGAGATGGTCGGCATCGTGCGGGGACGGACCGCCAACAGCTCGCGCGGTCGCGGCGCCCGCAGCGCGCAGGCAGAGCCCGACGCCCGGGAGGCGGCGAAGCCGCGCGGAGGGCCGCGTGGAGCCGCGCGCGGCGCACCGCGTGCCGGGGCCCGGGGCGGACGCCCATCGTCGGGCAGGTCTGCCCGGCGCCGCCGCCGCTAGGGACGAATTCCGCCGACCGGCCGGGTATGCCTGACGTGCCCGATTCGCTACGATCGCGCCGGGCGGTCGAGCGCCGCCCCCGGCCGGCGGCCCACGCGAGGCCGCCTCCCGCCTCTCGTTCGTCGAAGGAGCGTTCGTGCGCAGACCTGCCCTGATCGTCGCGGCCCTGCTGGTCGCCGCCGGCCTGGCGGCACCCGCCGCGGCCCTGCCCGCCACCGCGTCCGGCCCGGAGCCCGACCCGTCCTCGGTGGAGTACTGGCAGGGCAAGGACTGGGCCGGGAAGCACTGGGACCCCGAGATGGTCGGCGACCGGTGGGACGGTGGCTCGGCCGAGCAGGGCGGCACACGCTTCTCCTGGCCGGAGGACACCTACTCCTACGCGGGCAAGGTGTGCCCCGACATGGACCTCGCCAAGACGGACGTCAAGGGTGAGGCCGGGACGCTGACGCTGACGGCTCCGGAGGGGGAGCTCATCTCGGCGTACTGCCTCAAGTCCGGCTCGGGCGACCTGGGCCCCAAGCTCGTCGTGCTCGACGAGCCGGTCGCCGAGATCGTGGTCGCGTACCCCGCGGGCGGTAAGGCCAAGGCCATCAGCCACTACGCCGTGGAGTACGTCGACGCGGCGACGGAGGCGACCACGCACGGGGCACCGGCCCGCGCGCGGGCCGAGGGCGCGCCGGCGTCCGCGGACGTGCCCGTGAAGGTCGCGCCCGAGGACGCCCCGGCCGGCGCCGTCGAGGAGATCGCCGCGAAGCCGACGCCGACGGCGACGCCGCAGGAGGCGTCGCCGCCGGTCGAGGACGCCGGCGCGGGCGAGGACGGCGCCACGGACGCCGGGGTCGTGGCGCGCGAGGTC
>JAPSLQ010000095.1 GCA_031180595.1 Isoptericola sp. | reverse complement strand
GAGCGATGCTGGATCTCGCCTCACATGGGCGCGGCCAGCTCGCGAATTGTCAGACCCTCGAACACCGCCCGCCCGCCGTAGGCGAACAGCCGGATGCGGTCGTCCCCGGCCAGCGGGAAGACACGGTGAGAGTGCACGGTCCTGCCGTCGCCGACGAAGAGCTCGACGCTCGCGTGGTCGACCAGCACCCGCACCGCGAGCCGGCCGGCGGCGGGGTCGACGGGTGTCTGCGACTCGCCACCCGCCGGGCTGAAGGTCGGACGCCGGTTCACGAACGCGAACCCCCCGTCCAGGAACGCGCCGGCCGCGACGTGCCGTCCGCCTCCCGGCGCGCGGCACAGCTCGAACCCGACGTTGCCGGGGCGGTTCGTCGGGTCCCACACGAGCGTGCAGGTGAGCTCGTAGGCCCGCGCGGCGAGGTCGAGGTCGAGCGTGCCCTCGACCTGGACGTCTCCGAGCGCATGCGTGCGCACGGTGTGGTCGGCGAGCGCCGCCGTCGGCTGAGAGGCCAGGTAGTACGTCCCGTCGTCCGCTCGTTCGAGCCGCAGGTCGCGCACGATCATGTCGTCACCGTTGTATCCGTCGGTCACCATGCTGGGCGCGTTGTGCGGGTAGTCCCAGAAGTTGGCCCAGCCGAGCGCGTGCCGGACGCCGGGGTCCTCGCTCCCGTCAGCGCGGTGGTGCGCGTAGGTCACCGCGCCGTAGAAGTCGAACCCGTGGTCGAGCCACCGGGGCTCCGGAGCGTCCGGCTCGAACGTCGCGCCGTCGAAGCCTCCGGTCCAGTACGCGTACGTCGCAGGCAGGCCTCGGCCCTTGCCGTTGGCGCTCACACCGAGGACCCAGTGCTCGGAACCGTCGCGAGCCTGCATCGAGAAGATGTCCGGGCACTCCAGCAGTCCGATGTCGTCGCGGACGAACTCGCCGACGGGCTCCCAGCGACGCAGGTCTGGCGACGCGTAGAAGCCGATGCGGGTGCCCTCTGCGTTGGCCATGAACCACCGGGAGCGCGCGGCGTCCCAGATCACCTTCGGGTCGCGGAAGTCGCGCACGCCAGGGTTCGGCAGCACCGGTTCCTCCCCGCCCGGCCGGAACGTGCGCCCCCGGTCGGTCGAGTACCACAGGTACTGTGCCTGCACTCCGTGCGGCGCCTGGGTCACGAGCGCGACCACGGCGCCGTGCCCGAGGCCGGCGGTGTCCTCGGGGTCGACGACGACACACCCCGACCAGCAGTCGCCGTTCTGGTTGGTGTTCTTGGGGATGGCGACTCCGTGGTCGGTGAAGGAGACGTGGTCGCGGGTGGTGGCGAGCCGCCAGGCCGTCCCGCCGCCACCGACCAGGTAGTCGGCGTTGTACAGGTAGTAGTACAGGTATTCGCCGTCGAGGTAGATCGGGCGCTGCGGGTCGTTCTTCCAGTTGTCGGGGACGCTCAGGTGGTACGCGGGGCGGTAGGTCTGGTTCACGCGCTTCCCTCGGGACGGCTGGCCGGGCGCCGGTGCGCCGGCCGCGTGGACGGGCGCCGCGTCAGCGACTGCGACCGACGCTCCGGCGGCGATGGTGCCGGCGGCCCCCAGCAGCAGGGCTCGGCGAGATGGCTGGTTGGAGTGCACGGGTCGACCTCTCTGTCGTCGTTGCTGTTCTTCGGGTCAGGGACGAGTCGGGGCAGGCGCCGTCATGGCGCGGTGGGCCACAGCTCTCGTGGGCCCGGCCCCCACGCGTCCGCCATGAGCCAGGAGTCGAGCCGCGCCACGGTGACAGGGCCGCGCGACCCGGTGAGCTCGACGCCGGTCGCGTCCGCGCGCGTCGGGTAGACCCGCGCCGTGAGCGCGCGGCCGTTCGCGAACACCTCCAGGGCCGAGTGGTCGACGAGCACGCGCATCCGCACGGCGCCGTCGGAGTCGGCGGGGACCTCACCCGACCGGGGTGCGGCGTCGACGGCGCCGTCGAGGCTGGACCGGGAACGGTCGAGGCGCAGCCCGACGGCGCCGTCCGGCCCGCGCTCGAGGACGACGGTCGTGCGCTCACCATCCGGGTCGTCGGGGTCTCCCGCGACGCGGACGTGCAGCTCGAGGCTGCTGCCCGGCGTGAGCGTGACGTCGATCTCGATGTCGAGCTGGTCCCCGGAGATGGCAACGGCTCGCCTCTCACCCGGCAGGAGGCGTCCCGGCGTGGTCCGCATGCCTTTGCGCCGGAGCGAGGCGACCTCGGCGGCCGGCTGCTGCACCAGGCTGCCGTCGGCGGCCAGCGTCACGTGGCGCGGCAACGACATGACGCCCGACCATCCGGCGAGCACGGACGCGTCGTCCGGCCTCCCCTCCTGCAACCACCCGAACATCAGCCGGCGACCGGCAGAGTCTTCGAACGACTGCGGTGCGTAGAAGTACCGCCCGCCGTAGTCGAGCCGCTCGAGCCGGTGCGGCGTGAAGACGTCACCGTGGTACGTGCCCGTCCAGTACAGGGGATGGTGGGTGACGCCGTCGTCCCACGCGGAGAACACCAGCAGGTGCGTCGACGTCCCCGTGCCGGCTAACCGGAAGAGGTCGACGCACTCCCACATCGTGCCGGTCCAGTCCGGGTCCCCCGGTCGACCGGTCGAGGCATCCCCGACCACGAGCGGGCCGACGTACTCCCACGAGCGAAGGTCGGGTGAGTCGTACAGGAACGCGGCACCACCCCTGCCCCGGATCCCTGAGCCCACGAGCTGGCGCCACCGTCCGTCCTCACGCCAGACGCAGTGGTCGCGGAAGGCCGTGACGTCCACGTCCGGCGGCGTGTCGGCGATGACGGGGTTCTGCGGGACCGGCGTCCACACGCGCAGGTCGGCGGTCCCCACGGCGACGCACGGCCGCTCGCGCCCGGCGTGCCGTCCCGAGTACACGATCGTCGGGGTGCCGGCGTCGTCGACGAGGACGCCCGACCAGCAGCCGTCGGCGTCCGGCCCGGTCTCGCCGGGCACGAGGGCCACCGGCTCGTCCGTCCAGCGGACGAGGTCCGTGCTCGTGGCGTGTCCCCAGTGGATCCGGTCGTGGACCGGTGCGTACGGGTTGTACTGGTAGAAGAGGTGGTAGGTGTCACCCCACTGCTTGAGCCCGTTGGGGTCGTTGAGCCACCCGGCGGGTGCGACGAAGTGGAAGCGCGGCCGGTGAGGGTCCGCCTCGGCACGTTCGACCATCCGGTCGTCGGCGCGTCGCCCGGTTCTGGTGTCTCGCTCGGTCTGGATGTCTACGGTCGGGTCGCTCACGCGGCGAAGTCCTTCTTCTGGTCGGTCGGCACGGGGGCGGCGGTGGACGCTCCGGCCAGGTCGAGGACCGGGCCGGCGGCGTCGGCGTGCGGCCGGTAGCGGTGGCAGCGCACGGTCCAGCCCGGAGCGACGACGTGGTGAACGGGTGCATCCTGCCTGCAGCGGCCGTCGCGCGAGTGCGGGCACGTATCGGTCCCGAGGAGCTGTGCCCGCAGGGCCGCGCGCTCCGCCGGGTCGAACGTCCCGGTGCGTCGCGGGTCCGGGACGGCGGACAGGAGCAGGCGCGTGTACGGGTGGGCCGGGTCGGCCATGAGCGCGGTCGACTCCCCCGACTCCACCACCTCTCCGGCGAACATGACGGTCGTGCGGTCGGCGACGTAGCGCGCGGCCGCAAGGTCGTGGGTGATGTAGAGGATCGCGATGCCGCGCTCGTCGCGCAGCCGGCGCATGAGGTTGAGGATCCCGATGCGGACCGAGACGTCGAGCATGGACGTCGGCTCGTCGGCGAGGATGACCTCGGGCTCGACCGCGAGCGCGCGGGCGATCGCGACACGCTGCCGCTGCCCGCCGGACAGCTCGTGCGGGTAGGCGTCGAGCAGGGCGTGGTCGAGGTCGACGGTGTCCATCAGCTCGGCCAGGCGCGCCCGCAGCGCGGCGCCCGGCGTCACCCGACGGTGGAGGCGGAGGGCACGCGTGAGGAAGTGCTCCACACGGTGCGTCGGGTTGAGCGAGCCGAAGGGGTCCTGGAAGACCATCTGGACCTTCGTGCGATAGGCACGGGACGCCCTGCGCGGCTCACGCGCCAGGACGTCGACGCCGTCGACGTGCAGCGTGCCGGACGTCGGCTGCTCGAGGCGGGCCACGCACCGCGCGATCGTCGACTTCCCGCTCCCGGACTCACCGACCAGCGCCACGATCTCCCGAGAACGCACGTCCAGGTCGACGCCGCCGAGGGCCCGGACCGTGCCGCGCGCGAGGAGCCCACCGACCGGGAACTCCTTGACGAGCCCACGAATCTCGACGACGGGCGGGCGCCCACCTGCGGTCGCCTCACGGTCGGTGCCGACGGTGCTGTTCCTGCCGTTCATGCGGATACCTCCTCGTCGTGGGGTGCTACCCAGTGCTCCGGCGCCACCTCGACGAGGTCACCGATGTCGGTGAAGCGCACGCCGTCGGCCAGGCCGGCGAGCTCTCTGCGCGGTCCGGTCAGCGGGGGGAACGCGTCGATCAGCGCTCGCGTGTAGGGGTGCCGCGGCGCGGTGAGGATCAGGGGCGCCGGCGCGGACTCGACGAGCCGGCCTGCGTACATCACGCCGATCCGGTCGGAGAGCTCGATCATCAGCGACATGTCGTGGGTGATGAAGAGGACGGCGAAGCCCAGCTCGCGACGCAGGTCGGCGATCTGCGCCATGATCTCCTGCTGCACGACGACGTCGAGCGCCGTGGTGGGTTCGTCCATGATCAGCAGGCGGGGACGCAGCGCCACCGCCATGGCGATCACGACGCGCTGGCGCATCCCGCCGGAGAGCTGGTGCGGGTAGGAGCGCAGCCGCGAGCGGTCGATCTGGACCAGCTCGAGCAGGTCGCCGGCCCTCCGCAGCGCCTCCGCGCGGCTGACGCGCTCGTGGGTGGTGAAGATGTCGGCGATCTGGTCACCGACCGTCATGACGGGGTTGAGGGAGTTCATCGCGGACTGGAACACCATCGCCACGTCGCGCCAGCGGAACGCTCGGAGCTCCTCGTCGGACATCGTGAGGACGTCCCGCCCGCAGAACCGCACGGTGCCGGCCGTGATCACCGCCGGCTCACGCAGCAGGCGCATGATCGCGTGGGCGACCGTCGACTTGCCGCAGCCCGACTCCCCCGCGAGCCCGAACACCTCCCCCTCGCCGATCGTGAAGGACACCCGGTCGGCGCCGACGACGGTGCGGTTCTCTCCCCGGTACTCGACGGTGAGCCCGCAGACCTCGAGCACAGGGACGTCGCCGACGTCGTCACCCACGTGGGCGGCGCTCGTCCCGGCGGCGGCCGACACCATGGTGCCGCCCCCGAGGGTGCGGGCGGCGGACCGTGCACGGCGCGGGACGCGCAGCCGCGGGTTCGTCACCTCGTCGACCGCGTAGTTGAGCAGCGCGAGCCCGAACGCGACGAGCGCGATGCACAGCCCCGACGGGAGGAACGCCCACCAGGCGCCGACCATGAGCGCGCCGTCGTTGCTGGCCCAGTACAGGTTCGTGCCCCACGAGACCACGGAGACGTCCCCGAGCCCGAGGAACTCGAGCCCGGCCTGGCTGCCGATGCCGAAGATCACCCCGCCGAGGAGGGTGCTCATGACGATCGAGGCCATGTTGGGCAAGATCTCGCGGAACATGATCCAGCCCGCGCCCTCTCCCGTGACCGTCGCGGCCGCGACGAAGTCCTTCGCCCGGATGGACAGAGCGAGCGAGCGGAGCACCCGGGCGGCGCCCGCCCACCCGGTGATCACCAGGACGACGACGACGGTCCCCGTGCCCGGCGGGAGGAACGCCGCCAGGACGACGAGCAGCGGCAGGCCCGGCAGGAGGAGGAACACGTTGGTGGCCAGGGAGAGCACGTCGTCGGTGACCTTGCCGAAGTAGGCAGCGGCGAGTCCGACGGTCACCCCGACGAGGGTCGCGGCCAGGCCGACGAGGAAGCCGACGAAGAGCGAGGACCGGGCCCCCCACAGCGTGAGGGCGAGCACGTCCTGGCCCTTGGCCGTGGTGCCGAGGAGGTGCTCGCCCGACGGGGGCTGCGAACCGGTATCGGTGATCGCCGTCGGGTCTCCCGGGGCCAGCACGGGGGCGAGCAGCGCGAGCGCGGCGAAGAGGACGAGGATCCCCACGCCGAGGGTCGCCTTGCGGTTGCGCAGCAGGCTGCGCGCGAGTCCCCGGCGGGCGGGTGCGCCGGCCCGCCCCGATGCGGCGGCCCCCGACGCCGGGGCGAGCGCGTCGCCGTCGGGGGCCGGGCGCGAGCCCGCACCAGCAGCGGCTCCGAGGGCGGCGGAGGTGGATTCGGTGACGGACACGGTCACGGACTCCTAGCTGTCAGGACGCCCGCACGCGGGGGTCGAGGCGGACGTAGACGATGTCGACGAGGAAGTTCACGAGCAGCACGGCGGCCGTGATGGTGAGGAAGATGCCCTGCATGAGCGGGTAGTCGAGACCCTGCACGGCGGCGAGCAGCTGGTACCCGACACCCGGGTACGCGAACACGACCTCGGTCAGGAGGGCGCCTCCGACGACGAACCCCAGGGACATGCCGAACGACGTCACCGCGGGCAGCATCGCGTTGCGTGCCGCGTAGCGGAACATGATGCGTCCCGGCCGCAGGCCCTTGGCCTCGGCCATGACGATGTAGTCCTCGGCGTTCGTGGCGATCATCGTGTTGCGCATCGCAAGCATCCAGCCGCCGACGGAGACCACGACGATGGTGACGGCGGGCAGCACCAGGTGCAGCGCGGCGTCGGCCACGAAGTCGCCAGACCACGCCGGCGAGCTGCCGGCGCTGAAGGCGTGCCGCAGCGGGAACCAGCCGAGCGACACCCCGAACAGGTAGAGCGCACCCATGGCGAGCCAGAAGTACGGGAACGAGCCGACGAACACGAGCACGGGCGGCAGGAACGAGTCGAGCGCGCCGCCGCGCCGCCATGCCGCGAGGATCCCGAGCAGGTTCCCGAGGAGGACGGCGATCACGAGCGCCGTCCCGCCCAGCAGGATCGTCCAGCCGATCTGACCGGCGATGACCTCGACCACCGGTGTGGGGAACCGGGAGATCGAGACGCCCATCTCGCCGGTGACGACGTTGCCCAGGTAGTCGACGTACTGCTGCCAGACCGGCCGGTCGTCGAGGCCGAACAGCTTCTGCAGCTGGGTGATCTGCTCCGGCGTCATCCGGCTCTGGGAGCGGGCGAACATCCGGGAGACGGGGTCGCCGGGCATGAAGCGCGGCAGCAGGAAGTTCAGGGTGACGGACACCCAGAAGGCGAGCAGGTAGAAGCCCAGTCGCCGCAGGACGAAGCGCACGGCGCTCTCCGTTTCGGTGCGGTGGGGTGGGACCAGGGGTGCCTCCCGGCCGGCGCGCGGGCACGCCGGCCGGGAACGCGGTCAGCCCTTGACGGGCTCGAGGGTCGTGAGCACGAGGACGGTGGTCGGCGCCCGCGTGTTGAGCGTGGCGTACGGGTTCTCCTCGCTGGGCCAGCCCGTGAACCGCACGTCGGTGTAGGCGCCCCACTCCGGACCGGGGAAGAGCGGGATCACCGGGGCCTCGGCGTCGAACTCCGCCTGGAGCTCGCGCACGATGGCGTGCTGGGCGTCTTCGTCGTTCGTCCCGGCGAACTCGTCGAGCAGCGCGTCCGCGTCCTCGTCGCCGAACCGGTGGTAGTTCTCGAACGTCTTCTCACCGACGGGCTTGACCGTCGCCGTCGACATGACGCCCCGGAAGAACTGGTACGGCGTCGGCGCGTTGTTGCTCCACACGATGCCGGTGTCGAACGACCCGTCCTCGTAGCTCGCCACGACGGCGGACCAGTCCGGCGCGTCCACCGAGGCGGCCACGCCGACCTCGGCCAGGTTCTGCGAGATGATCTCGGCGACCGAGAGCCAGTCGGACGACGTGGAGCCGACCGAGATCGTCAGCGTGAGGGGGGAACCGTCCGGGTGCGTGCGGGTGCCGTCCGCGCCGCGGGGGTACCCCGCCTCGTCGAGCAGCGCATTGGCGGCGTCGACGTCGCGCTCGGTCCACGTGCACGAGCCGGCGAGGTCCTCGTCCCGCCACGCGTCGTAGGCGCCGGACAGCCCGGTGCAGTCCGCGGGGTGGGTGTAGCCCTGCATCGCGACGTCGACGATCTGCTCCCGGTCGATCGCCATGCTCAGCGCCTTGCGGACGTCGACGTCGTCGAACGGGGGCTTGGTGGTGTTGAGGTGCCAGTTGATCATCGCGCCCGTCGGCGGGAACCAGTAGTGGTTGTGCTCCGGGTCCTTGGCGACGAACGCCTGCTCGATGTTGGGCATGAACTGGGGTGCCCAGTCCACCTCGCCGTTGGCCGCCGCGAGGTTGGCTCCGTCGTTCCCGGCGAACGCCAGCATCCGGATCGCCGGGATCTTCTGCTTCTCCGGCTGCCAGTAGTTCGGGTTCGGGCCGAGGTCGAACGACTGGCTCTCGAAGCTGAGCACCTCGGTGTACGGCCCGGTGCCGACCGGGTTCTCGTTCGTCTCCTTCGACGGGTCGTCCACCTGGGACCACACGTGGTCCGGGATGATGATCTGCTGGCCGATCTCGTAGAGGGCGGGCGCGTACGTCCGGTTGAGGTGGAAGGTCACCGTGCCCTCGTCGACGGCCTCGACCGTCTCCAGGTACTCGTAGCCACCGAGCAGCTCCTTCTGCAGCTCGAACGTCGTCACGACGTCCTGCGCCACGAGGGGCTCACCGTCGGACCACCGCACTCCCTCGCGCAGCGAGAACGTCAGTGCCGTGCCGTCGTCGGAGGCGCTCCACTCGGTGGCGAGCCACGGCGTGGTGCTCCCGTCGGCCGGGTTGTAGACGAACATCGGCTCGTAGACGGCCTGCTGCGTCATCGGGGCCACGTTCGGGGAGAACGGGTTGAAGTTGCGCACGAAGGTGCCCATGTCCTCGCGCGGGATGGTCAGCGGCGCTCCGGCGGCGTCGGCGCCGCCGGAGCCGTCGCCCGAACCGCCGGAACCGCAGGCGGTGAGCGCGAGGGCGCCGGCCACGGCGACGGCGAGCGCCCTCCCGACGTGTCGGCCTCGGCGGGTGCGTGTCATCATCATCGGTGTCGCATTCCTCTCTTCAACACTGAAGGCGAAGGGTGGGTGTGCTGGTCGTCGGGGTTGATTGGCGTCAGACCGACGACCGTTCGAGCAGGGGGCAGTCGATCGTCACGACGTTCGTGTCGATCGGCTGCCCCTCTGCGAGTGCGGCGAGCATCTCCACGCCGCGAGCGCCCATCTCCTGGAAAGGAAGGGCGACGGTGGTGAGCCGCGGACGCAGGTACGCGGCGATGAGCTCCTGGTTGTCGAACCCGACGACGGCGACGTCGTCGGGGATCCTCAGACCGCGCTCCTTGATCGCGTCGTAGGCGCCCATGGCCATGCGGTCGTTGCCGCAGAAGACGGCGCTGGGCCGGTCGTCGCGGTCGAGGAGCTCGCACGCCGCCGCATAGCCGCCGTCGGCCGTGGCATCCCCAGCCACGACGAGGGACTCCTCCACCGGGATCCCGGCGGAGCGCAGCGCGTCCTCGTACCCCTGGCGTCGCCCGACGGTCGCCGGGATGTCCGGGTCGAGCGTGATGAGCGCGATCCGGGTATGCCCGGCGTCGAGGAGGTGTCGCGTGGCGGCGCGGCCGCCGCCCACCTCGTCCGGGACGACCGCAGGGAGGCTTCCCTCGGCGTCGAAGCAGTTGACCAGGACCGTGGGGACCTCGCGCACGACGTCGGGGACGTGCACGGGCCGGTGCCAGGTGGCGGCGTAGATGAGGCCCTCGACCCGCTGCTCGAGGAGCTTCTCGATCCCGGCCGCCTCGGCGGCACCCTCGGACTCGCTCGAAGCGATCAGCAGGAACTTGCCCCGCTCCAGCGCGCGATCCTGGGCGCCCTTGATCACGTCGACCGCAAAAGGTGCGGTGACGATCTCCGTGACGATCCCGTACCAGTCGCTCCGGCGGGCCGCGAGCGCGCGGGCGCCGGCGTTCGGGCGGTACCCGAGCTCGGCCGCCGCGTGGAGCACGCGGCGGCGCGTGTCGTCCGGGATGCCGGCGTCGGCGCGGTCGTTGAGGACGAACGAGACGGTGGTGCGCGAGACTCCCGCCCGTCTCGCCACGTCGCCCATGGTGGCGGAGCCGGCGCGCGACGGGACGGGCGTCCCGCCGCGCCCCGCCAGAGAACCGCTCTTGGTCTCCATCGACACTCCTTTGCTAACGCGCGTTAGCTGGAACTTACGCGCGTTAGCTGGAGCCTGTCAAGACCTTCGTCCCGTCGTGGAGGGATCTATCGGCGGCCGGTTGCTCGTGCGAACATCCTTACTGTCGAGAGTTTCCGCACCCCGCCACGAGGAGTCCAGGTGAAGCTCCGGTTCATCTACCAGCCGATCGAAGATCTCGCCGACGCTGTCGCGTTCCACCGAGATGCCCTCGGACTCGACGAGGCCTGGCGGGAAGGACCGAGCACGGTCGCCTTCTGGCTCCCCGACCGGTCTGCCCAGCTCATGCTGTCGACCACCAAGCAACCCCCGGGTCCGATGTACCTCGTCGACGACCTCGACGCATGGATGGAGCACCACGGCGACGTCGAGGTCTCCATCGAGAAGTACGAGATCCCCGGTGGAGCGGTAGCCGGCTTCACGGCGCCCGGCGGCAACGCCTTCTACGTCTACGACCAGGCGAGGGCGTAGC
>JAPSLQ010000094.1 GCA_031180595.1 Isoptericola sp. | reverse complement strand
GTGGCGACGGCGGCCACGACGCCGCCGCGCTCGAGCCGGTCGATGCGCGCGGCCAGACCCGCCGTGCCGTCGTCGGCGCCGGGCAGCAGCAGCCGCGCGCACAGGAGCTCCAGGTGCAGCCGGGGCGACGTCGCGCCGGTCATCTCGGTCAGCGCCGCGTTGACGAGGTCGGCGGCGCGGGACAGCTCCGAGACGCCGAGCCGCGACGCCTGCTGCCGCATGCGCTCGAGCTGGTCGGCGGGGATCCCGCGCAGCACCGCGTCGGCCGCCTCGCCGGAGACCCCGATGACGATGAGGTCGCGCAGCCGCTCGAGCACGTCCTCGACGAACCGGCGCGGCTCGTGGCCGGACGCGATCACCTGGTCGACGACGCGGAAGATCGACGCGCCGTCGCGCGCGGCGAGCGCGTCGACGACGTCGTCGAGGAGCGTCGCGTGCGTGAAGCCGAGCAGGCCCACGGCGACGTCGTAGTCGACGGTGCCGCCCGACGCGCCCGCGATGAGCTGGTCGAGCACGGACAGGGAGTCGCGGACCGACCCGCCGCCGGCCCGCGTCACGAGCGGGACCACGCCCGCGCCGAGCTCGATCCCCTCCGCCGCGCAGAGCTGCTCGAGGTACGGGCCGAGGACGTCGGGCGGGACGAGCCGGAACGGGTAGTGGTGCGTGCGCGAGCGGATGGTCCCGATGACCTTGTCCGGCTCGGTCGTCGCGAACACGAACTTCACGTGCTCGGGGGGCTCCTCGACGATCTTGAGCAGGGCGTTGAAGCCCTGCGGCGTCACCATGTGCGCCTCGTCGAGGATGAAGATCTTGTACCGGTCGCGCGCCGGGGCGAAGGTGGCCCGCTCGCGCAGGTCTCGCGCGTCGTCGACGCCGTTGTGGCTCGCGGCGTCGATCTCGACGACGTCGAGCGAGCCCGACCCGCCGCGCGCGAGCTCGACGCAGGACGCGCACTCCCCGCACGGGGTGTCGAGCGGCTTGTCCGGCGTGTTGCGCGCGCAGTTCAGCGTGCGCGCGAGGATCCGTGCGCTCGTCGTCTTGCCGCAGCCGCGCGGCCCGGAGAACAGGTAGGCGTGGCTGACCCGCCCACTGCGCAGCGCCTGCATCAGGGGCCCCGTGACGTGCTCCTGACCGATCACCTCGGAGAACGTCTCGGGCCGGTAGCGGCGGTACAGAGCGGTGGTCACCCCCGCAACGATAGACGCCCCCGCCCACAGGGACACCACCCGGTCCACACTCCCTGGACAGGCCGAATGTTAGTGACTAACATTGCTGTGATGACCACGCTCACGACGCCGCGCGCCCTGCGCACGCGGGCCCGCATCCTCGACGCCGCGCTCGATCTGTTCGAGCGGCAGGGCTACGAGGCCACCACGGTCGCGCAGGTGGCCGAGGCCGCGGGGGTGACCCAGATGACGTTCTTCCGCCACTTCCCCACCAAGGACGCGGTGCTCGTCTCGGACCCCTACGACCCGCTCCTCGCCGAGGCGGTGGCGGCGCAGCCCACCGAGCTCCCACCGGTCGAGCGCGTCCGTCGCGGCATGCTCGCCGCGCTCGGCACGATCGAGCCGGTCGAGGACGCGACGGCCTCGCGACGGGTGGCGCTGGTCGCGCGCATCCCCGCGCTGCGGGGCGCGGTCGCCGCGGCGACCGCCGAGACCGAGGCGGCGATCGTCGAGCGCCTGGTCTCCGACGGCGTGCCTCGCCTCGACGCCGCGGTCGCGACGGCCGCGTGCCTCGGCGCCTGCACCGCCGCCCTGCTCGCGCTGCCCGACCTCGCCGACGGCCCCGGCGGCGGCCCGTCGCTCGGCGAGGTCGTCACGCACGCCCTGCACGTCCTCGGGGAGGCGTCGTGACCGCGCTGCTGCTCGACGCCGTCGGGCACGCATTTCGCCGGCGCACGGCGCTGGCCGGGCTCTCCCTGGAGGTGAGCCCGGGCGAGGTCGTCGCGATGGTCGGGCTCAACGGCGCCGGCAAGACGACGGCGCTGCGCGTGCTCACCGGTCGGCTGCGCCCGGCGTCGGGCACCGCGCGAGTCCTCGGCGAGGACCCGACGTCGATGGCGATGCGCACGGCCCGCCGCTTCGGGCACGTCGTCGGGACGCCGCTGGTCTCCCCCGACCTCACGGTCGCGGAGAACGTCCGCGTCGCCGCACTCCTCCACGGGCTGCCGGACCGCGAGCTCCCGGCCGCGGGCGCCGTGATCGACGCGCTGGACCTCGGCCCCTGGACGGGTGCCCCCGCCCGCACGCTGTCGCTGGGCAACGCCCAGCGGCTCGGGATCGCGTGCGCCGTCGTGCACCGACCGGTCGCGCTCGTGCTCGACGAGCCGACGTCGGCGCTCGACCCGCGCGGCGTCGTGCTGGTGCGCGAGCTCGTGCGCTCCCTGGCCGACGACGGCGCGGCCGTGCTCGTCTCGAGCCACCATCTCGACGAGGTCGCCCGGGTCGCCGACCGGGTCGTCGTGGTCCACGCGGGCCGGGTGGTCGGAGAGCTCGAGCCCGGCGGCAGCGACCTCGAGCGTCGGTTCTTCGGCATGGTGCTCGACGCCGACACCGCGGACGCGGCGGGGACGGCCGCATGAGCGGGAGCCTGGCGACCGCGCTGCGGGTCGAGGCACTGCTGTGGCGACGGTCGACCGTGCGGCGGATCTCGACGCCGCTGCTCGTCGCCCTGGTACCGGTGGCCTCGGTGGGCATGACGGCGCTCGCCCGCTCAGGCGCGGTCGCGGGGCCCGGTGCCGCGAAGCTCGCCGACTACGCCGTCGGACCCCTGGGCGCCACGCACCTGGCCGTGTGCGGGCAGGTGCTGTCGGTCGCGCTGCTCATGGCGGGCGGGTTCGCGCTCGCCGCCGCGTTCGGCCAGCCCCTGGCGGACGGCCGGGCGGGTGCGCTCTTCGGCCTCGCCACGCCGCGCGGCGCGCTCGCGCTCGCCCGGTGCGTCGTGGTGGTCGGCTGGGCCGCGGCGTGCGCGGTGGCCGCCGTCGGGCTGACGGTGGGGCTGTCGGCGGCCGCCACGGCCGCCGCCGGCGAGGCGTTCGGCCCGGAGGCCTGGGAGGGCGCGGGCCGGACCCTGGTCGCCGGCCTCCTCGCCGCCGGGCTGGCGGTGCCCTTCGCCGCGGTGGCGACGGCGACCCGCAGCCCGCTCGCCACCGTCGGGGCGCTGATCGGGGTCGTCGCCCTGACGCAGCTGGTCGTGGTCGTGGGCGCGGGTGCCTGGTTCCCCTACGCCGTGCCGTCGCTGTGGACCGGCACGGGCGGTCCCGACGCCGCGGCGGCCGTCAATCCCGCCGCCCTCTGGCTCACCGCGGCCGTCGCGCCCGTGGCGACCACCGCCGTCGTGCACCAGTGGCGGCGACTCACCGACGTGTGAGCGACCGACGTCCCGGTCGTGCGGGGTTCGGGGTCGCGAACCCCGCAGGACCGGGACGGTCGACCACAGGTCAGCGGCGCAGAGCCCGCCGGGCCAGCGAGTTCCCGAGCAGCTGCACGAGCTGCACGATCGCGATGATCAGCACCACGACGACGCCGGTGACGGCCCAGTCGTACTGACGGTAGCCGTGCACGATGGCGAAGTCGCCGAGCCCGCCCGCACCCAGGTAGCCACCGATCGCGGACATGTCGAGCACGCCGACGAACAGGAACGTGTACCCGAGGATCAGGGGCGAGAGCGCCTCCGGCACCAGCACGGTCCGGATGATCCGCAGCGGCGAGGCGCCCATGGCACGGGCAGCCTCGACGACGCCCGGGTCGATCGACACGAGGTTCTGCTCGACGAGCCGCGCGAACACGAAGGTCGCCATGACGCACATCGCGAACGTGAACGCCTCGATACCGATCGTCCGGCCGACGACGGCACGCGTCAGCGGACCGAGCACCGCGAGGAAGATGATGAACGGCACGGGGCGCACGACGTTCACCGCCACGTTGAGCACCGCGAACACGGCTCGGTTCGCGAGCAGGTTCCCCGGCCGGGTGAGGTAGAGGCCCAGCCCGAGCGCGAGCCCGAGGAACCCGCCCACCACGAGCGTGACGAGCACCATGTACGCGGTCTGGCCGGCCGCCGCCCACAGCAGCGGGCCGAGCTGGTCCCAGCTCATCGGTCGCTCCCTTCTCGGTTCCCGGGTGCGTGCACGACGGCGGACGCGTCGTCGCGCGGGTCGGCAGCGGTGCCGTGGTCGACGACGTCGGTCACGGCACGCAGGCCGGCGAGTGCGGCGCCCACCGCGGCGTCGGAGCCGACGAGCTCGAGCGTGAGCGAGCCGAACGGCCGCTCGGCGACCTCCGTGATCCCGCCGTAGACGATCGTGCCGTCGACCTCGTGCTCGCGGAGCACGTGCGTGACGTGCGCGGAGGATCCGGACACCTCGTCGACCCGGACGGTGACGATGCGGCCGGGGTGACGCTCGCGCAGCCGGGCCAGCACCGCGGGCGAGGGCCGGTCCTTGAGCGCCGAGGCGACGAACCGCCGCGTCACGGGGTGGCGTGGCGCGCTGAAGACCTGGTACGCGTCGCCCAGCTCGACGACCTTGCCGTGCTCCATCACCGCGACGCGGTGGCAGATCGAGCGCACCGCGTCCATCTCGTGCGTGATCACGACGACGGTGATGCCGAGCTCGCGGTTGACCCGCTTGAGCAGCGCGAGCACGTCGGCGGTGGTCTCGGGGTCGAGCGCGCTCGTCGCCTCGTCCGCGAGCAGGATGCGCGGGTTGGTCGCGAGCGCGCGGGCGATGCCGACGCGCTGCTTCTGCCCGCCCGAGAGCTTGGAGGGGTAGACGTCGGCCTTGTCGCCGATCCCGACGAAGTCGAGGAGCTCGCGAACCCGCTCGGCCCGCCGCGCCCGCGACCAGCCCGCGACCTCGAGCGGGTACGCGACGTTGCCCGCCACCGTCCGCGACGACAGCAGGTTGAACTGCTGGAAGATCATGCCGATCCCGGCGCGCACCGGGCGGAGCCGGGCCTCGCTCAGGCCCGTGAGGTCGGTGCCGTCGACGACGACCGATCCGTCCGTCGTCGGCTCGAGCGCGTTGATGAGGCGCACGAGCGTGGACTTCCCGGCGCCCGAGTACCCGATGACGCCGAAGATCTCGCCGGCGTGGACGTCGAGCGTGACGCCGTCGACGGCGCGGACCTCGCCCGCGCCTCCGCGGCGCCGACCAGGGAAGACCTTGGTGGCGCCGCGGAAGCTGATGATCGGGGCCGTCATCAGGCCTGGGCCTGCAGGTTGGTCTCGATCTCCTCGAGGATCGCCTGCAGGTCGGCGGCCTCGTTGTCCTTGATGACGCCGGTGCCGCCGGACGCGTCGAGCACGCCCTGCTCGACCTCGGGGGTGTGGAAGATGTCGACGAGCTTGGCGACCGTCTCGTCGTCGGCATCCTCGGCACGCGCCACCCACACGTTGATGTACGGCTCGGACGCGGCCGAGTCGGGGTCGTCGGAGAAGATCGCGTCGTCGGCGGTCAGACCGGCGTCACCGACGAAGTCGTTGTTGATGATCGACGCGTCGACGTCCTGCAGCGCCAGCGCCGTCTGCGCGGCGTCGACCGGCGTGACCGTGACCTTGGACTCCTCGGCGACGACGTCGGCCGGCGTCGAGAACGAGTTGCCGCCGTCGCGCAGGGTGACGAGGCCGGCCTCCTGCAGCACGAGCAGCGCGCGCGCCTGGTTGGTCTCGTCGTTCGGGATCGCGACCTCGCCGCCGTCCGGGATCTCCTCGACCGAGCCGTGCTTCGCCGAGTACAGCGCGAGCGGGTAGACCGCCGTCGCGCCGACCGGCGTGAGGTCCTGGCCGCTGGCGACGTTGTAGCCCGCGAGGAACTGCAGGTGCTGGAACTGGTTGAGGTCCAGGTCGCCGTCCGACAGGCCCTGGTTGGGCAGCTGGTAGTCGGAGAAGTTCACGATCTCGACCGTGATGCCCTCCTCGGCCGCGGCCTGCGTGAAGGTCTCCCAGTAGTCCTCGCCGGCGGAGACGACGCCGATGCGGACCGGGTCCTCGGCGGTGCCGGCGGAGAAGCCGGCGGCCGCGTCGGCGTCGGCGCCGCAGCCCGCGAGCACCAGGGATCCGGCGGCCGTGAGTGCGGTGAGGGAGAAGAGCTTGCGAGACATGGGTGTCCTTCCGGGTGGTCGACGGCGCGCACGGGTTCGCCGTGCCACGGACGTCGTGGGGTGCTCGGGAGGCGGCGGCCACGGCCATCAGCGCGTGGCGGGCGCGGGGGTGCTGGGCTGGCCCGCGCCGTCGGACGGACGGCGGGCCGGTGCGGGTCTGCGAGGAGTGCCTGTGGTCAGGCGCCGCACATTCGGTCCGCGGGCATCGCGGTACAGCGCATGACGACGCGCGCCACGGGGGGCGGGGTCGCGGGGGCTGCGGTCACGATGCGGGACATGCCCACAAGGTGAACACCCGTACCGGTCGACCACCAACTCGGCAGCGGAGAAATCTCAATATGCAGACGAAAGTGTGTCCACATCGTGGCGCGCATGCCGTCGTCGTGCACCGCGTCACATCTCCGCGGCCGGAGCGGGGAAGCAAGGACCCCCCGCACACCCACCAGAGCTCACCTACCCTTGCTGCCTTCCGGCCCTGGGGGAGTTCGGCGAGATGGTGCCGCACGGGGGGTCTGATCCCTACCCTAACCGAGACCCGGGTCCCGCTCGAAACCGGGTGCCGAGCGCCCCGACAGGCCGAGACGACCGTCACCCCGGCGCGATTCGGAGGCACCACCGCCGGTCCGGTATCCTGCTGGGGCTGCCCGCGTCCGGGACGTCGGCGGCGCCACCAGGAGGATTCGCCTAGCGGCCTATGGCGCACGCTTGGAAAGCGTGTTGGGTTCACGCCCTCGGGGGTTCGAATCCCCCATCCTCCGCAGCCGAAGGGCCCGCACCGATCCGGTGCGGGCCCTTCGTCGTCGTGGCGTGGCGGGCCGTCAGGCGCCCCGGACCAGGCTGCGGACCGTGGCAGCGAGGACCACGCCGAGCCCGAGCCCGACACCGAGGCCGACGGCGAAGGCCCGCGCGTCGACGGAGCCCGAGCCGACCGGGTGCCACGTGCTGCCGCCGTTCGCGATCTCGACGTAGCCGAGCGGTCGTACCTCCGCGCCGCCACCGCCGCCCGCCTCGTCGCCGCCGAACCCGAACCTCCCCCGGGCCACCGGGACGATCGTCACGTCCCCCTGCGTGATCGGCTCCCCGTAGACGGCGCGGACGCTCGCCCGGCCGCCGAGCGCCGCCGCGGCTCGCTCCAGCAGGGACTGCCGGGCGGGAGAGGCAGCGGGGTCGGTCAGGTCTGTCACGGGTCCTCCAGGTCGGGTCGGTCAGGAGTCGCGCCGCCGCGCGCCCGGCGCCGGGCCGGTGCTGGCACGCACGACGAGCTCGACGGGCACGAGCGTGTGCACGTCGTCGAGGGCGCGGCCGTCGCGCACCTGCTGCAGCAGTAGGTCGACGAGCGCGCGGCCGATGCCGGAGAAGTCCTGCACCACCGTGGTCAGCGGCGGCCACAGGTGCTCGGCGAGCGGGATGCCGTCGAACCCGACGACGGACACGTCGGCGGGCACCCGGCGACCGGCCTCGTGCAGGGCGCGGAGCACGCCGGCGGCAGTCTCGTCGTTCGCGCAGAACACCGCCGTCACGTCCAGGTCGGCGGCGAGCTCGCGGCCGATCTCGTAGCCCGTGCCCGCGGTCCAGTCGCCGCGCAGGACGTCGGGCACGTCGCGACCGGCCTCGGTGAGCGCGGCGCGCCAGGCGTCCGCCCGCATCTGTGCCGGGCCGCTGTCGGCCGGACCCGCCACGTGGTGCACGGTGGCGTGGCCCAGGCCGAGCAGGTGCTGCGTCGCTCTTCGCGCGCCGTCGATCTGGTCGGCGCCGACGGCGGGGTGGTGCCCCACGAAGCGCGAGTCGGAGACGACCACCGGCATGCGGTGCGGCAGCGCGAGCGTGTCCGGGGTCGCCGTCTCGGCGCGGATGATGACGAGCCCGTCGATCGCCTGGTGGCTCAGGCGTGCGGCGGCCGCCGTGACCTCGTCCGACGACGGGCTCTCGACGTCGACGAGCGTGACCGTGTACCCCTGGGCACGCGCGGCCTCGACGACCGCCTCGACCGTGCGCGACTCCCCCGTGCGGGCGAGCCGGTGCGCGATGACGCCCAGGGTCCCGTAGCTGCCGTACCGCAGCGCGCGGGCGGCCACGTTGGCGGAGTAGCCGAGCTCGGCCATCGCCGTCAGCACCTTGCGGCGGGTCTCCGGCCGCACGTTGTCGAGCCCCATCGAGACCCGGGAGACGGTCTGCGACGACACGCCCGCGAGCGCCGCGACGTCGGCCATCGACGGCCCGGTGCGCGCGCGTCGCGGTGCAGGGGTGCCGGAGGGGGGCATGCGGGGATCGTACTGCCGCACCGCTGCCGGGTCGCCCGAGGTGCCCGTCCGCCACGGGCGTGGACACGCCTTGACAGAGCGCGCGTCGGCGGCCACTCTGGCTCCGCTGATGTTTACGTAAACATCGGTGCTGCGGCGCTTGAGGACGACGCCGCGGCGCGACCAGCCCCGAAGGAGTGGACCGTGAGCGCTGTCATCGCAGCGAAGGCGCCGCCCGGCGAGCCGACGGGCGCCCCGGCCCGAGGACCCCGGGCGCGATGGACCGGTTGGGCGTTCGTCGGACCGTTCATGGCCGTCTTCGCGCTGGTGTTCCTGGCCCCCATCGCCTACTCGCTCTACCTGAGCCTGTTCCGCACCCAGCTCGTGGGCGGCACGCAGTTCGTCGGTCTCGAGAACTACGCCCGCGCGATGAGCGACCCGCTGTTCTGGCAGGGCTTCAGCCGCGTGCTGCTCTTCCTGCTCGTGCAGGTGCCGATCATGCTCGGGATCGCCCTGCTCGTGGCGCTCGCGATCGACTCGGGCCGGCTCTACGGGCGCGACTTCTTCCGCATCTCGATCTTCATGCCCTACGCCGTGCCGGGCGTCGTCGCCGCGCTGATGTGGGGCTTCATGTACGGCAGCCGGTTCGGTCTGTGGGGCAACCTCGAGTCCGCGATCGGCGCCGACCTGCCCGACCCGCTCGGCTCGCGGTTCATCCTCGCCGCGATCGGCAACATCGTGACCTGGGAGTTCGTGGGCTACAACATGCTGATCTTCTACTCCGCCCTGCGGGTCGTCCCGACGTCGCTCTACGAGGCCGCGGAGATCGACGGCGCCGGCCAGTGGCGCGTGATCTCGGCGATCAAGATCCCCGCGATCCGCGGCGCCCTCGTCATCGCCACGATCTTCTCGATCATCGGCAGCTTCCAGCTCTTCAACGAGCCGAGCATCCTGCAGTCGCTCGCGCCGAACTACATCTCGACGTCGTACACGCCGAACCTCTACGCCTACTCGCTGTCCTTCTCGGGCCAGCAGCACAACTACTCGGCCACCGTCGCGATCATCATGGGCCTGCTGACCATGCTCGTCGCGTACGTCGTCCAGCTCCGCGGCATGCGCAAGGAGGACGGGCGATGACGACGACGACGACACCCTCGGTGCGCACGGACCGCACGGACCGCGCGGCGCGCGGTCCCGTCACGATCCGGCGGCGCCCGCCCGGCAGCGTGACCCGCCCCCGCAAGAACGTCACGCTCACGATCCTGACCGGCGTCGTGCTCGTGTACTCCCTCGTGCCGCTGGTGTGGCTGCTCATCAACGCCACCAAGACCCAGTCCGACCTGTTCGGCTCGTTCGGCCTGTGGTTCGGCGGGGAGTTCGCGCTGTGGGACAACGTCGTCGCGACGCTGACGTACGGCGACGGCGTGTTCCTGCGGTGGTTCGGCAACACGCTGCTCTACGTCGTGCTCGGAGCGGGCGGCGCGACCCTGCTCGCGCTGCTCGGCGGCTACGGGCTCGCGAAGTTCCGGTTCCCCGGCAAGCGCGCGGTGTTCGCGATCGTCATCGGCGCCGTCGCCGTCCCGGGCACCGCGCTCGCCGTGCCCACGTTCCTCATGTTCAGCCAGATGGGCCTGACCAACACGCCGTGGTCGGTCATCATCCCGTCGCTCATCTCGCCGTT
This sequence comes from Isoptericola sp., assembly GCA_031180595.1. GTDB lineage: Bacteria > Actinomycetota > Actinomycetes > Actinomycetales > Cellulomonadaceae > Isoptericola. The sequence goes on along the minus strand of JAPSLQ010000094.1, from coordinate 682 downwards.
CGGCCTGTACCTCATGTGGACGTTCGCGGCCGAGGCGATCCCGGACGAGCTCATGGAGGCCGCCCGGATCGACGGCGCGGGCGAGCTGCGCACGTTCTGGCAGGTGTGCCTGCCGCTGCTCGCGCCGGGCCTCGTCACCGTGCTGCTCTTCACCGTCGTGGCGACGTGGAACAACTACTTCCTGCCGCTGATCATGCTGCGCGACCCGGACTGGTACCCGCTCACGCTCGGCCTCAACGCCTGGAACAGCCAGGCGGCGACCGCGGGCGGCGAGGCGATCTTCCACCTCGTCATCACGGGATCGCTGCTGACGATCCTGCCCCTCGTCGCCGGGTTCCTGCTCCTGCAGCGCTACTGGCAGTCCGGCCTCTCGGCCGGGTCCGTCAAGGGCTGACCCTCCGACCGCACCTCCGAAGACCCGAACCGAAGCGAGAGGAACCACCTCATGACCACCACGCCCCGGACGGCGCGCCGCACGGCCGCCGCGATCGGCGCCGTCGGCGCCCTCGGCCTCGCCCTGAGCGCGTGCTCGGGCGGCTCGACCGACGGGTCCGCCCAGGCCGCCGGCAGCCCGGACGACGTCGCCGCCGCCCTCGAGGAAGGCGGGGACCTGCTCGTCTGGGCCTGGGACCCGACGATCCAGGACGTGGCCGACGCGTTCATGGAGGAGTACCCGAACGTC
>JAPSLQ010000093.1 GCA_031180595.1 Isoptericola sp. | reverse complement strand
CGTCAGGCGGGCTGGACACGGGTCTGCACGCGCGAGGACCGCGAGCTCTACCCGCGCACCGACCCGGCCGTCATCATGGCGGTCGTCGACGACGCCGACCGGATCCTCCTCGGGCACGCGGCGCACTGGCCGGCGGGACGCTTCTCGACGCTCGCGGGGTTCGTCGAGCCGGGGGAGGGCCTCGAGCAGGCGGTACGGCGCGAGGTCGTCGAGGAGACCGGCGTGGTCGTCGGGTCGCGGCCCGAGGACGTGGTCTACCGCGGCAGCCAGGCCTGGCCGTTCCCCGCGTCGCTGATGGTGGGCTTCCGTGCCCGCGCGGCGGAGACCGCGGTCCGGGTCGACGAGCACGAGATCAGCGACGCGCGCTGGTTCTCGCGCGACGCGCTGCTCCGCGCCGTCGAGTCGGGCGAGGTGGGCCTGCCGGGCCGGCAGTCGATCGCCCGTGCGCTCGTCGAGGAGTGGTACGGCGCCGACCTCCCGGGCTGAGGCCGGCGCCGGGCACCCGACGCCGCGGCCCGTCAGTTGGCCAGGGCCGCCTTGACGTCCGCGAGCGAGGGGTTGGTCGCGGCCGACCCGTCCGGGTAGACGACCGTCGGCACCGTCCGGTTGCCGCCGTTGACCTGCTCGACGAACTCCGCCGTCTCCGGCCGCTCCTCGATGTCGATCACGGTGTACGCGATGCCCTCGGAGTCGAGCTGGGTGCGCAGCCGGCGGCAGTACCCGCACCAGGTCGTCGAGTACATGGTGACGGTGCCGGGCGCAGGGAGCGTCGGGGTGGCGGTCATCGAGATGTCCTCCTGGGGACGGCGGTCGGTACGTGTCAGGATCGGCTGCAACAATCGCAGGCGATGTCCCTCGCCACCAACGCGACCGGTTCGCCGGTTCATCCCGACGCCATCCTCGACGCGCTCGACCCGGAGCAGCGCGACGTCGCCCTCGCGCTCACCGGGCCCGTGTGCGTCCTCGCTGGTGCGGGCACGGGCAAGACGCGCGCGATCACGCACCGCATCGCGTACGGCGTGCGCTCCGGCGCGTACAAGCCGACGTCGGTCCTGGCCGTGACGTTCACCGCACGCGCGGCCGGCGAGATGCGCACGCGACTGCGGGAGCTCGGTGTCGCCGGGGTCCAGGCGCGGACGTTCCACGCTGCCGCGCTGCGCCAGCTCGGGTACTTCTGGCCGCGCGTCGTCGGTGGCGCGCCGCCGAAGATCCTCGAGCACAAGGCGGCGGTCGTCGCGGAGGCGGCCCGCCGCATCGGCGTCGCCGTGGACCGCGTCGCGGTGCGCGACCTCTCGTCCGAGGTCGAGTGGGCCAAGGTCTCGCTCGTCGTGGCCGAGGACTACGTCAAGGCGGCGCTCGCCGACGACCGTCCTGCGCCGTCGGGCTACGACCACCAGACGGTCGCGCGTCTGCTGACCGCCTACGAGGACGTCAAGACCGAGCGCGGCGTGATCGACTTCGAGGACGTCCTGCTCATGCTGGCGGACATGCTGTCCTCGCACCGGCAGGTGGCCGACGAGGTGCGATCGCAGTACCGGCACTTCGTCGTCGACGAGTACCAGGACGTCTCCCCGCTCCAGCAGTTCCTCCTCGACCAGTGGTTGGGCGGGCGCCGGGAGCTGTGCGTCGTCGGCGACCCGTCGCAGACGATCTACTCCTTCACGGGCGCGACGCCGCACTACCTGCTCGACTTCACGCGGACGTACCGCGACGCCCAGGTGATCCGGCTCGTGCGGGACTACCGCTCGACGCCGCAGGTCGTCCACCTCGCGAACGAGGTCCTGCGCCGCGGTCGCGTCGCCGGCGCGCTCGAGCTGCGCGCCCAGCGACCCGCCGGACCGCCCGTGTCGTTCACGGTGTACGACGACGACGAGTCCGAGGCCGCCGGGATCGCCGCACGTGCGGGGCGCCTCGTCGCCGACGGCGTCCGGCCGTCCGAGATCGCCGTCCTCTACCGCACGAACGCCCAGTCCGAGGCCTTCGAGTCCGCGCTGGCCGACGCCGGCATCTCCTACCAGGTGCGCGGTGGCGAGCGCTTCTTCCAGCGCAAGGACGTGCGGGACGCGATCGTGCTCCTGCGCGGCGCGGCGCGCTCGGCCGACCCGGACCAGCCGATGCCGGAGCAGGTGCGCGACGTGCTCACGTCCGCCGGCTGGTCGGAGCGCCCGCCCGCCGCCCGCGGCGCGGCCCGGGAGCGCTGGGAGGCGATGAACGCCCTCGTCGGTCTCGCGGACGACCTGACGCGGCTCGGCACCGAGGAGCAGCCGGCGACGATCGCCACGCTCGTCGCCGAGCTCGAGGAGCGCGCCGCGGCGCAGCACGCGCCCACGGTCGAGGGCGTCACGCTGGCCTCCCTGCACGCGGCCAAGGGCCTCGAGTGGGACGCCGTGTTCCTCGCGGGCATGAGCGAGGGCCTCATGCCGATCTCGCTCGCCGAGACCGACGACGCCGTGGCGGAGGAGCGACGCCTTCTGTACGTCGGAGTCACGCGCGCCCGGGAGCACCTCGAGGTGTCGTTCGCCCGCTCGCGCAACCCCGGCGGCCGGGCGACGCGCAAGCGCACCCGGTTCCTCGACGGCCTGTGGCCCGAGGAGCCGCGGGGACGGAGCGCGGGAGCCGCGCGCCGCCAGCGCGGCCAGGCGCGCCAGCAGCTCACCGGCGACGCCGACCTCGAGCTCTTCGACGCCCTGCGGGAGTGGCGGCTGTCGGTCGCCCGCGAGACCGACAAGCCGGCGTACACGATCCTCGGTGACGCGACCCTCGCCGAGATCGCCGAGGTGCGGCCGTCGTCGATCGCGCAGCTCGCACGGATCAACGGCATCGGACCGGCCAAGATCGACCGCTACGGGCCCACGATCCTGGCGCTCGTCGCCGACGCGGGGACGCCCTGAGAAAAAATCTCCCAGGAACTTCGAAAAAAGGGGTGGCGCTCGCGGCTCTCGGGTCTATGCTCGGAAAGTCCCTGACGGAGATGGCGCGCGCCGAGAGGTGCAAGCCCGAGAGCAGTGAGGAGGTGGGTGCAGAGAGATGGACACGATGAACCTGATCACGCTGGTGAACGCATCGTCCGGCCACGTGCCGGGGGCGAAGTCTGCCCTCGTGCCGTGCGCGGCGGTCGTTCCCGTCCGTGTGCGTACGCACGCCGGAGCTGGCCTCATCGATCGCACCTTCGCACCCGACTCCGCACCCTGGATGCATCCGGTCTGTTGACCGGTCCAGGCCGCGGAGTCCAACCGGGACCCGCGGCCTTCGTCTTTCCGCCCAGGGAAGAAGACCTCACCAGGTCGCACGAGCCGGCCCCCTGAAGCCAGGGGACCACCGCAGGTCCTGAACATCGACGTTCGCACCACACCAAGGACCTGACGGAGGAACTCGTGCGTCTCGCACAGCTGTTGGACGAGCGGCTGCTCGACACGATCCCCCAGGGCGGTTCCGGCCCCTGGACTCCCCATCAACCCCTGGCGCAGAGCCCGGCCGAGGCGGCCGAGCTGGACCGCCAGTTCGCGGCCATGCTGCCGTGCCGCACCCACGACCCCGAGCTCTGGTTCGCCGAGCACACGACCCAGGTCGAGGAGGCGAAGGCGCTCTGCCGCTCGTGCCCCCTGCAGGCCGGTTGCCTCGCCGGCGCGATCGAGCGTCGCGAGCCCTGGGGCGTCTGGGGCGGTGAGGTCTTCGTCGACGGCGCCGTGGTCGCGCGCAAGCGCGGTCGCGGTCGGCCGCGGAAGTCGGAGACCGTGGCGGCATGACCGCCCGCGCCGCCGGTCATCCCACCGGCACCAGACCGGTGCAGCCGCACGCCGGGTGCGGCTGCACCGGTCGGACCCGGGGCAGCGCCTCGGGCAGCGCCACCTCGAGCGTGGCCCCGACCGCGACCGGCCGGGCCCCGTCGAGGAGCGCGAGCACCTGGCCCGCCGCGAGCGCCGCAGCGCTCGCGGCGAGCGTCGTCTCGTGGCCCCGGTCCGCCTCCCGCGCACGCAGCTGGCGTGCCAGGTCCGGCCACCGCGCGTCGGCGTCCGCGGCGTGCCGCGCCACGCACCCCGTGCACGGCGAGCGCCCCGCCAGCACGAGCGGGCCGACCACGACGTCGGCCTCCCGCACGACGACCGGCAGGTGCGGTACGCCGTCGCCCAGCAACCGCCGGTACCGCGCCGGCTCGACGACGTCGGGCTCCACGACCACGACGGCGTCCGGCGCCGGGCCGTCGACCTCGTGCACGACGGCGGTGCGTGGGTGGCGCTCGGCGAGCAGCTCCCGCAGCGCCCGCTCGCGGGCTCTGCCCACGTCACGCTGCGCGTAGCCGCCGAGACCCGTGTCCGCGGTCTGCACCGGCCGCACGTCGTCGAGGACGAGCGTCCCGACGCCGGCCGTCGCGAGGTGCAGGGCCAGCCCCGCGCCGATCCGGCCCAGCCCGCTCAGACCCACGGTCCGCCGCGCCCGCGCGGCGAGCGTCGCCGCGCCCGCGCCGTCCGGCCGCAGCGCCCCGAGCGTCGGGGCGTCGGCCGCACCGTCGGCGGGGGCGGTGACTCGTCTTGGAGGGGACGCCTGCGGCACGAGGTAACCGCACCGCGCGAGCAGGTCCACGATCTCCGTCACGCGGGCCTCGTCCACCGACCACCGGCGTGCCGTCTGCTCGAGCGACCGGTGGCGGCGCGCCGCCACCTCGCACAGCCAGCCCGCCTCCGCGTCCGAGAGGCCGGCCACGACGAGCGCCCAGCGCACGTCGGTGCCGAGCTGCACCTCGCCGTCACCGCGGTCGAGCACGGGTGTGCCGGGCCGCAGCCGGACGTCCTTCCGAGCGCTGCCGACGTCGTCGTGCGTGGTCGTGGCGACGGTCATGGCGCCACTGTGGCACGCGCGCCACGAGCCCCCCGTGCGTCGTCCACAGGCACCGCTACTGTGGGGCGAAACACATTCTTGACGTTTTTTCGGTACGGTCGTTCCGTGGTCCACGACGCCCCGACGTCAGTGGAGGTACGCCGGAGCCGTCGGCGGACCGCCACGGTGAGCGCCTACCGCGACGGTGAACGCACCATCGTCGCGATCCCGGCGCGCTTCTCCCGGGCGCAGGAGCAGGAGTGGGTGGCGAAGATGCTCGCCCGGCTCGCGGACAAGGAGCGACGGCGTCGCCCGTCGGACGACGAGCTCATGGCCCGGGCGCGCGAGCTGTCGGCGAAGTACCTCGAGGGCAGGGCCCGCCCGACGAGCGTGCGGTGGTCCGCCAACCAGGGCCGGCGCTGGGGCTCGTGCACGCTCGTGGACGGGTCGATCCGCATCTCGACCCGCGTCCAGGGGATGCCGGGATGGGTGCTCGACTACGTGCTGCTCCACGAGCTCGCGCACCTGCTGCACGCCGGCCACGGTCCGGACTTCTGGAGGCTGCTCGAGGGCTTCCCGCGCACCGAGCGGGCCCGGGGGTTCCTCGAGGGCGTGGCCTTCGTCCAGGACGAGTCGGTCGGCAGTCCCGACGACCTCGGCACGCCCGACGACGTCGAGCCCTGAGCCCTCTCAGCCCGCGCGGGGCGAGTCTCCGCCGTACAGACCCGGACCGCCGTCCTGACCGGGACCGCCGTCCTGACCGGGGCCGTCGTCCCCGCCCTCGCCCAGGATCTGCGCGAGCGCCGCGTCGACGTCGGCGTGCGCGTCGGCCTGCTCCGCCCGCCTGCCGAGATAGCCCGCCGGGTCGTCGAGGTCGGCCGGCCCGGGCAGCAGGTCGGGGTGCTCCCAGACCGCGTCGCGGGCCTGCGGTCCGCCCGCCTGCAGGACGTGGGCGAAGAGCGCGGCCGCGTCTCGCGAGCGCCGCGGCCGCAGCTCGAGCCCGACGAGCGCCGCGAAGGTGTGCTCGGCCGGCCCGCCCGCGGCGCGCCGCCGGGCGAGCATCTCCCGCAGCGGGACCGCGTGCGGCAGGTGGGGGAGGGCGGCGGTGGCCGCGACCTCGCCGACCCAGCCCTCCACCAGGGCCAGGGCGGTCTCGAGCCGGAGCAGCGTGGCCTTCTGCTCCTCGGTGTGCTGGACCCCGAACACCCCGCCCGTGAGCGCGCCGCGCAGCGCCTCGGGGTCGCTCATGTCGATGTCGCGGACCTGCTGCTCGAGCACGTCGACGTCGATCGTGATGCCCCGCGCGTACTGCTCGACGAGCCCGAGCAGGTGGGCGCGCAGCCACGTGACCTGGGTGAAGAGGCGTGCGTGCGCGGCCTCGCGCAGCGCGAGGTAGAGCCGCACCTCCTCGAGCGGTGCGTCCAGCCCGTCGGCGAAGGCCGCGACGTTCGTCGGGAGGAGGACCGTGGTGGGCTCGTCGAGCAGCGGGACGCCGACGTCGGTGGCGCCGAAGACCTCGCGCGAGAGCGTGCCGGCGGCCTGCCCCACCTGCATGCCGAACACGGCCGCACCGAGCCGGCGCATCATCTCGGCCGGGTCGAACGCGCCGCCCAGGGCACCCATCGGCAGGCCGGGGACGGCGGGCAGGCCCGGGAGCCCGGGGCCGTCGGCCCCGAAGCCGTCGTCCGGGAGCTGGTCTCGCAGCACGGTCGCGAGCGCGTCGGCGACCGACGTGGCGACGGGGGCGACGAGGCGGTTCCAGGCGGGCAGGGTCGCCTCCACCCACTCCGAGCGGCTCCACGCCCGCGGGCGGCCGCCCGCCGGAGGGAGGTCGGTCACGACGTCGAGCCACAGCTCGGCCACGGACAGCGCGTCGGTGGCCGCCTTCGCCTGCCCGCCGGTGAGCGACGGGTCGCCCTGCGCGACCGCGACCTGGCGCGCGACGTCGTGCGCGACGTCGGCGTTCACCGGGGCGTCGCCGGACGCGGACAGCAGGCGCTGCACCTGGTCGAGCACCTGCTGCATGACCGCCGGGTCGGGCGTGCCCGCACCCGGCAGCCCGGCCAGCGCGGCCGGGTCGATGCCCTGGGCCCGCATCTGCTCCAGCACCTCGTCGGTCCGGTCGCCGAAGAAGCCGGAGAGCATCTCGCGGAGCATCTGCTCGCGCTCCTCGGCGCCCTCGGGGTCGTCGGGCAGGTTGCTCACTGCGCGCTCCTCAGGTCGGTCTCGGGTGCTGCTGCCGCCGTCCGTCCGCACCGCCGTCGCACCGGCCGGCCGCGGTCTCACGGTACCCACGCTCGACGCGCGGCCGCGGGGCCCGGTTCCGGCTTTCGCTCTGGGCGCACCCGTCCGGCCCGTCGGGGATGATGGGGCGGTGACGTTCGACCCCGACACCCTGGCGCCCGCCGAGCCGGACCTCGATCTCGCCCCGCCCGTGACACGCCGGACGGTGACGCTCACCGTCGCGGTGCTCGCCACGGCGGTGCTGGCCGCGGTCGCGCTCGTGATGCCGACGGCGTACGCGGTGCGCACCCCGGGACCGACCGAGGACACGCTCGGCGTCCAGGAGCTGGGCGACGGCGAGAGCGCCCGTGAGGTCCCGCTCGTCGAGATCGCGGGGGCCGAGACGTACGACGCGTCAGGGCAGCTGCGCCTCACGACCGTCTCCGTGTACGGCGGCCCGGGCGGCGACGTGCTCCTGGGCGACGTCCTGCTCGGCTGGGTCGCGCGGGACCGCTCCGTCCAGCCGGTCGAGGCGATCTTCCCGCCCGACCTGACGCGCGAGGAGCAGGAGGAGACGGGCCATGCCGAGATGGTGTCGTCGCAGGAGAACGCGACGGTGGCCGCGCTGACCGAGCTCGGGCAGGAGGTCCCGGCCACGCTCACGATCGTCGGCGCGGCCCCTGGCACCGGCGCCGACGGCGTCGTCGCGGAGGGCGACGTCGTGCAGAGCATCGACGGGCAGCCGGTCGTGACGCACCAGGACCTGCTCGGCTCGCTCGACGAGGTCACCCCGGGCGACGACGTCGTCCTGGGCGTCCTGCGCGACGGCGAGCCGGTCGACCTCACCATCCCGACCGGCGAGGCGGACGGGCGGGCGCTGCTCGGCGTCTACCTCGACCCCGAGTACGAGTACCCGGTCGACGTGCGGATCCAGATCGAGAACGTCGGCGGACCCAGTGCCGGCACGATGTTCGCGCTGGCCATCATCGACAAGCTGACGCCGGCCGACGAGCTGGCCGGCGAGGTCGTCGCGGGCACCGGCACCATGGACGTCGAGGGCAACGTCGGCGCGATCGGCGGCATCGAGCAGAAGATGTTCGGCGCGCTCCGCGACGGTGCGCGCTGGTTCCTCGCCCCGCAGGGCAACTGCCGCGACGTCGTCGGCCACGTCCCCGACGGGCTTCGGGTCGTGGCGGTGTCGACCCTGTCCGACGCCCGGGACGCCATGGAGGCGATCGGGGCCGGCCGGGGCGCGTCGCTGCCGACCTGTACCTGAGCCGCGCCACGTCGGGGCGGGCGGCGCTGACGTGGAGGTGCCGTTGACCATGTGTGCCCGAAACGTGGGAACCTGGGGAGAGACCCGGTCGTTCACCCAGGACGACCACTCCCGGTCGTCAGCCCCGTCCCGAGCACGAGCGAGGTGCCCGCACCGTGTCCTTCACCGCCCCGCCACGACGTCCTGGTCCACCGACCAAGCGCCGCCGCAGCCCTCTCACGGTCACGATCGCCGTCCTCGCGGCGGTCGTCGTGGCGGTCCTGTTCCTGGCGAACTTCTGGACCGAGGTCCTGTGGTTCCAGAACCTCGGGTTCGGCAACGTCATCTGGACGCAGTGGATCGCGCGCGGCATCCTCTTCGCCGCCGGGTTCCTCGTCATGGGGGCGGCCGTCTTCACCTCGTTCGCGGTCGCCTACCGCGTGCGCCCCGTCTACGCCCCGTCGACGCCCGAGCAGGCGACGCTCGACCAGTACCGTGAGGCCGTCGAGCCGCTGCGCAAGGTCGTGACCGTCGCGGCGCCGCTCCTGGTGGGCTTCTTCGCCGGCGTGGCGGCGGCCGCCCAGTGGCGCACGGTGCTCCTCGCGCTCAACGGCAGCGAGTTCGGCACGTCGGACCCCGAGTTCGGCATGGACCACGGCTTCTTCGTCTTCACGCTGCCCGCGCTGCGCTTCGTGGTCAGCTTCCTCATGTCGGTGGTCGTGATCTCCGGCATCGCCGCGCTCGTCACGCACTACCTCTACGGCGGGCTGCGGCTCGGTCCGGCGGCGGCCGGAGCGCCCCGCACGACGCCGGGCGCGCGCGTGCACCTGGCGATCATCGGCGCGGTGCTCATGCTGCTCGTCGGCGCGAACTACTGGCTGGACCGGTACTCGATCCTGACGACCTCGAACAACCGGTACGACGGCGCCAACTACACGGACGTGCACGCGGTGATCCCGTCGAAGGAGATCCTCACCGCGGTGGCCGTGCTCGTCGGGCTGCTCTTCGTCGTGGCGGCGTTCCGCGGCACGTGGCGCCTGCCCGCGATCGGCGTCGGTCTCATGGTCGTCTCGGCGATCGCGATCGGCGGCGTGTACCCGGCGGTCGTGCAGCGCTTCCAGGTCAACCCGAACGCCCAGCAGCTCGAGGCGCCGTACATCCAGCGCAACATCGACGCCACGCTCACGGCGTTCGGCCTCGACGACATCGAGAAGCAGTCGTACGACGCGACGACCGAGGCCGAGGCCGGGCAGCTGCGCGAGGACGCCGAGACGACGGCGTCCGTCCGCCTGCTCGACCCGCAGGTCGTGAGCCCGTCGTTCCGCCAGCTGCAGCAGAACAAGCAGTACTACGACTTCGAGCAGAACCTCGCGGTCGACCGGTACGAGATCGACGGCGAGGTGCGCGACACCGTCATCGCCGTCCGCGAGCTGAACCTCGAGGGCCTGGGCGAGCGCAACTGGACCAACGACCACACGGTGTACACGCACGGCTACGGCGTCGTCGCGGCGTACGGGAACGTGCCCGGCCCCGACGGGCAGCCCGCGTTCTTCGAGGGCGGGATCCCCACCCAGGGTGCGCTGACCGACAAGGGCTACGAGCCGCGCATCTACTTCTCGCCCAGGACGACGACGTACTCGATCGTCGGCGCGCCCGAGGGCACGGAGCCGTGGGAGCTCGACTACCAGGCGGACGACGAGGGCGGTCGCCAGATCCGGACGGCGTTCCCGACGGACGAGGTCTCGGCCGGCCCGGAGATCGGCACGTTCTGGCGCAAGCTGCTCTTCGCGCTGAAGTTCGGCGACGAGCAGATCTTCTTCTCCGACCGCGTCACCGAAGAGTCGCAGATCCTGTACGACCGCGACCCGCAGCAGCGCGTGGCCAAGGTCGCGCCGTGGCTCACGCTCGACAACAAGATGTACCCGGCCGTCGTCGACGGGCGCGTCAAGTGGATCATCGACGCCTACACGACGTCGGACGCGTTCCCGTACTCGACGTCGATGCCGATGCAGGAGGCGACGACCGACTCGCTGACGCTCGCGGCGCAGGGCGTGCCGGTCGAGCTGCCGCCCGAGGTCAACTACATCCGCAACTCCGTCAAGGCCACGGTCGACGCGTACGACGGCACGGTCACGCTCTACGCGTGGGAGCCCGAGGACCCGGTGCTCAAGGCCTGGTCGGAGGTCTTCCCGACGTCGCTGCGCCCGCTCGAGGAGATCTCGGGCGACCTGATGAGCCACATCCGGTACCCGGAGGACATGTTCAAGGTGCAGCGCGAGCTGCTCACCCAGTACCACGTGACGGACGCGGCGCAGTTCTTCTCCAGCTCGGACGAGTGGGAGACGCCGGCCGACCCGGTGTCGAGCACCGAGACGATCGCGCCCACGCAGCCGCCGTACTACCTGACGCTGCAGATGCCGGGCCAGGACACGTCCGCGTTCTCGCTCACCACCACGTTCATCCCCGGTGGTAACACGGACCGCGAGATCCTCACCGGGTACCTGGCGGTGGACGGCGACGCCGGCTCCACGGCGGGGGAGAAGGCCGAGACCTACGGCCAGCTACGGCTGCTCGAGCTGCCCCGCGACTCGACCGTCCCCGGCCCGGGTCAGGTGCAGAACAACTTCAACTCGAACCCGACGATCTCCGAGCAGCTCAACATCCTCGAGCGCGGCTCGTCGACCGTCGTGCGCGGCAACCAGCT